>DATAVV010000436.1:0-4540 GCA_036267555.1 Streptosporangiaceae bacterium | reverse complement strand
GCACGTCGCGCATCTCCCTGATCTGCGGCGGGTCGAGACCGTTCATCGGCTCGTCGAGCACCAGCAGGTCGGGCAGCCCGAGCATGGCCTGGGCGATGGCCAGCCGCTGGCGCATGCCGCGCGAGTAGGCGCGCACCGGCCGGTCGATGGCCGCGCCCAGGCCCGCGATCGCCATCACCTCCTCGGCATGCGAGTCGGTGGCGGACCGCCCGGCGGCGCGCCAGTACATCTCGAGGTTGGCCCGGCCCGACAGGTGCGGCAGGAAGCCGGGTCCCTCCACGAACGCGCCCAGCCGGGACAGCGCCGCGGACCCGGCGTGGACCTGGTGGCCGAAGATCGTGATCGTGCCCGCGTCGGGGTGCAGCAGGCCCATGAGGGCGCGCAGGGTGGTGGTCTTGCCCGCTCCGTTCGGCCCGAGCAGGCCCAGGATCTGCCCGCGGGTTACCCGCAGCGACAGGTCGTCCACCGCGAGCTGGCCGTCGCGGTAGCGCTTGGTCAGCCCGGTGATCTCCAGCGGGACCGCGGCCAGTTCCTGGCGGTACCCGCCGCCCTGGGCCCGGCGGCGGCCGGCGGTGAGGAGCGCGCCCTGGGCCCGGCGGCGGCCGGCGGTGAGAAGCAGTGCCGCGGCCAGCAACGCGGCGGCGGGCGCGGCCCAGGTCCACCACGGGACCCCGGTGCCGGAGACGGCCAGGGCGGGATCGGACGGCACCGTGAGCCCGCGCCCGGCCAGCGCGACCAGGTAGGTGGCCGGCGCCGCCGGCGTGGCGTAGGCGAAGTCGGTGGCGGTCAGCGCGAGGCGGAGCCGGTGCCCGGCGGCGAACTGGTAGTCGATGGCCGGGAGCGTGATCGTGACCACCCGCCCCGAGCCGGCGTTGGCCACGCGCAGCGGCGCGGCCAGCGAAAACGGCAGGGTCGCGTTGCCGGCCTGGTCCACGTCGTAGACCTTGGCGAACAGCGTCACCTGCGCGGTGCCTGCGACCCGGATGCGCACGGTCATCGAGCCGGTCACCTGCAGCGGAGCCCGCAGCGGCGCCGACTGGAAGAAGGCGCTCTGGCCGGGCACGTCGAAGGCGAGGCCGCCCCCGGATATCCCGGAGCCGCCCGCCGCCCCGAGCGAGCCGGCGCCGGGGAAGACCGATATCGACGGCGGCGCGCCGCCGGCCGGGTTGACGACCGGTTGCGCCGGGCCGGACAGGCGGACCTGGGTGCGCCGGGTCCCGTTCAGGCCGCGGTAGGCGGGCGCGGTGGCCACGTCCAGCACCTGCTCGTCGGTCGCAGGGTCGAAGCCCTTGACCCGGGTGACCGCGAACGCCGGCTGACCCTCGCGCGCCGAGGCCGCCGGCCGCGACCCGGGATGCCACGGCCGGCTGGGCGGCATCAGCCACCGGTCGAACCAGGCCTGGGTGAGGTCGGTGAGCCGACTGGCCTCCTGGTTGCCGCCGTCGTGGCCGCCGGCGAACCAGACCATGTCGGCCGGCGCCCCGTTGCGCCTGATCGCCTGGTAGTTCGCGTTGGCCTGGTCGAGGCCGAACAGCGAGTCGTTCTCGCCCTGGATCAGCAGCGTGGGGACGTCGATGCGGCGGGCCACGCTGGCCGGGCTGGACGCCTCCAGCAGGGTGATCATCTGCGGGGTGGCCCGGCCCAGCGTGGCGGCCTGCTGGTAGGCAGCGCAGACCTGCGGCAGGAAGCGGCCGCACTGGATCTCCTGGGCGACCCGGGCCTCCGCCGCTCCGCCCTGGGCCGCCTGGGCCTGCAGCCGTTCGCGCTCGGCCGGGGACAGCGAGGCGCCGAAGCCGGCGGCGCCCTCGGTGAACAGCAGCCCGGCCCACTGCCGCTTGAACACGCCGTCCAGGGGGCTGCCGCCCGCCGCGTTCGGGAACAGGGCGGTGGCGAGGTTGTTCCAGGTTTCCTCCGGCACGATCGCGTCGATCCGGTGGTCGTAGGCCGCGGCGAGCAGCGCGATCGCGCCGCCGTAGGAGGCGCCGGCGATGCCGACCCGCGGGTCGCCCGGGTGGTCGAGCAGCACCCGGGGCTGCCGGGCCAGCCAGGTCACCAGTTGCTCCACGTCGGTGACCTCGTAGTCCGGGGCGTCCAGCGCAATCTGCCCGGTGGAGTTGCCCATGCCGCGGGCCGACCAGGTGAGCACCGCGAACCCGGCCCGGGCCAGTTGCTGCGCCTGTGGCTCGACCGCGTTCTTGGTCTCGCCGAACCCGTGCGCGAGCATGATCGCGGGCGCCCGGCCGCGCCCGGCCGGGGTGAAGAACGTGGCGTCGAGCACCACGTGCTGGTTGTGGCCCGGCCCGTCGACCACGGGAATGCGCAGGTTCCTGATGCCGATCGGCGCTGGCCCGCTCGCCGCGGCCACGGCCCCGGCCGCGACCCCGCCGATGACCAGTACCGCGACCGCCGCCAAGAGCGCGACCACGCCACGGCTGCGCGGCCGCCGCGGCGGCCAGTAACGCCGACCCATAACGGGACCGTAGCAACATCCCCGGCGCACCCCCGGCGCCCGGCCGCAGGTACGGGCCAGGATGACAACCCCCCCTTGACATGACAACCCTCCCTTGTCATGCTGGGCGCATGGCAAGGAAAAAGGCTGACGTCTCGGACTACCAGGAGACCTTCCAGCACCTGAGGGAGGTCCGCGGCGAGGCCGTCCGGCATATGCGCCTGGCCCAGCAGTTCCACGCCGAGCGCCGCGACATTCTGCGTGGTCTCATCGGGGAAGGCTTCTCGCAAGCCGAGATCGCCCGGGAACTAGGAGTCACCCGCCAGGCCATTCAGCAGATGCTGGCGGGCTAGCCGGGCCAGACGCCGACGTCGCCGTCAATTTAGAAAGCGCTTCGGCCGAACTCATTAACCGCTGGCCGCGCTGGCCGCGCAGCAGGAGAGCCCGGGTGACCGCCCGGTGCCGCCGTTGTTCCCGCCATTGCCGGCCGGCAGCAACAGCCTGGCCACGCACGTGTAAGCGGCGGGACGCGGCACCGGCCGGAACAAGGCGGCCCGGGGGCTTGCTATACCGCCCGAACGTGTCCGCTGACCGCGAACGCCAGCCGGAACAAAATCAGGCCGCCCCCTGCTGTAGGGATGTAATTAAGTAAACAGCAACCAGGGAAGTGACCTGATGAGCGAGACCCTCTCTCTGCCGGTGCTGCCGCTGGACGACACCGTCGTCCTGCCCACGATGGTGGTCCCGGTGGAGCTCTCCGGAGCCGAGGTTCGCGCGGCGATAGAGGCAGCCCGGCTACACGCGTCCGGCGCTTCGAACACCTCCGAATCCCGGAACGCTGACGACAAGCCTCAGCTGCTGCTGGTCCCCCGGATCGGCGGCAAGTACTCCTCGGTCGGCACGCTCGGCGTGATCGAGCAGACCGGCCGCCTGCCCAGCGGCGAGCCCGCCGTGGTGATCCGCGGCCTGTCCCGGGTGCGGATCGGCACCGGGACCGTCGGGCCGGGCGCGGCCCTGTGGGTCGACGGCACCGTCGTGGACGAGCCCGCGGCCAGCGCGCGCGCCCAGGAACTGGCCCGCGAGTACCGGGGCATCGCCTCGACGATCCTGCAGAAGCGCGGCGCGTGGCAGGTCATCGACGTGCTGCAGAACATCACCAGCCCGTCCGCGCTGGCCGACAGCTCCGGCTACGCCGGATATCTCACGGTCGAGCAGAAGACCGAACTGCTGGAGACCATCGACCCCGAGCAGCGCCTGGAACGGCTGACCGGCTGGGCCCGCGACGCGCTGGCCGAGCTGGACGTGGCCGAGACCATCGCCAGCGACGTGCGCGAGGGCATGGAGAAGCAGCAGCGCGAGTTCCTGCTCCGCCAGCAGCTCGCGGCCATCCGCAAGGAACTGTCGGAGCTGGACGGCAAGCCGGGCACCGAGGAAGACGACTACAAGGCCCGGATCGAGGCCGCGAACCTGCCCGAGAAGGTCGAGGAGGCGGCGCTCAAGGAGGCCGACAAGCTGGAGCGCAGCTCGGACCAGTCGCCCGAGGGCAGCTGGATCCGCACCTGGCTGGACACGGTGCTGGAGATCCCGTGGAACACCACGACCGACGACGCCTACGACATCGGCGCCGCGCGCGCGATCCTCGACGCCGACCACGCCGGCCTGGATGACGTGAAGGACCGGATCGTCGAGTACCTGGCGGTCCGCAAGCGCCGCGCGGACAAGGGCCTGGCCCTCGTCGGCGGCCGCCGCAGCGGCGCGGTGCTGGCCCTGACCGGCCCGCCCGGCGTCGGCAAGACCTCGCTCGGCGAGTCGGTGGCCCGGGCCATGGGCCGCAAGTTCGCCCGCGTCGCCCTGGGCGGCGTCCGCGACGAGGCCGAGATCCGCGGTCACCGCCGGACCTACGTCGGCGCGCTGCCCGGCCGGATCGTGCGCGCGATCCGCGAGGCCGGTTCCATGAACCCGGTCATCCTGCTGGACGAGGTGGACAAGCTCGGCGCCGACTACCGGGGCGACCCCACGGCCGCGCTGCTCGAGGTGCTGGACCCGGCGCAGAACCACACGTTCCGCGACCACTACCTCGAGGTCGAGCTG
>DATAVV010000435.1:0-9683 GCA_036267555.1 Streptosporangiaceae bacterium | reverse complement strand
GGGGCGCGGCCGGGCCGCATCCTGTGCCGCCGGTCACGAACCCCGCATGACACATGTCATGGCCGGACCCGTATAAAACGCATCCGGCCCGCCGGAGGCCGGCGGGCCGGATGCGTTTAGCTGAGGTCAGGACGTGCGTGCGCGCCCGTTGACCGCGGCCTCGTCCTCGGTCGCCGGGGTGTTCGCGCCCGTGGCCGGGGTGGCCGCGGACCCGTCGTCCGCGCCGGGAGCCGGCGCGGCGCTGTAGCCCTCGCTCCCGAAGGCCGCGAAGTCGGGACGGCGCCGCATGAGGATCGCGGCGACCGCGCTGCCCGCGGCGGCCAGCATCGCGACCCCGGCCAGCACCCGCGGCCAGCGCCGGCGCTTGGCGGGCGTGTCGTCCAGCCGATGCGCGGCCTCGACCAGCGCGGATGAGACCGCCGGGGCGATCTTCTCGGAGATCGCCGGAGCGATCTTGTCACGCACCGCGAGCCCGGCCTGCTCGACGTGCGGGGCGGCCCAGGTGCGCGCGTCCTTGACCCGCGGCGCGGCCCAGGCGACCGCGTCTTCCGCGGTCTGCTTGGCGGCTTGACCGGCGTTCTTCGCGATCGGGACGGCGTTCTTGGCCGTCGGCACCACCTGGCTGGCGGTGTCGCGAGCACGCTGTTTCGCGCGGTCACCCGACTCGCGAACCCTGTTCTTCTTGGTCATAATGGACACTTGAGACCTCCCATGGGTGTTCTCACACTCACTTCCCCGGCAACGTCGGGTCAATCGCTTCGTGCCGGGATAGCTGCCGTAAGTGAGCAGGCTCACGTGCGGCTGGTTCGGCCACGGTGGCCGGAGCAATAGGCTGAACGTGCGAGGATTCTTGTCATGACTAACACGCTTACCGCGACGCTGCAGACCAGCCAGGGGACGGTGCGTGTCCGGCTTTTCCCGGACCACGCGCCGAAGACCGTGCGGAACTTCGTCGACCTCGCTCAGGGGTCACGCGAATGGACCGACCCCCAGACTGGCCAGCACGTGAAGGACCGGCTGTATGACGGAACGATCTTTCACCGTGTTATCCCGCAGTTCATGATCCAGGGCGGGGACCCGCTCGGCACCGGGACCGGCGGACCCGGCTACAAGTTCGCCGACGAGTTCCATCCCGACCTCTCGTTCAACCGCCCGTACCTGCTGGCCATGGCCAACGCGGGCCCCGGCACCAACGGCTCGCAGTTCTTCATCACCACGGTGCCCACGCCCCACCTCAACAACCGCCACACGATCTTTGGCGAGGTCATCGAGGGCAGCGACGTCATCGACCGGATCAGCCAGGTGCAGACCAGCCGGAACGACCGGCCCGCTCAGGACGTCGTCCTCGAGTCGGTCTCGATCGAGCAGTCCGAAGAATAGAACCATGGCCGTGCCCCCCACCGAGACGCCAGGACCGGGCCCCAGCCCGGGTACGCAGGTTCCGACGTGCTTCCGGCACCCGGGCCGGGAGACCTATGTGTCCTGCGTCCGGTGCGGCCGGCCTGCCTGCCCCGACTGCCTGCGTTCCGCGGCGGTCGGCCAGCAATGCGTGGACTGCGTCAAGAGCGCCAACCGCGGTAGCCGGACGGCCGGCGGCGCGTTCGGCGGCCGGGCCGTGTCCGGCGGGCTGGTAACCAAGGTCCTTGTCGCCATCAACGTCCTGCTCTACCTCGTGCAACTGGTCCATCCGAGCCTGGCCTACGCCTGGGAGATGCTCGGCCTGGCCCGGTTCACGGCCGGTGGCCCGCTGCAGGGCGTGGCCGAGGGACAGTGGTACCGGCTCATCACCAGTGCGTTCCTGCCGGGGACCGGCGCCTTCGGGCTGCTCGACATCGCGTTCAACATGTGGGCGCTGCTCCTGGTCGGGCCGGCGCTTGAGCAACTGCTCGGCCGGTGGCGCTACCTCACCGTGTACCTGGTCAGCGCGCTCGGCGGCTCGGTCTTGTATTACTTCATCGCCCCGTATAACGCCCCGGCGCTCGGCGCATCCGGGGCGATCTTCGGCCTGTTCGGTGCCTGGTTCGTGGTCGCGAGGCGCCTGCGCCTGGACAGCCGGTGGATCATCACCGTCGTGGTGCTGAACCTCGTACTCGGGTTCGTCGTCCCGAACATCGCGTGGCAGGCCCACGTGGGCGGGATCCTGGCCGGCGGGCTGCTCACCGCCGCCTACGCCTACGCCCCGCGCGCCAACCGGGCCCTGATCCAGGGCGGGGCGACCGTGGCCCTGGTGGCTCTGCTGATCATCGGCGTCATCGTGCGGGATCATCAACTCGCGGCGCTCGTCGCTCAGTTCGGCTGAGGTCCCCGCTCGGCGTGGTTATCCACAGGGTGTGGACAACCATGTGCGCGAATCACAGAACTGTGATTCGGCGGCCTCAGCGCCACTTGGTGGACAGGCCTACCCCGACGATGATGAGCCCGAAGCCGGCGACCAGGTTCCAGTCACCGAGCGCGCTCTGCACGGGCGTGTCGCCCGTGGTGACGTAGAACAGCGCGATCCAGGCCAGGCCGAGCAGCAGGCAGCCCAGCATGGCTGGGACCAGCCAGCGCGGGCTGACTTTCGACTTGGCTGACTTCGGTGGCGGTGTGTAGACCGCCTTGCTTCTGACGCGGGACTTAGGCACGGTCTCGTCTCCTGCTTGGCTGCTCGAATTCTATAAGCCCGCGGCCGCTCATAGGCCCGGTGGCGAGCTAGAGTCCGACGGGCTCGGCGACGGCGACATGCTCGGCGACGGCGACGGGCTCGCCGTCTGCGCCGGGACGACCGAAATGGTCACCGTGGCACCCTGCGAAAGCACAGTGCCGGGCGAGGGGTTGGTCTGCCACACCGTGCCCGGGCTGAAGTCGTCCCCGCTCGGCGGGTTCTGCTTCACCGCGTTCACGTGGAAGCCGTCGTTCTCGAGCTGCGAAGTTGCATCCGCCTGGGATTCCCCAACCACGCCCGGCACCTTGGTCCCGCCGCCCGAGACGAAGATGGTCACGGTGCTGCCCTTGGCCAGCTTCGTCTTCGCGGCCGGCTTCTGCCGCACCACGGTGCCCTGCGGCTGCGTCGAGTTGGCCGCGGGTTTCGGAACGACGTTGAATCCGTCACCGTCGAGCGTGCTCGTGGCCGTGTCCGAATTCTCCCCGGTCACGTCCGGGACCGAGACCAACGCGGCACCCGTGGACACGAACAGCTTGACCACGCTGTTCTTGGGCCGCTTCGTGCCGAACGAGGGATTGGTGCTGATCACGTCGCCCTTGGCCACGCTGCTGGAGGCCTGGTTGATGACCTTCGGCTCCAGGCCCGCCTTCACGACGGCCCTCTGGGCCGCCGCCAGGGGCTGACCCACGACGTTCGGCACCGCGTTGCTGCCCCCGGTCCCGGAGACGAACTCGAAGCCCCAGATCAGGCCCGCGATAAGGGCCAGCGCGACCAGGGCGGCGACGATCCAGGGCCACTTCTTGCGGCCCTCGCCGTCCGGCGGCCCCTCGTCGGGCCCGTAGTCGTAGGGCGGGATCGCGCTGGTGGCGCCCGCCATCTGGGTGGACGCCCCCATCCGCCGGGTGCCCTGGTAGCTGTCCATCCGGGTCGACGCGGCCACGGGCATGCCCTGCAGCGCGCGCTGGATGTCGTTGCTCATGTCCCCGGCCGACTGGTAGCGGTCGCCGGGGTCCTTGGCCATCGCCTTGAGCACGATCGCGTCCGCCCAGCCGGGGATCTCCGGGTCCACCCGCGACGGCGGGATCGGGTTCTCCCGCACATGCTGGTAGGCGATCGCGACCGGCGAGTCGCCGGTGAACGGGGGGCGCCCGGTCAGCAGTTCATACAGCAGGCATCCGGTGGAGTACAGGTCGCTGCGGGCGTCCACCCGCTCACCGCGGGCCTGCTCCGGCGACAGGTACTGCGCGGTGCCGATGACCTGCGCGGTCTGCGTCATCGTGGCCTGAGCGTCGCTGACGGCGCGGGCGATGCCGAAGTCCATCACCTTGACGTCGCCGGCCCGGGTCAGCATCACGTTGCCCGGCTTGATGTCCCGGTGCACGATGCCGTTGCGGTGGCTGTATTCCAGGGCCCGCAGCACCCCGTCGGTGATATCCATCGCGCGCTCGGGCAGCAGGCGGCGGTCGTCTCGCAGCAGGTCGCGCAGGGTCCGGCCGTCGACGTATTCCATCACGATGTAAGGGACCGGCGTGTGGCCGGCCATGTCTTCGCCGGTGTCGTAGACCGCGACGATGCTGGGATGGTTGAGCGACGCGGCGGATTGCGCCTCGCGGCGGAACCGGGCCTGGAAGGTCTGATCACGCGCCAGGTCGTCGCGGAGGGTCTTCACCGCGACGATGCGGTCGAGACGGATGTCGCGGGCCCGGAACACCTCGGCCATGCCGCCGCGCCCGACGATCCCGTCAAGCTCGTACCGGCCGCCGAGTAGCCGTGGCTGAGTCATGTCTCGCACTTTGCGTTACCGCCCTGCGTTGTATGGGTCTGACCGGCCAGCGCAGCGGGAGCGCGGTCCGCGCGCGGTCCGGAGTCTCGGATGCTGGGTCTGGGCCACGGGAGAGCGGTCACTGCTTGACCCCCAGGTAGGCCTCGATGATCTTGACTGCGATCGGGGCCGCGGCGGCGGCGCCGAAGCCGCCGCCCTTGACGATGACGCCGACCGCGATCTTCGGGTCGCTGGCGGGCGCGAAGCAGGTGAAGACCGCGTCGTCGGTAGCGGTGTTGGTCAGGCCGTTCTCCGCCGTCCCGGTCTTGCCCGCGATCACGAGCGTGCCGACGGTCGGGGGCCCGGCGGTCTGGTAGGCGGTGCCGGCCGGGTTCTGGGTCACCGCGATCATCATCTGCTGCATGTCGCCGGCCACCTGCGAGCTGACCGCCTGGGACAGCACCGACGGCTGCGTCTTGGCCAGCGTGGTCAGGTCCGGCGCCTGCACGGACTGCAGCAGGTACGGCCGCATCAGCGTGCCGTGGTTGGCGATCGCCGCGGCGTCCATGGCCTCCTGCAGCGGCGTGGCCTGGTCGTCAAACTGGCCGATCGAGCTCAGCGCGGTGAAGGACTTGTCGGTGACGCGAGGCACGACGCTGGCCGAGACCTGCATCGGGATCGTCAGCGTCGAGTCGTTCCAGCCGAACTTGGTGGCGTATTGCTGCAGCGTGGGGCCGCCGACCTTCATGCCGATGTTGGCGAACGCGGTGTTGCAGGACAGGTAGAACGCCTCGAGGATCGGGGGGTGGCCGTCGCCGCACTGCTCGCCGCCGTCGTTGTTGAGCTGGTTGCCGTTGGGCAGCGTGAGCGGCTGGGGTGCCGCGATGGTCGCGGTCGGTCCCGCGTACTTGCCGGTCGAGAACCCGGCCGAGCCGGTGATCACCTTGAACGAGGAGCCGGGCGGGTAGGTCTCGTTGATGGCCCGGTTGAGCAGCGGCTGGGCCGGGTCGGACAGGTAGGCCTTGTCGATCTGGTCGAACTTGGTGCCGTTGAGCGTGGTGAACTTGTTCGGGTTGAACGTCGGGGTCGACGCCATGGCCAGGATCGCCCCGGTGGTCGGGTCGAGGGCGACCACGCCGGCCTGGTGGCCGCCGTCGTTTTGCAGCCCCTGGTATGCGGCTTGCTGGGCCTTGGCGCTGACCGTGAGCAGCACGTTGGCGCCCTGCTTGGGCTTGCCGGTCAGCAGGCTGACCAGGTTGTGCACGGCCAGGTTCGAGGCCGTGCCGGACAGGTACTTGTTGTAGGCCTGCTCGATCCCGGTCGAGCCGTACACGGAGTCGAAACCGGTAATCGGTGCGTAGACGGAACCGTAGGGGTAGGAGCGACTGTAGGTGGTGTTACCCGTGTTGTTGCTGCTACTGCCCTGGGCGGGGCGCGACTCGGCGATCGTGACGTTGCCGCCGCCTCCCGCGGCGATGATCGAACCGCGCTGGTAGTGGAACTGCTGCTCGAAGACTCGGGCGTTACCCGGTTTGGTGGCCAGGCTGCTGGGCTCGAACCCTTGCACGTAGTTCACGTTGATGAGCAGCAGCGCGAACATGATCAGGACGGCCAGGGACAAACGGCTCAGCGCGCGGTTCATCCGGCCCGCACCACCTGAGTCATGCCCTCGTCCTGGATCGGTTGCGGGGCCGGCCGCCGCGCGGCGTCGCTGACCCGCATCAGCAGTGCCACCATGGCCCAGATCGCGATCAGTGAAGACCCTCCCTGGGAAAGGAACGGCGTAGTGATCCCGGTCAGCGGGATCAGCCGGGTCACGCCGCCCACGATGATGAAGATCTGCAGCGCAAGCGCGAACGACAGCCCGCCGGCCAGCAGCTTGGCGAACGGATCACGAACCGCGAGCGCGGCACGCAGCCCCCGCTGCACCATCAGCCCGAAGATCAGCAGCATCGCCATCAGGCCGGTCAGGCCCAGCTCCTCACCAAAAGCCGTCATGATGAAGTCGCTTTGCACCAGCGGCGTGATATACGGCTGGCCGTGGCCCAGCCCGCTGCCGAGTATCCCGCCGGCGCCCAGCCCGTACAGGCCCTGCACGAGCTGGTAAGAGGATACGCAGTGCGCCGCGGGGCCGGGAACGCAGTTGATGTTCGCGACCGTGAACGGGTGCAGCCATTCGGTGAAGCGGGCCCCGACGTGGCTGAAGAGCTTGGCGGCCAGCAAGGCGCCGAAGACGAACAGCAGGATCCCGATCAGCAGCCAGGAGGTGCGCTGGGTGGCGATGTAGATCATCGCCACGAACAAGCCGAAGAACAGGGCCGAGGTCCCGATGTCGCTCTCGAAGACCAGCACCAGCAGGCTGGCGCCCCACGCGATCAGCACCGGGCCCAGGTCGCGCCCGCGGGGCAGGTCGATGCCGAGAAACCGGCGCCCGGCCAGCGACAGCACGTCTCGCTTGGCGACCAGGTAGCCGGCGAAGAACACGGCCAGGCCGAGCTCGCCGAACTGCTCGGGCTGGATGGAGAAGCCGCCCAGCGAGATCTGGATCTTGGCGCCGGTGCCCGCCACCTCGCTCATGCTGTCCGGGAGCAGGGCCGGGATCGCGATCAGGATCAGGCCGAGCGCGCCCAGCGTGTAGGTGTAGCGCTGCAGCACCCGCACTTCTCTGATGAACACCAGGACAGCGATGAACGCGGCCACCCCGATCGCGCTGTACATGACCTGCACGGCCGTGGCCGACGAGCTCAGGGTTTGGATCGGGCCGCCGTTGCCGGCATTGCCGTTCCGGCCCGCCTGCTGGAGACGGTAGATCATCACGATCCCTAGGCCGTTCAGCAGCGCGGCCAGCGGCAGCAGCAGCGGGTCGGCCCACGGCGCGAATTTGCGCACGGCGAAGTGCGCGACCAGCATGAGCACCGCGAACGCGAGCCCGTATTCGGCCAGGCCGGCGGGCACCTTACCGTTGAGGCCCAATCCGGTGCTGGCGTAGGCGAACAGCACGACCACGATCGCGAACGCCAGCATCAGCAACTCGGTCTGGCGCCGGTTGCGCGGCATGGCAACGCCCGCGTCGGCCGGCGGCCGGGCGGCGGACGGGCGGTCGGAAATCGCGGTCACCCGGGCGTCCCCTGCGGGGTGCAGCCCTTGGGCGTGGTCGGGGCGGCCTTGTAGGCCGGAGTCACGGGGGTGGTCACGGTCCTGCCGCCGACCTTCTTTTTCACCTGCCGCGGCTTGGGCTTGTGTGCCAGCCAGTTGTTGTAGGCGACCTGGTACTGGTTGCAGGTGTAGGTCTGGCGGATCGTGTTCACCGCCTGCTCGGCGTCGGCCAGGCTGTTCGCGTTGATCGTGCCGCGGACCTGCGACAGGTCAGAGGACGGCACGTGGGAGAGCGGGAAGCCGGTCCGCCGGTACACGCTGGACAGGTTCATGCCCAGGACCTTCTGGTTGACGCCGCGGTAGATGATCACCTGCCTGCCGTCGGTGCCCACGTAGTACTGGCTCTGCGAGTAGCGCCAGGCGGTGTAGCCACCGCCGACGATCACGATCAGCAGCAAGACCAGGATCGTGCTCACCAGCGGCCACCGGCGCCGGGTCCGGTGCTCGGCGTGGACCTCGTCGTCCCCATCGGCCGGGCCGGGACTAGCCTGCGGGGCCGGGGCCGCCGGGCCCGCCGCGGCCGCCGCGGGCCCGGCCTGGGTCAGCAGGTGCGCGCGGCCCGCCGGGCTGTCGTCCCGCAGCCGGGGGCGGCCGTCGCCGTTCGAGGCCGCGCCGACCACCACCGACATCTGCCCGGTGGGCGCGCCGGCGTCGGAATCCACCGCGTCGGCCACGATGCAGGTGATGTTGTCCGGGCCGCCGCCGCGGATCGCCAGTTCGATGAGCTGCGTCACGGCCTGGTCGCGGTCGGCGTAGCGCATCAGCGTGGCGTGCAGGGTGTCCTCGCTGACCACGTCGGACAGCCCGTCCGAGCACAGCAGGAACCTGTCGTGGACGTGCGCCTCGATGATGGACAGGTCGGGTTCGGCCTCGGTGCCGCTCTGCAGCGCCCGCATGACCAGCGAGCGCTGCGGGTGCGTGGCGGCCTGGGCCGGACTGAGCCGGCCGTCGTCCACCAGGGACTGGACGAGCGTGTGGTCCCGGGTGATCTGGTGGAACTCGCCATCGCGGAGCAGATAAGCCCGGGAGTCGCCGATGTGGCAGATCGCGACCGTGGCCCCGGCCCAGAGCAGGGCGGTGAGCGTAGTGCCCATCCCCTCGACCGACGGGTCCTCGACGCTCATCTCGTGCAAGGTGCTGTTGGCCGACGCGACCGCCGCGGCGAGCGAGTCGAGCATGCGGTCTACTGGTACATCGCTGTCCAGGCCCGCGAGGGCGGAGATCGCCACAGAGCTGGCGACCTCGCCTGCGGCATGCCCCCCCATGCCGTCGGCGATAGCGAGCAGGTGCGGTCCCGCGTACGCCGAGTCCTCGTTTCCCTCGCGGAGGAGCCCGACGTCGGAGCGGATCGCATACCGGAGTGCAATTGTCATCTGCGCAGTTCCAGGACTGTCTTACCGATGCGGATCGGCACGCCGACGGGTACTGGGGTCGGCTGGGTTACCTTCTGACGGTCGAGGTAAGTGCCGTTGGTTGAGCCGAGGTCCTCGACAACCCACTGACCGTCTTGCGGGAACAGTCGGGCATGCCGGGTCGAAGCGTAGTCATCGTTTAGCACCAATGTGGCATCATTCGCGCGGCCGATGGTGATCTGCTGGTCGGCCAGGCCCAGGCTGGTGCCTGCCAGGGCGCCCGCCGTGACGAGCAGTTGCTGCGGGGCCGAGCGGGTGCCCCGCGCGGGCCGCGGAGGCTTAGGCGGCGCGGGCGGCCTGGCTCGCGGCTGCCTCTGCTTTCGTGCCTTGCGCGATACGACCGCGTTGCCGAACAGGTCGGTGCGCACCACGCCGACCGCGGCGATCACGAACAGCCACAGGACCGCGAGAAACGCGAGCCTGATGAGCGTGAGGGTGAGCGCGTTCACCGGGTCATGCCTTTGCTGCCCTCTGCCTCTGGTCAGTGGCTGACGGAGCCGTCCTGGCCGGACGGCGTCATCAGCCGGTCGTCGTGGTACCGGCGCTGGTGCGGTTCTGCGGTTCTGCGGTGTCAGTAGATACCGTCCCGGCGGAAAACGAGGGTGGTACGGCCCAATGTCACGCGGGTGCCGTCGGTCAGCGCCACGCGCCGGACGGGCTGGCCGTTGACGAACGTGCCATTGGTGGAACCGAGATCGACGAGGACGAC
>DATAVV010000434.1:0-8184 GCA_036267555.1 Streptosporangiaceae bacterium | reverse complement strand
CCGCGGCGCCGGGCGGGCCGTCGGTCCTGGCCATCTTCCACCGCCCGTACACGCAGAGCAGGACCAGCCCGATCGCGGCGGCGAGCAGCACCATCGGCGCGGCCACGCGGATGCTGAAGTGGTGCAGGTAGGCCACGACGTGGCCAGGCGGGTTGCCCGGGTTGCCCGGGGTGTTGGGGATCGCACCGGCCGCGATCCGCACCAGCACCAGCCAGTCGAGCCGGGAAGCCGGGTAGAGCACGAGCAAGCAGATGATCATCGTGTCGTACCAGGGGAACTGGTACGGCCAGAAGAACAGCCAGGCCACGCTCAGCACCAGGGCGGCCTGGGCCGCGGGCCGCGACGCGAGGCCGTCGGGCATGCGCCGGAAGGCCAGCACGGCCATGGCGACGACCAGGACGACCGCGATCAGCCCGATGTGGCGCCTGAGCGCCTCGATGAGGAACGCGTTGTAGAAGCTGTCCGCGCTGGTCCCGTTGCGCCGGGCGGCCAGGGCGTGGACCGCCGGCGTGCCGAACGCGGCGTAACTGGGCACGAGCACTGCGAGCGCGGCGCCGGCCGAGGCGGCCAGCAGCGTGAGCGACCGGCGCAGGGCCCAGGCCAGGCCCAGGCCGAACAGGACGTAATTGATCTTGATGTCGGCGGCCACGCCGATCAGCGCCCCGGCCGCCACCACCCGGCCCAGGCTGGGCCGGTCCCCGGCGTTCACCTGCTCGCCCAGGACCAGCAGCCCGGCCAGGCCGGCGGCGGCGGCGAGCACGTCGAGGTGCCCGGACGCGACCACGACCCACAGCAGCAGCGGGTTGATCGTCCAGAGCAGGTGGGCGCGCAGCCGCCGCGCCGGGTCGCGCCGCAGCATCCGGTCCATGATGACCGCGATGATCACGAACGCGAGAGAGTTCCACAGCTTGATCCAGAAGGCGATCCGGGCCGCGTTCATCCCGCCGAGCTTGGCCGCCAGGAACTGCTCGAGCGTCGCGAGCGGCCCGTAGACGCTCACGTAGTGCTGCCAGGTGGTGGGCACCGACCTGGCGAACGCGTTGTGCATGAGGCGCAGGTGATAAGGGGTCATCACGTAGGGGCTGTGGCCGAGGGCCAGGATGCGGCCGTAGCTGGCGTAGTCGAACGCATCGGTGGACCCGGCGGGCGGGAGCACAGTCAGCGCGATCACCGCGACCGCCGCCGCGATGAGCAGGGCACGCAGGCTGGGCCGGGCACCGCGCTGGACGGCCACGAGCCCGGCCATCACGCCGCCCAGGCCGGCGACCAGCGCGATCCAGAGGGCGACCGTCGCCACCCCGTCCGAGATGTGCCCGGACTGCAGGTCCCAGGGCGCGCCGCCGGCGGGCAGCACGATCGGCGGGTACATCCAGCTGTCGCGCACGACCGAGGTCGCGATCATGATCAGGATCGAGCTGCTCACGCCGATCACGGCGAGCCAGCCGGCCAGACGTGTCCGGTGGGCCGCCGGCTCGGCCGGATCGGCTCCGGGCGCGGTCTCCGCCCCGGTGTCGCTGCGCATGCGGGTGCTCCTTGGGCCTGAGTGTCTGGGGTCTCAGCGATCGGGCAACGGACCTACTGGGCGGCGACCGCCGCGCGAAAGCCCGTGGGCGCTGGGCATGAAACGGGGTGAAAGGCTCGTCGTCGTGACTTGTGCCAAGCGGCCGGGCGGGACCCCGCCGGGCGCTGGCACCTGAAACTCACCCCGCTCCGTACATCGTAGTTATCGGGATGACCGCGACCCGCAGGGCCTTCCCTGAGAATTCTGGCAATTTTGCCCGCAGATTACTTAAAAATCGGCCGGCAAACTAGGATATCTAGGGTCTGGGGCGCCCCCGAGGCCAGCACGGCACGTCAGCTCGTGACGTCCTTGGTGGCGAAGTTGGCCCAGGCCGCGGCGAGCAGCACCGCGACGTAGACGCCCTGGACGGCGAACCCGCGGTCGATGTCCCGCCACAGGATCGGCTCGCGGAAGAAGTCGACCCAGGCCAGCCAGTAGCGGGTGGGCAGGTACGGGCTGACCGAGGCCGAGGCGTTCAGGGTGACCAGCACCTGGCTGGTGACCAGCGCGGCGAGCGCGCCCATGGCGGCGCCCAGCGAGGAGTCGGTGACGGTCGAGAGGAACAGCGCGATCGCGCCGACCCCCAGCATGGACACGGCGATGAACGCGATCGCGCCGACGGTCCTGACCAGCACCTCGCCCGGGGTCAGGCTGGTGCCGGACAGCGAGGTCGCGGCCACGTTCGCGGCGATGTTCGCGCTGGTCACCCCCCGGGAGGTCACGGTCACGGACTGGACGCCGAACAGCAGGCGCCCGGCCACGTAGGAGGTCACCGCGACCGCCACCACCGCGGTCAGCGTGTAGACGACCAGCGCGATCAGCTTGGCCACCAGCAGCCGGGTCCGGCCGACCGGCCGGGCCAGCAGATAGCGCAGCATGCCCGATCCGGCCTCGCCCGCGATGGAGTCCCCCGCCACCACCGCGACCGACACCGGCAGGAAGATCGGCAGCACGATAGCCAGGGCGGCGGCCGGGTACAGCGACCCGTTGGACAGCACGGCCGACAGCAGCACCGGGCCCTGGCCGGGCGGCGGCGCGAGGTGCGTGACCGCGACGAACACGGCGACCAGCACCGGGAGCCCGCACAGCAGCGCGATGGTGACCCAGCTCCGGGGCCGGCGCGCCAGTTTCACCAGCTCGACCCTGATCACGGCGCCGGCTCGCCCTCATCCGGGCGGTCGATCCGGTCCGAGCCGGAACCGGTCACGGCGAGCATCAGCTCCTCCAGGGAGCGCCGCTCGGGCCCGATCTCGGTGACCCGCAGCCCGGCGGTGACCAGCTCGGCGTTGACCTGCGCCGGGTCCCCCTCCGCGACGACCAGCCGGTCGCCCTCGCGCTGCCCGACCCGGCCGGCCAGCAGCGCCGCGGCCCGGTCGGCGTCCGGGGTGCGCAGGACCACCCGGCCGGTCGGCGCGCGCAGTTCGTCGAGGTCGCGCTGCAGCACCAGCCGGCCGCGGTCCACGATGCCGACCCGGGTGCACAACTGCTCGACCTCGCCGAGCTGGTGACTGGACATGAAGACGGTGGTGCCCGCCTGGTTGAGCTCGGCGAGCAGGTCGCGGATCTCGCGGATGCCCTGCGGGTCCAGGCCGTTGGTCGGCTCGTCCAGCACCAGCAGGCGGGGTGAGCGCAGCAGGGCCGCGGCGATCCCGAGCCGCTGGCGCATGCCCAGGGAGTACTTCTTGACCGCGCGGTTGTCCACGCCCGCCAGGCCGACGCGTTCCAGCGCCTCCGCGATCCGCGGGCGCCGGGTACGGCGCGAGGCGCCGTGGCCGGACGCGTCGATGAGCGCGAGGTTGGCGCGGCCGGACAGGTGCCCGTAGCAGGACGGCCCCTCGACGAGCGCGCCGATCTGGGGCAGCACATCGGTCACCTTGGACGGCACCGGCCGTCCCATGACCTCGATCTCGCCGCCGGTCGCGTAGACCAGGCCGAGCAGCATCCGCACCACCGTGGTCTTTCCGGAGCCGTTCGGGCCGAGGAAGCCGTACCGGTCGCCTTCGCGCACGTCCAGGTCGACGTGGTCGACGGCGAGCACCCGTCCGTAGCGCTTGGTCAGCCCGCGCGTGACGATCATGGGCCGCCCGGCCCGGTCGAGTTCAGCAGGCCGGACCCGGCCGTGGTCAGCAGGGCCGGGGTGACCGTCCCGGTCAGCAGGTAGACCGGGCCCCCGGACAGCGACTGGGCCAGCAGCACGGTGAGCAGCGGGGTCTGGATCAGGGCCCCGGTCCCGTTGGCCAGGCCGATCCCGCCCGCGCCCGCGTCGCGGGCGGCGTTCATCGCGGTCGCGCCGACGCGGAAGGGCAGCGGCAGCACGGCGAACCGGGAGACCCCGGTCCCGTAGGCGGCGACGTCCTGCAGGCCGCCGGGGTTGGCCACGCGGCGCAGCCCGGCAAGCCGGCCGGGCAACGGCGGCCCGAACCCGTTCAGTATCCCGCTCACGTCGGGCAGTTCGGTCGTGGTGAACCCCACGTCGGGCGCGGGGTCCGGGGTCACGGTCGCGAGGGCCGGGCGCTGCCGGCTCAGGTCGAGGAAGCGCGAGACCAGGACCGGCCGGCCCGACCCGCGGCCGGTGACGTCGACCTCGACCGGCAGGCCGTCGGCCGGGTCGGCCCAGATCTCGACCGCGCCGACCGTCGTCGCGGCGTCGGCGGGCACCAGCCGCAGGCCGGCCGCGTCCACCCCGGCCACGCGCCGCGACGGCAGCCGCGAGAGATGAGCGGCGGGCGACGCGAAACCGAGCAGCCGCACGGCCAGGGCGGGCGGCAGCAGGTCGGCCGCGCGGGGCAGCCGGACCGGCTGCGAGCCGACGATCTGGGTCAGCAGGTTGTGGCTGTAGTCCCACTGGAAGATGCCGAGGCCGGTCTGGTAGGTGTCGTTCTCGCCCGCGTCGGTGGTCACGTCGGCGCGCCACCGCGACGGCGACCGGTACCAGGCGTACTGGTCGGTGGTGCCGTCCAGCAGCGCGGTCACGTCGCCCAGGCCCGGCAGTTCCGGCAGGCCCAGGTCGACGGAGCTTTCCGAGTAGCCCTGGTACGGAACGCCGGACGAGGCCAGAATGCGGGCCCGCAGCGCGGCCGCGCTCAACGGCGAAGCCGGCACGGGCAGGGCGCTCACGATCGCCGGCAGCCCGCACAGCAGCGCGACCCCGCATGCCACAGCGAGCCAGCGTCGCGCCGCCTGGCGCCGGACGACGCTCACCGCCCGTCGCCCCAGCCAGGCCTGCCCACCCTCACACAGTACGAGAGAAACCAGTACCGGGAACTGCGGCGCGTGTCCATCTCGTTGGTAAATGGAGCGGTATGCCGGTTCCGGGCCATCCGGGACAGCATGGCCGAGTATGGCGGGCGCGTGTCACAGCTCGCGTTCAGCCCGGACGGCCGCACTCTGGCCGCCGCCTCCTACGACGGTCACACCTACCTGTGGCCCGTGCGCTGACCTGCCGCACGGCGGGGCCAGCCTTGCCGCCGGCGGCCCGGCCGGCGGAGACTGGGCTGAAACCTGCGGGCCCACGTACTTACCGGGAGGTCTTTCGTGCGGATCGGCAACCTTGACGGCCGGCTGGTCGTCCTGAGCGGCGCCGGCGCCATCGACGTGGAACTGGCCAGCGAGGGCCGGTTCAGCCCCGATCCGCAGGAGGTCTACGCGCGCTGGGCCGAGTTCACCGCGTGGGCACCGGCCGCCGCCGGCCTCGAGCCGACCCTCTACAACGCCGGGCTGCTCGGCGCACCGGCACCCGCCCCGCGGCAATCGTTCGGGATCGGCCTCAATTACCAGGACCATGCTAAAGAGTCCGGCATGCAGGTGCCGGAGCAGCCCAGCGTGTTCACCAAGTTCCCCAGTTGCATCACCGGCCCCTACACCGACGTGGTCCTGCCTCCGGACGGGCACACGGACTGGGAGGTCGAACTGGTCGCGGTCATCGGCGCGCGAGCGTGGCAGGTGGACGAGGACGAGGGCTGGGACCACGTCGCCGGGCTGACCGTGGGCCAGGACATCTCCGAGCGGCGCATCCAGCTCGCGGGCCAGCCGCCGCAGTTCAGCATGGGCAAGTCGCTGCCCGGGTTCGGGCCGACCGGGCCCTGGCTGGTCACGCCGGACGAGTTCGCGGACCCGGACGACCTGGAACTGGGCTGCGCGGTCAACGGCGAGGACGTGCAGAAGTCGCGCACCAGTCACCTGATCATCTCGGTGCCGCAACTCGTGGCCAAGATGTCGGCGGTCCTGCCGCTGCTGCCCGGCGACGTCATCTTCACCGGCACCCCGGCCGGAGTCGGGCTGGGCCGCGACCCGCAGCGCTGGCTGGCCCCCGGCGACGAACTGGTCAGCTTCGTCGAGGGCATCGGCGAGCTGCGGCAGCGCTTCGTGACCGGGACCGGCACCTAGAACCGCCGCGCACAGGGAGGTCGGCCATGGCCCTGCATCAGCTCACCTCGGTGACGATCGGGGTACCCGACGTCGGCCCGGTCGCCGGGTACTACGCGGACTTCGGGCTCACCGACCTCGGCGACGGCTCGTTCGCCACGATCGACGGCGGGGAGCAGCTCAGGATCGCGACCGCGCCGACGCGGCGCCTGCTCGACCTCACGGTCGGCGCGGACGACGCCGGCGACCTGGACCGGATCGAGGCCAGCCTGACCGGGCTCGGGTTCACCGCGGTCCGCGGCCGGTCGAAACACATGTTTCGAAGCATCGACGGCCGGACGCTGCGCACCGCCGAACCCGTCGCCGGCTTCCGGGCCACGATCGAGGTGTGCCCGCGGCTGGAGCAGCCGTTCGTGCCGCCGACCCCCTACAACGGCCCCGGCCGACCGGAGCGGCCGGGGACCCGTGCCCCCGGGCTGCTGCGCGACGAGCCGGTGCGGCCGCTCAAGCTCGGGCACGTGGTCATCGGGTCCACGGACTACGAGGCGACCAGCCGGTTCTTCACCGCCGGGCTCGGGTTCAAGGCCAGCGACTTCATCAAGGGCGCGGGGGCGTTCCTGCGCTGCTCGACCGACCATCACAACGTGCTGGTGCTGTCGTCGCCGGTGAACTTCCTGCACCACACGTCCTGGCAGGTCGAGGACATCGACGAGATCGGGCGCGGCGCGTGCGCGATGCTCGGGGGCCATCCGGAGCGGCACGTGTGGGGGCTGGGCCGGCATCACGCGGGCTCCAACTTTTTCTGGTACCTCAAGGACCCGGCGGGCAACTTCTCCGAGTACTACTCCGACATGGACTGCATCGTGGACGACCAGTTGTGGACGCCGCAAACCCTGGAGGGGGCCAAGGGGCTGTTCAACTGGGGACCGCCGCCGCCCGCCTCGTTCCTGCAGCCCCAGGACCTGGCCGCGCTGATGACCGGGGCGCACGCGCGCTGAGGCGGCTCAGATCAGCAGGATGCCGCCGAACACGAGCGCGAGCACCGTCCCGGCCAGCCAGAGGACGACCCAGAACGCCGGCCGGAGGTGGGTCATCCCGGCCAGGCTGTTGGCGTCCGAGGCGTTGATCCCGTGATCGACCACGACCCGGATCCCGGACAGCAGCAGGAACCAGGTCACGCCGTAGGCGGTGACGCTCTGGGCGCCGAGCGAGCCGTAGCGCGCGATCAGGAACAGCAGCCCGCCGACGACGAGCACGGGCACGAAGCTGAACGGCTGGCGCAGCGTCGCCAGCAGCATCGCGAGCAGGAGCATGGTCAGCCACAGCACCATCACGGTGTGCCTGAGCTCGATCAGCTTGGCCATCGCGAGCCCGAACGCGCTCGGGCCGAGGTAGCCGGCCACGCCGATGGTCAGGTCGCCCGACGGCTTGCCCGGGCCCACCACCGTGCTGCCGTCGGCGTTCGGCCGCAGCGTCACCGCGCGCACCGACCGGCCCACGGCCGACCCCACGATGGCGTGCGCGCCCTCGTGCGCGATGGTGTTGATGTGCCGGGCCAGTAACCAGATCTCCTGGATGCCCACGGCGGCCGCGGCGGCCAGCCCGATCGCCGCCGCCGCCAGCGCGGGCAGCGGTCCCTGCGTCTCACCGATCCGGCCTAAGACCGTGGCCATCGACGGCGCGGGCGTCATACGCCTTGTTATCCCCCGGACACGCGTGGTTCGAACCGGCCGGATTGACGCATTGGCGGCGCGGGCCAACAATGCGACTGGGCTTTCCGACGGGAAAGGAAATACATGTCCGTATTTGACTTGCGTGAGTGGCTGGCCGCGGCGGAAAGCGCCGGGGAACTGCAGCACGTCACCGGGGCCGACGCCGTGCTCGAGATCGGGGCGGCCAGCCAGCTCAACTACCGGCGCAAGCGTCCGCGCGCTCTGCTGTTCGACGAGATCGCCGGCCACCGGCCCGGCCAGCGGGTGCTGACTTCCAGCGTGTCCAGCCCGGCCCTCATGGGGATGACGCTGGGACTGGGCACCGGCCTCGACGATCTGGCCTTGGTCGACGCGCTGCGCGGGAAGCCGGCGGCCTGGGAGTCCGGCGCCGCCGCCCACCCGGCGCGCGAGGTGGACAGCGGGCCGGTCATGCAGAACGTGCTGGCCAAGGACGACATCAATTTCCTGCGCTTCCCCAGCCCGGTGTGGCACGAGCACGACGGCGGCCCCTACATCGGCACCGGCTGCGCCGTGGTCACCGTGGAC
>DATAVV010000433.1:0-9111 GCA_036267555.1 Streptosporangiaceae bacterium | reverse complement strand
GGCCGAGCCGGTGATCTCCGAGGACGACGTGCTGGTCCCCATTGCCGGGATCCTCGACGTGCTGGACAACTACGGGTTCGTCCGCACCACCGGTTACCTGCCGGGGTCCGACGACGTGTACGTGTCGCTGTCCCAGGTGCGCCGGCACGGCCTGCGCAAGGGCGACGTCATCGAGGGCGCGGTCCGGCAGCCGCGGGAAGGCGAGCGCCGGGAGAAGTTCAACGCGCTCGTCCGGCTGGACAAGGTCAACGGGCTCGACCCGGAGCAGTCCAAGTCGCGTCCGGAGTTCTCCAAGCTCACCCCGCTGTACCCGCAGGAGCGGCTGCGCCTTGAGACCGAGGCCGGCAACATGACCACGCGGATCATCGACCTGATCACGCCGATCGGCAAGGGCCAGCGCGGCCTGATCGTGTCGCCGCCCAAGGCGGGCAAGACGATGATCATGCAGTCGATCGCCAACGCGATCACCAAGAACAACCCCGAGTGCCACCTCATGGTCGTGCTGGTGGACGAGCGGCCCGAGGAAGTCACCGACATGCAGCGGTCGGTGAAGGGCGAGGTGATCTACTCGACCTTCGACCGCCCGGCCGACGACCACACCACGGTGGCGGAACTGGCCATCGAGCGGGCCAAGCGGCTCGCGGAGATGGGTCACGACGTCGTGGTCCTGCTGGACAACATGACCAGGCTGGGCCGGGCCTACAACCTGTCCGCGCCGGCCAGCGGGCGGATCATGTCCGGTGGTGTCGACTCGACCGCGCTCTACCCGCCGAAGCGGTTCTTCGGCGCGGCGCGCAACATCGAGCACGGCGGCTCGATCACGATCCTGGCCACCGCCCTGATCGAGACCGGCTCCCGCGCCGACGAGGTGATCTTCGAGGAGTTCAAGGGCACCGGCAACATGGAACTGCGGCTGCGCCGGGAACTGGCCGAGAAGCGGATCTTCCCCGCGGTGGACGTGGACGCGTCCAGCACCCGCAAGGAAGACCTGCTGATGTCGCCGGAGGAACTCAAGATCGTCTGGCAGCTGCGCCGGGTGCTGCACGCGCTCGAGCCGCAGCAGGCGCTTGAGGTGCTGATGGAGCGCATGAAGGAGACCAAGAGCAACGCCGAGTTCCTGCTCCAGGTGCAGAAGACCACCATCGGCGTCAACTGACCGTTCCCTCGCCAGCGCCACGCCCGCGAGGGAATCTCCAGGGGCCCGCGTACGTTACAGACGGTGGCCCACTGGGCCTAACCAAGAGCGCGGTACCGGTTCACGTCCGTCGCGACAGGCACGCGGCGCGGCGACCCGGCGACCGCCAGAACCAGGAGTGACGACATGAAGCCTGGCATTCACCCGGACTACGTGGAGACGACGGTGACCTGCACCTGCGGGCACTCGTTCACCACCCGGAGCACCGCCGCGAACGGTGTGATCCACGCCGACATCTGCTCGAACTGCCACCCGTTCTACACCGGCAAGCAGAAGATTCTGGACACCGGTGGCCGGGTCGCCCGCTTCGAGCGCCGCTTCGGCAAGAAGCCGGCCGGCAGCAAGTAGCTTTCTTCAACCCGGTGGGCGTGCCTTGGTACGTCCACCGGGTTCGTTGTGCCTGCAGGCCGGTCCGTGCGCAGCAATGTCCCTGGAGGAAATCGTGTTTGAGGGGCTCGAAGAGCTAGCGGCCGAGTACGCGGCGCTCGAGCGAGACCTCGCCGACCCGGCCGTCCACGCCGACCCCGAGCGGGCCAAAACGCTCGGGCGGCGCTACGGCGAGCTTGGCCCGGTCGTGCACGCGTACCGGGACTGGCAGCGGGTCAGCGCCGACGAGGCGACCGCGCACGAACTGGCGGGCGAGGACGCCTCGTTCGCCGCCGAGGCCGAGCAACTCGGGCACCGCCGGGAGGAACTCGAGGAGCGGCTGCGGGACCTGCTGGTCCCGGGCGACCCGAACGACTCGCGGGACGTGCTCCTGGAGGTCAAGGCCGGCGAGGGCGGCGAGGAGTCGGCGCTGTTCGCCGGGGACCTGCTGCGCATGTACCTGCGGTACGCCGAGCGGCACCGCCTGAAGACCGAGATCCTCGACGCGACCATGACCGGCCTGGGCGGCTACAAGGACGCCACGGTCGCGATCAAGTCGGGCCGGGGCGCGGCGCGGGGGCGGGAGGCTGGGGGAGCAGGCGGTGCGTGGTCGCAGCTCAAATACGAGGGCGGCGTGCACCGGGTGCAGCGGGTGCCGGTCACCGAGTCGCAGGGCCGGATCCACACCTCGGCCGCTGGCGTGCTGGTCATGCCGGAGGCCGACCCGGTCGAGGTCACCGTCGACCCGTCGGACCTGCGGGTGGACGTGTTCCGGTCCTCGGGGCCCGGCGGGCAGAGCGTGAACACCACCGACTCCGCGGTGCGGATCACCCACCTGCCCACCGGCATCGTGGTGTCCTGCCAGAACGAGAAGAGCCAGCTCCAGAACAAGGAGCAGGCCATGCGCATCCTGCGCGCGCGGCTGCTCACCGCCGCCCAGGAGCAGGCGGACGCGCAGGCCTCGGCCGACCGCAAGAGCCAGGTCTCCGCCGTCGACCGGTCGCAGCGGGTGCGGACCTACAACTTCCCCGAGAACCGGATCTCCGACCACCGGGTCGGCTACAAGGCCTACAACCTGGACCAGGTTCTCGATGGTGACCTCGACGCGGTCATCGATGCGCTGAGCACGGCCGACCGGGACGAGAAGGTCGCGGAGTCAGCCGAGGCGTCACATGAACCTGCTGCTCGATGAGGTCGCTGTGGCGGCGTCCCGGCTGGCCGAGGCCGGGGTCCAGTCGCCGCGCGCCGACGCGGAACTGCTCGCCGCGCACGTGCACGGCGTAGGCCGGGGCGCCCTGCACACGGTGCCCGACGCCGCGTTCGACCCGAGGTACTGGGACGACGTGGCGCGGCGCGCGTCCCGCGAGCCGCTGCAGCACATCACGGGGCGTGCCTACTTCCGCTACCTCGACCTCGAGGTCGGCCCCGGGGTGTTCGTGCCGCGGCCCGAGACCGAGGTCGTGACCGGCTGGGCCATCGACGCGCTCCGCGAGATGGACATCGCGGAACCGGTCGTCGCCGACCTGGGCACCGGGTCGGGCGCGATCGCCCTGGCCATCGCCCAGGAGGTGCCCGGAGCCAAGGTGCACGCGGTCGAGGCCGACCCGAGGGCCCTGGCCTGGGCCGAGCGCAACATGGCCGGCGTGGCCGCGGCGGCCCCGCACACCGCGGGCCGGGTCACGCTGCACGCGGGCGACTTCGCGGCCGCGCTGCCCGGCCGCCGCGGCGCGGTGGACCTGGTGATCAGCAACCCGCCCTACATCCCGGCCGGGGCCGACGTGCCGCCCGAGGTCGGCGAGTATGACCCGGCGCGGGCGCTGTGGGGCGGCGCGGACGGGCTCGACGCGATCCGGGTCGTCGAGCGCGTGGCCCGGCGACTGCTGCGCGGCGGCGGCCTGGTGGTCACCGAGCACGGCGAGGAGCAGGCCGCGGCGGTCTACTGGGTCTTCGCCGAGGAGAACGGGTGGCGCCAGACCCGCAATCATTGCGATCTGGCCGGCCGGAATCGCTTCGTCTGCGCCGCATGGAAGGATGAGCGCCCATGAGCGTCACCTATGACTGCTCGGACGCGGGCTCCCGCGCCGAGGGGATTGCCGCCGCGGCGCAGGCGCTGCGCACCGGCGAACTGGTCGTGATGCCGACCGACACCGTGTACGGCATCGCCGCCGACGCGTTCTACTCGTCGGCCGTGACCGCGCTGCTCGCCGCCAAGGGCCGGGGCCGGGACATGCCCCCGCCGGTCCTGGTCGGCACCGTCCGCGCGGCCATCGCGCTGATCGAGGACCTCGGGCCGTACGGCAAGGACCTGATCGACGAGTTCTGGCCCGGCGGCCTGACCCTGGTGTGCCGGGCCAGCCGGACGCTCAACTGGGACCTGGGCGACACGCGGGGGACCGTGGCCGTCCGCATGCCGCTGCACCCGGTGGCCCTGGACCTGCTCAAGGAGACCGGACCGCTGGCCGTCAGCAGCGCCAACCGCAGCGGCCTGCCCGCGGCTACGACCGCGGCCACGGCGGAGGAGCACTTCGCCGACACGGTGTCGGTCTACCTTGACGCCGGGCCGTGCGCCACCGACGTCGCGTCCACGATCGTGGACATCACCGGGGACGTGCCCCGGCTGCTGCGGGCCGGCGCGGTGTCGGTCGGGAAGCTGCGCGAGGTCGCGCTGCTGACCACGGGTGGCGACGCTGCCGCCGAAGCGTAAATTTTATGTAACGCGGCGTAACCAGCCCTGGCACCGCCCAGGCCGGGTCTGGCGCTCGGGGGACGCGGGGCTCGGCGCCCCGGGGGACGTCCAGTATGTGACTGAATGTTCTTTGGCCGGCCCGTCGGGTAGAGCGCCCCGGGCGCCGCAGTGGTGCTCTAGAGTTGGACGTAATGCCGTACATCCCGTCCGGGCTCACCGCGGTACGTGAATACGTACTGACCCTGCTGGTCACCGCGGGCGTCACCTATCTGCTGACGCCGTTGGTACGCCGTGGGGCGATCGCGGGACGGTTCATGCACGAGGCGCGGGACCGGGATGTGCACGTGGTGCCGATCCCGTTGCTCGGCGGGCTGGCCCTCTACGGGGGCCTGGCCGCGGGTCTGGTGGTGGCCGGCGAGCTCAACCCGCTGCGCACCGTGTTGGTGGGAAACAACACGGCGGCCGGGCTGCTGCTGGCGGGCGGCCTTATCGTCGCCGTGGGCATCGTGGACGACCGGTGGGGGCTGGGCCCGCTCAGCAAGCTGGCGGCCCAGGCCGCGGCGGGCGGGATCCTGGTCTGGGGCGGCGCCAACCTTAGCTGGCTGCCGCTGCCGGGCAGCCGCACCCTGGTGCTGAGCCCGAACGAGTCGACCGCGCTGACGATCTTCCTGGTCGTGGCCACGATCAACGCGGTCAACTTCATCGACGGCCTGGACGGCCTGGCCGCCGGGATTGTCTGCATCGCGGCGATCGCGTTCTTCGTCTACTACTACCGGCTGGCCCAGCTTTATCACCTGCCCGAGCAGGCCGGCCCGGCCCTGGCCGCGGCGCTGCTGGCCGGGGCGTGTCTGGGCTTCTTGCCGCACAACTTCTATCCGGCCCGGATCTTCATGGGCGATACCGGGTCGATGCTGCTTGGCCTGCTCCTGGCCTACGTGCCGATCTCGAGCATCTCGGGGCTGGACTATGCCAGCCTGCACCCGGCGTTCAACCGGTTCCCTGAAGTCCTGCCGCTGCTGCTGCCGGCCACCCTCCTGGTCAGTCCCTACACGGACCTCCTGCTGGCCGTGGTCCGCCGGACCCGGGCCAACAAGTCGCCGCTGGCACCGGACCGCAAGCACCTGCATCACCGGCTGCTCGACATCGGGCACTCGCACCGCTCCAGCGTGCTGATCATGTACCTGTGGGCGGCCCTGTTCTCGGGTGCGATCGTGTGGATGTCGGTGACCAGGACCCCGCTGTTCGTCCTGGCCGTGACCACGCTGGCCGCCGTCCTCGTGCTGCTGCTCATGTCGATGCCGCGGCTGCGCTGGTGGGAGCGCAAGCGCCGGGCGCGCCTGGCGGCGGCCAGGGCGTCGGCCAGGACATCGGGGAAGGCTCCGGCGGCCCGGCCCGCGCCCGCTGTGGCGGCCGCGGCCGCGGCGCCGCTCGGGGCCCCGGTTCCCCCCGGCCAGGTGTCTCAAAATGGGACATCCCCGAACGTCACCACCCCGAACGCCACGACCCCGACCGGGACGGCCCGCAACGGAACCGCGGCGGCGTCCGGCTACCCGGCCTCGGGTCACCCGCCCGCCGTGGTCGGCGCGCCGCCTTGGCGGCCGGCCGACCGGCCGGAAGACGGCCCTCCGCCGGACCAGGGACCGCACCGCGGGCCGTTAGCCAGGCCCGGATACCAGGCCAGCCGGTGAGTTCCATGATCTGGGTCGATGGCGCGCGATATATGCGCGCGTGAATAACCCAGATCATGAAAAAGCTCCCTGGACGTGCCCGGTCTCTCCTGTACGCCGCCGCGCCTGGCCTGCCGCCCGGCCCGCTGATTAGCCGCCGCGCCGCGTTATCCGCTCTGCGTTATCCGCGCCGCGTTGCCCGTCCCGCGCCTACCTGGGTGGCCGCCGCTTTCGTCACGTTAGGTAACCCGGTGAGCCCAAGGTCGGAGAGCTTGTGATATCTTTCACGAGCACCCACTCGAAGGCGAGTGAGAGTTCCGTGATACGTTTCGCTCACCTGGCGACGCAGCCGCGACGCCCTCAGGCGATGCGGCATGGTGCCACCTGGGCATCGATGGGTCTGCATGGGTCAGGAAGTTTCGGTCTAGCTCTCCCGGAGCCCTAGAAGATGGTGGCGAACTACGCCCGGATCGTACGGCGATCGGCTGCGGTGGCCGCCGTCGCCGCCGTGATCATGGCTGTCCTCGGCGCCACTCTCGCTGGCAGCAAGGGACTGCTCGGGGCCGCGATCGGCGTGGTCGTCGTCGCACTGTTCTTCGGGCTCAGCGTGGTCATCGTGGGCCGGTTCGCCAAGGTGAGCCCGCAGGCCATGATGGGCGCCGCGGTCGGCACCTACCTGGGCAAGATCCTCATCCTGATCATCGTCTTCGGGGCGCTTCAGGGCACGACCGCGTTCAACCCGCGGGCCTTCGGCCTCACCGTCCTGGTGTGCGTGCTGGTCTATAGCGCGGCGCAAGTCGTCTGGTCTATGAAACTGAAGATGCTCTACGTCGAGCCGGACGGGGAACGGTGACTCGTGAGGCGACCTCAGGATCTGGACGGCGTACCGCGGCCCACGGGCCAGGCTGCGCCCGCCCGGCCGCGGGCGGGCCGCGATGAGCGACGTCGGCCCGGGCCCGGGCGAGAAGGCGGCCGGCCCGCGTCCGTTCGAGAAGCCCCTGCCGCCACTGAAGTACCAGAGGCGCCGTCCGGCTCCCGGATCCGACCCGCCGGACGTGCGGGAGGGCACCGGCTGGGCCGTCGTCAGCTACCTGATCGGGGGCATGGTGCTCTACGGGGGCATCGGCTGGCTGATCGGGCGCTGGACGCATATCGCGGCGCTGTTCCCGATCGGGCTGCTGCTCGGCATCGGGCTCTCGCTCGCATTGATCATTTTCCGCTTCACCAGGCAGCCCTGACCGCTCAGCGCAGGGCCCCACGCCGCGAAGCGCCAAGCTACGGAGCAGGCGATGAGTGACGTCCACCTGATGACCACGGCCAGCGGCTGCCACTTCCAGTCCAAGCCGTCATGCGGCTTCCCCGCCCCGTCGATCAACGACTTCTTCTTCAAGCCCGCCTTCTCGATTGGCGGCGTTGGTTTCACTAAGCCGATCCTGCTCATGCTGCTGTCCGCGGCCATCGTCCTGCTCGTCTTCTGGCTGGCGTTCCGCAAGCCGAAGAAAGTGCCGCGCGGCGTCCAGAACGTTGGCGAACTCGGCATCCTGTTTATCCGCGACCAGATCCTGCGGCCGCAGATGGGCAGCAAGGGCGACCGGTATCTGCCGTTCCTGGTGTCACTGTTCTTCTTCATCTGGCTGATGAACCTGTGGGAGCTCATCCCGCTGGCCCAGTTCCCCGCCACGTCGAAGTTCGCGTTCCCCCTTGGCCTGACGCTGGTGGTCTGGGTGACCTACATGTTTATCGGCATGAAGCACCAGGGCCCGATCGGCTACTTCAAGAACATGGCGGTCCCGCAGGGCGCGCCGTGGTGGATCCTGCCGCTGCTCAGCCCCCTCGAGCTGCTGTCCAACATCATCGTGCGGCCGTTCACGCTGTCGATCCGGCTGTTCGCGAACATGCTGTCCGGCCACCTGCTGCTGCTCGTGTTCTCGATCGCCTCCTGGTACCTGTTCACCGCGACGATCGGCCTGCTGTTCGCGGCGGTGTCATTCATCGTGTTCCTGCTGGTGTTCGTGCTTGAGGTGCTGATCACGTTCCTGCAGGCTTTCATATTCACCACGCTGACCTCGTTTTACATATCGGATGCGCTGGAGTCAGCGCACTGAGCAACCGAAGAGCTGGACCCGGTGCACAGTGGCGCCGGGCCGGAGAAAAGGAAACCAACACATGCCTCTGCTGGTGCACCACGTGCTGTTCGTCGCCGCAGGCTCGACGACCCAGTCGATCAAGATCGTCGGCCTCGGAAAACTCGTCTACGGCCTCGCGGCCATCGGCCCCGGCATCGGCATCGGCCTGGTGTTCGGGCACGCCATCGAGGCCATGGCCCGCCAGCCCGAAGCGTCGGGCCGGATCACCACCTACATGTGGATCGGCTTCGCGCTGACCGAGGCGCTCGCGCTGATCGGCATCGCCGTTCCGTTCTTCATCACCTCGTAGCGAAGTCCGAAGGGCTAACCCGTCATGTTGTACCTGGCGCAGAGCGGATCGCAGAACCCGCTGGTCCCCAACCTGACCGAGCTGATCACGGGCCTGATCGCGTTCTTCATCGTGTTCGGCATCCTGGCCAAGATCCTGCTGCCGCGGATCCAGACGACCCTTGCGGAGCGGACCGACGCGATCGAGGGCGGCCTCAAGCGGGCCGAAGAGGCCCAGACCGAAGCGTCCAAGTTGCTGGACCAGTACCGCACCCAGCTCAGCGAGGCCAGGCATGAGGCCTCTCGCCTGCGCGAGGAGGCCAAACAGCAGGGAGCTCAGATCATCGCCGAGATGCGCGAGCAAGGCCAGGCCGAGTACGCCCGGCTGACGGCGGCCGCGCAGGCCCAGATCGAGAACGAGAAGCAGCAGGCCCTGACCTCGCTGCGGGCCGAGATCGGGGCGCTGTCGGTGGAACTGGCCAGCCGCGTCGTCGGCGAGTCGCTGGAGAACGAGGCCAGGCAGCGCCGGACCGTGGACCGGTTCCTGGAGCAGCTTGAGGAGCAGGCCGGGACCGCCGGGGTCAAGGCCGGCCGATGAGGGGCGCAAGCCGGGCGTCGCTCGTCGAGGCCAAGGAGCGGCTCGCCGCGGTCCTGTCCGACGGCGCCGACCCGGGCCAGCTCAGCGACGAGTTGTTCGCCGTGACGGGGCTGCTCGACTCCGAAGTCGGGCTGCGCCGGATGCTGTCCGACCCGACCCGGCCGGCCGGGGCCAAGACGGGGCTG
>DATAVV010000432.1:0-2735 GCA_036267555.1 Streptosporangiaceae bacterium | reverse complement strand
GGCCTCGCTCTGCCGGAACGTCATCAGCCGGACCAGGTCGCCGACGCTGACCGCCTCCTCGACCAGGGCCGAGAGCAGCCGCGGGGTCGACACCGCGACATCCACGCCCCACGACTCGTTGAACAGCCACTCGTTGTTCGGATGGTTGATCCGCGCCACCACCCGCGGCACCCCGTACTCGGTCTTGGCCAGCAGCGACACGACCAGGTTGACCTTGTCGTCGCCGGTCGCGGCGATCACGACGTTGCAGCGCTCCAGCGACGCGTTCTCCAGCGAGGTGATCTCGCACGCGTCCGCGAGCAGCCACTCCGCGCTGGGCACGTTGTAGACCTTGATCTTTCGCGGGTCCCTGTCGATGAGCAGCACCTCGTGCCCGTTGCCCAGCAGTTCTATGGCAATGGAGCGGCCCACCGACCCCGCCCCGGCGATCGCTACGCGCATGAGTGAGCTCCTGTCATCGGCGTGCTGTCATCGAGGCGTGCTGTCATCGAGGTGGGCTGTCATCGGGGGGCGGCTGGCTTGGCGAAGGCGGCGGCGATGCGCACCATGTCGCGCTCGTTGGCGATCACGTGCAGCACGTCGCCCTCCTGCAGGACGGTGCCGTGCCCGGGCAGCATCGCCTCACCCAGCCGGGAGATGAACGCGATCCTGGTCGTGGCCGCCTCCTCGAGGGACGAGACCTTCTCCCCGAGCCAGTGATCGTCGTACGCCACGTCGGCGAGCACGATCGCCCCGGTCGGGTCGCGCCACAGCGGCTGCGCCCCCTCGGGCAGCAGCGTGCGCAGCATCTGATCGGCGGTCCAGCGCACGGTGGCCACGGTGGGGATGCCGAGCCGCTGGTAGACCTCGGCGCGGCGGGGGTCGTAGATGCGCGCCACGACCCGGTTGACGCCGAACGACTCCCTGACCACGCGCGCGGCGATCACGTTGGAGTTGTCGCCGCTGCTGACCGCGGCGAACGCATCGGCTCTTTCGATGCCGGCCTCGATGAGGACGTCGCGGTCGAAGCCGATTCCGGTGATCTTGCTGCCCTTGAAGCCCGCGGACAGCTTGCGGAACGCATCGGGATCTTGGTCGATCACTGCGACCGAGTGCCCCAGGTCTTCCAGAATGTGAGCGATGGTCGACCCGACCCGCCCGCACCCCATGATCACGATGTGCACGGCCTTCCTTCCCGCGAGAACGATGCCCGCTCACGGTATTACCCTGCTGCGCGGTGGTGCTAGCCCAGGTGACGCCCCAGTCGGACGCCGGAGGCAACGGCACGAGAGCATGGTGGCGTGACCCTACCCGAGCGGCCCGCGCCGGCTCCCGGCGCCCTGGCATCGGGCGCCCTGGTCGAGTTGACCGTCGGCGAGGCGGCTCACGGCGGATGGTGCGTGGCCCGCCGGGACCCGGGCCCGGTCATATTCGTCCGGCACGCGCTGCCCGGAGAACAGGTCCGCGCGGTCATCACGCAGACCACGGCCAAGCTGGCCCGGGCCGACGCCGTGCAGATCCTGGCCGCCTCCGCCGACCGCGTCACGCCGCCCTGCCCGCACGCGCACCCCGGCGGCTGCGGCGGCTGCGACTGGCAGCACGCCAGCCTGCCTGCGCAGCGGGCCCTGAAGGCGGCGGTGGTCCGCCAGCAGTTGCGGCGGATCGCCGGGCTGGAGCGCGACGTCACGGTCGAGGCCCTGCCGGGGAGCGAGGACGGCCTCGGCTGGCGGACCAGGGTGAAGTTCGCCGTCGGACCCGGCGGCGTCGCGGGCCTGCGCCGGCACCGCTCACACGAGGTCGTGGACGTCGGCGACTGCCCGATCGCGCACCCGCTGGCCGGGGCGGCGGATGTGACCGGGCGGGACTGGTCCGGGTTCACCTCGGTGGAGGTCGCGGCCGCACCCGGATCCGGCCAGCGGGCGGTGATCGTCGCCGGGAACGCGCCCGTGCCCGAGATCGCTGCCGACACCGTGGTCCAGGAGCGCTCCGGGCGGCCCGGCCGCAGCGTGGCGCGGCGCGGCACCGGCACCCTGCGCCAGCGAGCCGCGGGGCGCGACTGGAGGGTCGACGCGACCGCGTTCTGGCAAGTGCATCCGGCCGCGGCGGACACCCTGGCCGCGGCCGTGCTCGACGCGGTGCGCCCGCGGGCGGGGGAGGTGGCACTGGACCTGTACTGCGGGGCCGGGCTGTTCGCCGGCGTCCTGGCCGGGGCGGTCGGGCCGTCGGGCACGGTGATCGGGATCGAGGCCGACGCCGCGGCCGTGCGCGACGCCCGGCACAACCTGCGCGCCACGCCCTGGGCCCGGGTGCACCGCGGCGACGTAGCGGCCGAACTGGCCCGCCGAAGCCCGTCCGGGGCCACGCTGGCCGTGCTGGACCCGCCCCGCACCGGGGCCGCCCGCCAGGTCCTCGGCCTGCTGTCGGCGAGCCAGGTGAGCCGGATCGGCTACGTGTCCTGTGACCCAGCCACCCTGGCCCGCGACATCGCGGTGCTCACCGCGTCCGGGTGGTCCCTCGAGGCGCTGCGCGCCTTCGACGCGTTCCCGATGACCCACCACGTCGAGTGCCTGGCCACCCTGGCCCGCGCCGGGCGTCCCGCCGCTACCCCTTCGCGAGTGAAGCCTCAACCTCGATCGTGATCTGGATCTTCTCGCTGATCACCAGGCCGCCGGAGGGCAGCGGGATGTCGACGTTGATCCCGTAGTCCGAGCGGCTGATCTCGGCGGTGGCCGAGAACCCGACCCGGGTCCCGCCGT
>DATAVV010000431.1:0-15823 GCA_036267555.1 Streptosporangiaceae bacterium | reverse complement strand
GCCGCCGCCGCGACGAGCCCCCTCGCGTACCTTGTCGCCGGGCTGACCGTGGTCACGGCCCCGGTGCTGGTCGTGCGCAGCGCGGGCCTGGCTGGCCCGCCGCGGGCCTGGTCGCCGGCGGCCCGCCGCCGCGCGGGCTGGTTCTTGGCCATGGTCGTGGCCCTGAGCTGGGTCTTCCAGTTGCACCGCTATGGCTTCCTGTAGTTCCCCGTGCGCGGCGTTCCGCCGTACCCCGCAGTCCATTTCCATCGGAGATTGAGGTTCTCCGCCACCAGAAAGGCTGTTTCATGAGCTACGACAACCCACCAGGCGGCTACGGAGGCCCTCCACCCGGAGGTTACGGCCCTCCACCGGGAGGCCAGCAGGGCGGCGGCTACGGCCCTCCGCCCGGAGGCCAGCAGGGCGGCTACCCGCCTCCCCAGCAGGGGTACGGGCAGCAGGGGAACTACCCGCCTCAGGATGTTTGGGGCCAGCCCCAGGGGCCACCCCCCGGCGGCTACGCGCCGCAGGGCCCCGCGAACTACGCGAACTGGATCACCCGTGTGGGCGGTTACCTGCTCGACGCGATCCCGGTCGCGATCATCTTCGGGATCGGCCGGGCGACCGGAAGCGTTGGCATCGACCTCATCTTCATCATCATCGGCATCGCCGTCACCGGGTACAACCGCTGGTACATGGCGGGCAAGACCGGACAGTCCTGGGGTAAGAAGGCCCTCCACATCAGCCTGATCAGCGAGGCGACCGGCCAGCCGATCGGCGCGGGCATGGCGTTCGTGCGCGACATCTGCCACATCGTCGACTCCATCATCTGCTACGTCGGCTGGCTGTTCCCGCTGTGGGACGCCAAGCGGCAGACCCTGGCCGACAAGATCGTGAAGACCGTGGTCGTCCCGGTCTGACCGGGTGATCGTGCGCGGGGCTCCGCGTCGCCGCCGAGCGGAGCCCCGCGCCACCCCTGGTGCTGCTCAGAGCAGCACCAGGGCGACGATCGCGGCCATCAGCACCAGCACCAGCGCGATCGTGACCCGTTCCCATGGCCGCAGCCGCCCGGCGTGCGCGGGAGACCGCCGCACCTGGTCTCCCCCTGTGGGCATGGTTTCCCCCCGAAAACCCAGTTTCCGGGCACGGCCGATCCGGTCGGCACGTGCCCGTGCTCGCACAAGTAAGTAGGCAGACGGCAGACGCGGCGCGGCCGACCGCGGAGCATGCGTAAGCCCGCCGCTGCCACTGATGAATGTGGCGCTGGGGCACATAGAACTGCCCCAAGTCCACATTCATCGCCGTGGTCGCCCTACTGGCCGGCGCACCAGTCGAGCCCGGCCGAGAGTTCCCCGTCCCCCGTCGATGCGACAGCGAGCATAAGCCCGGCGGCCAGGATCGCGCCTTCGGAAAGTCGATTTCTGGGCTTTGGCGCAGGCCAGCCTCGGTGCCGCGTTATACCAACGGGATCTCGAGGCCTTCGTCGGCCAGCAGCACCTCGCCGGGGAACGCCGTGACGGCGACCGCGCGCGAGGCCGCCCGGTCGTTGTCCGGCCAGAAGTGGGTCAGCAGCAGCCGGCGCGCCCCGGCCGCCGCCGCGGCCTCACCGGCTTCCCGCGCGGTCAGGTTCAGCGCCGGCCCGGCCGGGGCGCCGGACCGCTGATCCCGGTCGGTCGCGTCCACGATGAACAGGTCGGCGTCGCGGCCGAGTTCGGCCAGGGCCGGGTCCGGGCCGGTATCCCCGGTATAGGCCACGGTCAGGCCGGGACCAGACAGGCGCACCCCGGCGTTCGGCAGGTAGTGCGGCAGCAGCCTGCTCTCCAGCCGCAGGGGGCCGACCGCGTACGGCGCGGCGGGCAGCGGATGCCAGTCAAAGGCGCCGCGCACCACATCCGGCCCGTCGTCCTCCATCGCGATCAGGCGGGCCAGCACGGGCTCGGGGGCGTACAGCGGCACCGGCGGCGCGCCCCGCCGCCCGAACCACCGCGCGCGCATCAGCCCGTGCAAGTCGGCCATGTGGTCGGGGTGCGCGTGGGTGACGATGGCCGCGTCCAGACCGTCCGCCGACGCCGAGCCGAGCCGCGTGAGCAGCCGGGACAGCGTGCCGTAACCCAGGTCGAGTACGACCCGGACGCCCGCGCACTCGACCACGAAGCCGCTGCAAGCCCGGCCCGGCTCGGGCCAGCCGCCGCAACTGCCGAGTACCACCACACGCCCGCCCATCCCGCCATCCTCGCACCCCGCCCGAGGATCATCCGTTCATCCGTGTATCCTTACGGATGAACGGAGGAGGCACCTTGGTACCCAGTACCCATGACCACCCGGTCGACGCCGAGCGGGTCGCGGCGGCGCGGGCCGGCGAGCTGTCGGTGGCCGACGCCGGGCGCCTGGCGGGCCTGCTCGGCCTGCTGGCCGACTCGGTACGGTCGCGGATCTTGTTTGCCCTGGTCACAGCCGAGGAACTCTGCGTGGGTGATCTCGCGCTGGCCCTTGACGTCACCGAGGACCAGGTGTCGTACGGGCTGAAGATGCTGCGGCTGGCCGGCCTGGTCAGCTTCCGCCGGGAGGGCCGCCTGATCTGTTACCGGCTGAGCGACGGCTTTCCGCACCAGATGCTCGAGCACTGCCTGCGCCAGCTCCTGACCATTGCCGCCCCGCACGCTGGAGGCGCAGCGTGAGGGTCCTTGACGCGATCGGCCACGCGCTGACCGTGGCCGGCTCGATGACCTGGGAGATCACCTGGTCGCTCATCCTCGGCTTCACGCTCTCGGCCGTCGTGCAGGCCCTGGTCCGCCGGGAGGTGGTCACCCGCCGGCTCGGCAACGACCGGCCGTCGACGCTGGCCCTCGCCACCGGGCTCGGCGCGGCCTCGTCCTCGTGTTCCTACGCGGCCGTGGCCCTGGCCCGGTCGCTGTTTCGCAAGGGAGCCGACTTCACCGCCGCGATGGTCTTCGAGATCGCCAGCACCAACCTGGTCGTCGAGCTTGGCATCATCCTGGCCCTGCTGATCTCCTGGCAGTTCACACTGGCCGAGTTCATCGGCGGCCCGATCATGATCGTCCTGCTGGCGGTGGCATTCCGGATCTTTGCCCGCGGCCGCCTGATCGAGGACGCGCGGCAGCAGGCCGACCGGGGCGTGGCCGGCTCCATGGAAGGTCACGCCGCCATGGACATGAGCATCGCCGCGGGCGGCAGTTTCTGGCGGCGGCTGCTGTGCCCGGACGGGTACACCGCAGTCAGCCACATCTTCGTGATGGAGTGGGCCGCCGTCCTGCGCGATATCGCGGCCGGGCTGCTGATCGCCGGGGCGGTCGGGGCCTGGGTGCCCGAGACGTTCTGGCGGCACCTGTTCCTGACCGGTGATCCGCTCGCCGCCCGGCTGTGGGGACCGGTGATCGGGCCGGTCATCTCGGTGCTCAGCTTCGTCTGCTCGATCGGCAACGTGCCCCTGGCCGGCGTGCTCTGGAACGGCGGCATCAGCTTCGGCGGGGTCGTGGCGTTCATCTTCGCCGACCTGATCATCCTCCCGATCCTGGTCATCTACCGGAAGTATTACGGCACCCGGATGATGCTGGTGCTGCTGGGCACCTTCTACGCCACGATGGTCATCGCGGGATACATCGTGGAGTTCCTGTTCGGCGGCCTGGGGCTGATCCCGGCCGAGCGGGCGGCGCGGGTGGCCGAAGAGGGCATCCGGTGGAACTACACGACCGTGCTGAACATCGTCTTCCTGCTGCTGGCCGCGGCGCTGCTGGTCCGCTTCTTCCGGTCGGGCGGCAGGTCCATGCTCAAGATGATGGGCGGCAGCCCGGACGCCAGCGAGCATTCTCACTCCTGCGGCCCGGTCGGCCAGCACCACTAGGCGCAGCGGCCAAGGCTTCTTGGATAGCGGTTCCTGAGATAGCCGCTCAGGGCACCACGGTCACCGGCCATTGCCCGGCCCGGACGAGCCGGGTGGCCAGCGAGCCCACGATCCGGTGCCCGGCGTGCTCGGACGCGCCGACCACGACCGCGTCCGCCTTGGTCTGCGCGGCCACGTGCTTCAGTTCGGTGTACGGGTCACCGGCCACCGAGCGGAACTCCACGTTCACGCCGACCACGGCCGCGCCGTCCCGCACCTGGCGCTCGATCTCGCTCGCGGTCTGCGCGGCCGCCTGGCTCAGGGCTCCGGCCACGCCGGGCGCGGCGCCGATGTTCGCCGACAAGCGCATGACGTAGACGACGAGCAGCCGGCAGCGCTGCCGTCGCGCCAGGCCCGCCGCGTAGGCGGCGGCCCGCCACGACGTCCGCGAGCCGTCCACGCCGACGAGGATGAGTGACGGGCCGTCGGACCCAAGCTCGAACTCGGCCGCGGGGGAAGTCACGGTTCCAGTCTGCCAGCCCCGCCCGGGTGTCCGGCGATCCGCTCAGCGCGGACCTTTCGGCCGAGGGCTAGGGCTGGTAATAGAAGTCGGCCTCGCCGGAGCCGATTAGCTCATGACCGGTGCCGCACGACGTGGAGCCGAACGAAACGAGCCCCGAGTACAACCCCGAGTGGTTGCGCGAGCGGAACGTGATACGGAACTCCACCGCCGTCTTGGCCCGCGCCGCGATGTGGCCGAAGGCGGTGTCATTGGTCTCCCAGAAGCCCGGCTGGTTCGACGACCTCGGCGGGGTCCAGTTGGGCAGCGACATGATGTGCCAGGCGGCGGTGGTCCCCCGGCGCCACCACATCCGCGGCGCGGGGCCGGCGTGGGTCACCCGGGGTGGTGTGATCAGCTCGAAGTCGAAGAAGATATACCGCACCGTGGCCTTGGTCGCGTTGCTCACGGAGATCTTCTGCACTAGCGCCTGGCCCGGCTTGCGGGCGGTCGGCACGGTGGTCAGGAACGGGACCGTGAGCGCGTTGGCCGAGCAGGTCTTAGCGGCCGGCTGGGCCGAAGCCGCTTGGGCCGAAGCCACGGGCAGCAAGGCGAGCGCGCACAGAGCGGTGGATGCGGTTAATACGAATTTGCGCACGGAAGGTTCCCCAAGCCTTGAGGTAAGCAAGCTCGCGAATCATAGCATTACCGATCTAACTAGACGTAACGCCAGGATCCGCGGCACCAGCCGCCCCAGGCTCTACGCCACGCCGCCTCGCGGCGCGAGACCCTGCTGGGTGAGCAGGCCGCGCAGCCGGCCCACCTCGTCGCTCAGCAGGTGCAGCCCTTCGGCCAGGGATGGCAGGTCCAGATGAGAGGTGGCCCACTCCTTCTGGCGGGATGCCTTGTCGGCGATCAACTGCCGTTCCTTGTTCCGCAGCGTCGTCGCGTTCTCGTAGTCTTCGGCGCCGGCGGCAGATTCCTTGGCCTGGCGGGCCTGGGTGATCTGCCGGTCGAGTTCGCGCAGGTCCGGGCCGGGGCCCATCTGCTGCTCGACCGCCACCAGCCGCGAGTCCATGTCCTCGATCCGGCTCAGGATCTCGGCCAGCATCGCGTTTTCCCCGACGCTGGTCAGGCTGGGACGGGGCGCCTCGCGCTCGGCCGGCGGATCCTCTTCCCCCGCCTGGGCCTCCGCCTCTTCCCCCGCCTGGGCCTGCGCCAGCAACTCGATCACCTGCTGGCGGACCCGGCTCAGGTCCGCGCCGAGTTCGAGGAGCACCTGCGCGGCCGGGCCCTCACCCTCGCGGATCAGGCTGAGCAGGATGTGCTCGGTGCCGATGTGGTTGTGACCGAGTTGGAGCGCCTCCCGCCGCGACAGGTCAAGCGCCTTCTTGGCCCGCAGCGTGTACTGGTGGTAGTCACCCGACATTTCCTGGCTCTGACCGGTGATCTCCTCGATCTTCCCCCGGACGGCCTCCAGGCTGATGCCCATCGACTCCAGGGCCTCGGCCGCCATTCCCTCGCGTTCGTGAATGAGCCCGAGCAGGATGTGCTCGGTGCCGACCCGGCGGCAGTCACGGATCCTGGCCTCTTCCTGCGCCAGGACCAGGACCCTCCGGGCCTGATCGGTAAACCGCTCGAACATGGTTGCTCCGCCCTTCTGAGCCGCATCCCCGTCATGCTCGTGCTTCATCAAGATACATCGCGTCTGTTACAGGCGGCAAGATATATCGCGAAACAGGCGTCATCCAGCACTCCCCGTAACCACCCGCACGCCGCACCCCAGAGCGACCCCCGACCCAGCCTCGTAGCCCCCGTGTCGCGATTGCCACAAGCCTGGCTGACTGGTGACCATATTCGCACCTAATCGTCCGCGATCGTGAGAAACCTCCATTATTCGCGGGTTTGGGTCGCGCGTTCCGGCACGGCTCCCACGTTTCGCGTGCTCCTGCCGGGTAGCAGGTCGTGCGAGGGCAAGGAGGCGGGTGGCGTGTTGGCCGATACAGCTCAGGGCGACGTGGCCGGGCCAGGCGAAGCCGACCCGGACGTCGCAAGGAACGCCTTCGAGCAACTGCCGATCCTTCTCGCCGTGACGGCCGGCCCGGACCACCGGATGGTAGCGATGAACGCGGCGTGCCGGGCCTACACCGGCCGGGACGCCGCGATCGGCATGCCGCTGCGGGACGCGTTCCCCGAGATCTCCGGCCAGCTCATCTTCGAGATGCTGGACCGGGTGTACACGACCGGGCAGCCGCAGACCGGCCGGGACTGGCGGGTGCGGGCCACCCTCAGCCCGGGCGGGGTAAAAGAGGCCTACGCCAACTTCATGGTGGCGCCGCTGCGGACCGGGGACACAGTCACCGGGCTGCTGGTGGCCGGGGCCGACGTGACCGAGCGCGCGGCGGCCCGGCAGGCGGGCGGCGGACAAGCGGCGAATGCGGAAGACCGCTACGCGGAGGCCCCGGGGATCGTGGCCGAACTGCAGGAGGCCCTGCTGCCGACCGCCCTGCCGGTGCTGCCGCGGGCCCGCATCGCGGGCCGTTACCTGGTCGCCGGGCACGAACAGGCGGCAGGCGGCGACTGGTTCGACGCTATCCCGCTGGCCGGCGGCACGGTGGCGCTCGTCGTCGGGGACGTGGTCGGGCACGGGGTAGCCGCGTCGGCGGCCATGGGCCAGTTGCGGGCCGTGCTCAACGAACTCCTCGCCGCCGAGCCCGACCTGAACCAGGTGCTCGCGCGCACCGATGCCTTCGCGGCCCGGTCCCCGGCCCTGCGTGCCGCCACCCTGGTCCTGGCCGTCCTCGATCCCGGCGATGGCACGATGCGGTACATCGCCTGCGGCCATCCGCCGCCGCTGGTCGTCGGCGCCGACGGCGGCTCCCGGTTCCTGCCGGGCACGGGCACCGGGCCGCTCGGCACCGGATCCCCGGCCGCCCTGGCCACCGCGACCGTGGGGCGTGGCGAACTGGTCCTGCTCTACAGCGACGGCCTCATCGAGCGCCCGAACCGCACGGTGGACGAGGGCCTGGCCGACCTGGCGAGGGTGGCATCCGACGCCGCGGTCAACCGGACCCCACTCGCGGACGCCGGCACCACCACCCCCGAACGGGTGTGCCGGCTGACCGTGGAGTTGCTGACCAGGACCGGCTACGCCGACGACGTCACCGTCCTCGCCGCCCAGCGGCTGACCGAACCGGTCCCGGTCCTGAGCCTTGAGTTGCGCAGCGAGGTGGCGAGCCTGGCCGAGGTGCGGCGCTCGTTCACGCAGTGGCTCGGCCAGGTCGAAGCGGGCATCGAGGACGAGGACGCGCTGATGCTGGCCGTCATCGAGATCGTCACCAACGCCATCGAGCACGCCTACCCGGCCGGCACGTCCGGCCCGGTCAGGTTTGAGGCCGTCCTGCGCGACGACGGGTGCCTGGAATGTCGGGTCAGCGACTCGGGCGTGTGGCACGAGCCGGACCCGGCCGTGTCCGACCGCGGTCACGGCCTGATGGTCGCCGGGCACGTGGTCGACGAGGTGCACGTCAGGCATCCGGAGCGGCCCGCCGACGCCGGCGGCCCGCCGGGAACCCGGGGCACGGTGGTGACGCTGCGTCACCGGCTGCGCCGGCCCGCCATCCTGGCCTCCGAGTCCAGCGCCCGTCCCGTGACCCACCCTCCCGAGCCGCCCTTCGCGGTCGACCTGACCGTCGCGGAAGCGGGCCCCCGCGCGAGGGTGCGCGGCCGGGTCGACATCACCACGGCCGACAAGCTCGCCCGTCAGCTTCTCACCGCCTGCCGCGGCGGCACGCTGCCGCTCACCGTCGACCTCAGCGGGGTCACCCATCTGGCCAGTGCCGGGGTCCGCTCGCTCTACCAGGTCCGCGAGCAGGTCACCGCGCATCAGCAGGACCTGGCCCTCGTGGCCCCGCCCGGCAGCCCGGCGCAGGTCGTGCTCGACCTCGTCCACCTCTCGCACGCGACCGGCGATGCCTAGCGCCCGAGCCGCCCGCCGTCGACGCCCAGCAGGCCTTTTTCCTTTAACCCGGCGGCCCCCGCCGGTCACCCGATTTCCTTAACGCGGCCGCCCCCGCCGGTCACCCGATTTCCTTAACGCGGCGGCCCGGCCAGTCACCCGTCCCCCCGCCGGGCCTGGGCCCTCTTGCTAAGCCCAGCCTGTTGATAAGCCCAGCCTTATAAGCCTAGGCTTAGAACCATGACCAGCCATCCCGACGTCAACGACATCGCCGGGGCACTGCGGGTGAGCATCGGCCTGCTGCTCCGGCGGCTGCGGCAGGCGCAGGCCGAGGGGGAGCTCACGCTGCCGGAGAGCTCGGCCCTTGCGCGCCTGGACCGGGGCGGCCCGGCCACGGCCAGCGCGCTGGCCAAGCTGGAGCAGATCAGCCCGCAGTCGATGGGGGCGACGCTCGGCGGGCTCGAGGCCCGGGGCCTGGTCGAGCGCCGGCCGGACCCGGCCGACGGCCGCCGGGTCGTGCTGTCGGTCACCGGCGCCGGGCGCGACGTGCTGCGGGACAAGCGGAACGCCCGGACGCAGCGGCTGGCCAAGGCGCTGTCCAGCGGGTTCACGCCCGGGGAACTGCGGCTGCTGATGGCGGCCGCGCCGCTGCTCGAGCGGCTGGCGCAGAGCATCTGATGGCGGCCGGACACGACCGCGGGGACAGCCAGCCGCCCGGCGCCCCGGTGGCCGGGCCGGTGGCCGGGCCGGGCGACCGCTACCGGTGGGTGGCCCTGGCCAACACGACCGCCGCCATGTTCATGGCCACGCTGGACGGGTCGATCGTCATCATCGCGCTGCCCGCCATCTTCCGCGGCATTCACCTGGACCCCCTGGCCCCCGGCAACATCGCCTACCTGCTGTGGATGATCATGGGGTACCGGCTGGTCCAGGCCGTGCTGGTGGTCACCCTCGGGCGGCTCGGCGACATGTTCGGCCGGGTCAGGATCTACAACGCGGGCTTCGTGGTCTTCACGATCGCCTCCATCCTGCTGTCGTTCGACCCGTTCGAGGCCGGCGGCGGGGCGCTGTGGCTGATCGGCTGGCGGGTGCTCCAGGCGGTCGGCGGTTCGATGCTGATGGCGAACTCGGCCGCGATCCTGACCGACGCGTTCCCGGCCGACAAGCGCGGCTTCGCGCTGGGTATCAACCAGGTCGCCGGCCTGGCCGGCCAGTTCGTCGGCCTGGTCGCCGGCGGCCTGCTGGCCGCGCTGGACTGGCGGGCCGTGTTCTGGGTCAACGTCCCGGTCGGGGTCTTCGGCACGCTGTGGGCCTACCTGCGGCTGCGCGACACCGGGGAGCGCCACCGCGAGCGGATCGACTGGTGGGGCAACGTCACCTTCGCCGTCGGCCTGGGCGCGGTCCTGGTCGCGTTCACCGAGGGCATCCAGCCGTACGGCCACGACACGATGGGCTGGGCGAACCCCGCGGTCATCGGCTTGCTGGCCGGCGGTGTCGCGCTGCTCGCCGCCTTCGCCCTGATCGAGACCAGGGTCGCCGCGCCGATGTTCCAGCTCACCTTGTTCCGCATCCGGGCCTTCACGGCCGGCAGCGTGGCCGGCCTGGTCGTGTCCATCGCCCGCGGCGGCATGCAGTTCATGCTGATCATCTGGCTGCAGGGCATCTGGCTGCCGCTGCACGGCTACGACTACAGCGACACGCCGCTGTGGGCCGGGATCTTCCTGCTGCCGCTGACCGCCGGGTTCCTGCTCGCCGGCCCGGTGTCGGGCACGCTGTCCGACCGGTTCGGCGCCCGCGGTTTCGCCACGGCCGGGATGGTCGTGTTCGGCGGCAGCTTCATCGGCCTCCTGCTGCTGCCCGTGGACTTCTCCTACTGGGCCTTCGCGCTGCTGATCGCCGCGAACGGGATCGGCAGCGGCATGTTCGCCGCCCCCAACACCTCGTCGATCATGAGCAGCGTCCCGGCCCGGCAGCGCGGCGCGGCCTCGGGCATGCGCTCGACGTTCCAGAACTCGGGCACGGCGCTGTCGATCGGGGTGTTCTTCTCGCTCATGATCGCCGGGCTGGCGAGCAGCCTGCCCGCGACGCTGACCGGCGGCCTGCAGCGCCAGGGCGTCCCGCACGCCGTGGCCCATCACATCGCCACGCTGCCCCCGGTGTCCTCGCTGTTCGCCTCCGTCCTCGGCGTGAACCCGGTGCAGCACCTGCTGTCGGCGGCACACGCGCTGTCCCCGCTCCCGGCCGCCGCGCGGCAGGTCCTCACCGGCCGCGAGTTCTTCCCCAGCCTGATCTCCGGGCCGTTCCACCACGGCCTGGTCGTGGTGTTCGGCGTCGCCGCCGCCCTGGCCGGCCTGGCCGCGCTCGCGTCGCTGCTGCGCGGCGGCCGCTACGTCCACCCCGAGGCTCCGCGCGACGCCGTGCCGGCACCACCCGAGACTGAGCCGCCCGAGGCCGGGCGGCTCAGCGGCCGGACACGACGGTGACCGATACCGCGTGCGCGGCCACCTGGGCGGGGCAGAAGTAGGCGGTCGCCCACTGCCGGCGGGAGAACAGCTTGGTCTGGTCGGCGTAGTGCGGCGAGGCCGGGTTGTCCGACTCGGAGTAGGTGAGCACCGTGGCCGCTTCCGGGCAGCGGTCGCCGGACGCCCAGGTGACGACCTGGATGTAGGTGGAGCCCAGGGCCGGGACCGCCCCCGGGGAGTTGATGTACATCGCGTTCAGCTCGCCGTTGGGGTCAGCCGGGCCGCCGGGCAGCGGGATGTTCTGACCGTCCAGCGTGACGTACTGCACCTGGCCGAGCGCGATGCCGTAGGGCTGGCCTGCGGCGGTCATCTGGGCCAGCGCGTCCCCGAACGCCTGCCGCACCGCGAGGCTGGCGGTGTCAAGACCATACGGCGTGTGGACCGGATCGCTGGCCTGGAACGGGTGCGACCACGGGCCGCCCGGCAGGCTCAGCGCCTCCCCCCAGAAGTCAGCGAACAGCACCGCCCCGCGCGAGCCGGGGTTCTCCCGCTCGTTCCAGGCGGCCAGCACGCCGCAGGAGTCGCCGACCGGGATCGTGCCGCCGCTGCTCGTCGGGGCCAGCCCGCCGGGCAACGAGCGGCACATCGCCACCAGGGCCGGCTTGACCAGCGTGGCCCCGTACTGGACGTCGGAGTACATCAGGTTCTTCAGCCCCGCGAACGTGAACCCGGCCGGGCCGAGCCCGTCGGTGCCGTCGATCCGTCCCAGGACCATGGTCAGCGCGCTGCGGGCGCGCAGGTCGTACTCCTGGTCGATGGGCTCGGCCCCCCACCGCGCACCGGTGTCCCCGAATATCTGGGGGTATCCGGAGAGCGGGTGCCGCGGGTTGGCCAGCCAGTAGCTGTCGTTGGAGTTCTCCACGAAGTCGCGGCGCATCAGGACTGGTTCCTCATTGCCGCCGAAGATGCCGGGCACGGCCGAGTCCGGGTCGGTGCCCAGCGCGCACGACGGCCGGGATCCGTCCAGGATCGGCAGGTCCGACTGGGCGAACGAGACCTGGCCGAGCGCGGTGTCGCACCGGGCCGCTTGCGCGTTGGTCACGTGCGGCACGGTCAGCACGTCGGCGTACAGGGCGTGGCCCGTGGCGTCGGTCACGGTCGTGTTGGTCCAGGGCAGGCCCTGGTACTTCTTGAGTATCGACAGTTCGGCGGCGGCCGACTGCGCCTGGTCGGTGGCCAGGAAGTGGTTCAGGATCCGCAGGTTGCCCGCGTTCGCGTCGGCCAGCGCGAACGCCGTGGCCGTGGTCCAGGGAAACGGCGGTCCGTGGTAGCCCGCGATCACCGGCCCGTAGCGGGTGGACCAGACCGTGTGCCGGACCGCGGCGATCGCGCCGCTCGCGGTCAGGGCGGGCACGGTGACCGTCTGGCTGGTCATGGCCACGGGCCTGCCGTTGTAGACGTACTCGGTGGGATGGCCGGGCACCAGGGTCAGCTGATAGGGCGTGGCCGTCCACGAGCGGGTGGTGGTCTCGCTCCACGCCATCGAGTTGGTGAACCCGATCACGACCAGCGGTATCCCGAGCAGGGTGGCGCCCTCGACGTTCACCGCGCCGGGGATCGTGAACTGCACCTGGTACAGGCGCAGCGCGCCCTGCCACGGCAGGTGCGGGTTGCCCAGCAGCAGGCCATGCTGGTGATCCCGGGCGCCCGCCGAGCCGATGGCGATCGCATTGCTGCCCGGGCTGCCCGCGGCCTGCTGCCCGAGCTTGCTCAGTTGCGACACGGTGGGCAGCCCGCCGGTGCCGGGCGCGGTGCGCACGGCCGAAGCGGCCAGCGCGGACAGGGCCGCCGGGGCGGACGAGGACACCGCACCCGAAGACACGGCACTTTGGGGCACAGCACTCTGAGGCACGCCGGCGGGAGGCTGTGCCTCCGCGACCTCCCACGGGTTGGCTGCCGGGCCCTCCAGGTCGACTATCTGGTAAACGAGCAGATAGGCGTCGAGCGTGGTGATCGGCTTGACCCAGGCATTCCCCCGGCAGGTCGGGTCGGGAACCCCCTTGCTGCCGCCGACCGACGCGAGATACCGGTTGTAGCCCGCGGCATAACCGGCCATGACCTGGCGGACCTGCGGCAGGATGGCGCCCGGCCCGGTGCGCACGGCCAGCAGCCGGGGGATGAGCCGCGAGCCGATGACCGACCGCCAGTAGATGTCGCTGTCGAGGTTGCTGGCCTGGCCGCCCGCGAGGCCCGCCACGGTCGCGTCCGGGCCGAAGTACCGCGACCTTTCCCCCTCGACCGTGACGTAGGTCTGGGCCATCGTGCACAGGTCATCGCTGGCCAGCGCGAACCCATAGCCGTAACCGAGCGAGCCGAAACTGCGCGCGGTGATGTGCGGCACGCCATAAGCCGTCCGCACGATCGTGGCCTGGTATGACGCCGCGCCGCCCCCCGTACCCGCGCTCGCGGCCGCCGGCCCGACCCCGACCGGAAGGCTGGCCGCGATGCCGACCGCCACCCCGGCCGCGACCAGCCGCCACCCGGCCGCCCGCGCCCTATTCGCCGTCCGGCTCCCCGCCAGCAGCGCGGCCACACGCCCGGATCGCCGGGTTCCGCCAACGCTCATGCCAACTCACCCGAGCCTCTCCAGCCGAACGACCGACCACCAGATAACGGTTATCCGAATAGATAGCGGTTATCCCGCACCCTGTCAATCACCCCAGGTCACGGCGACCCGACCATCCGGACCCATCCGCATGCATGTAATCGAACATGTACACGGTCGGCTCGATGAACCAGCCGCGGTCCAGGTCCTTCGGGCGCCCGCCGCCGGTGGCCAGCGTGGCCCCCGGAGGGCACGGATCCGCCGCTGAGCCGGGGCAGCTAGGCTCTGTGTTACTACCCGAGCTAATTCGCCCTGGTAGGAGCGCCAAGGTGCGGAAGACAGGCCCGACACTATCGTTAACGCTCATTCTGGCGGTTTGTCCGGCGAACCCGGCGATCTGGCTAGCGTTCGGCGTATTCCGGCCGGGAAAACGGCCACTGCTCGGCCAGCCAGCGGCGGATCACGTCGTACAGGGGCCGGTCCAGGGCGGCGCGGTCGGCGCGGACCCAGGATCTGACGTCGGCGTCGTAGCCATCGCGGCCCGCCGGGTACAGGTAGACGCAGCCGATCACCTCGCCCGAGGCGGGATCGAGCACGGTGTAGGTGAAGCCGGTCCGGCTCGCGAAGTCGCGCGCGTGCCGCGCGAGGTCGGCGGCGTTCTCCTCCAGGGTCATCGGCCTCGGCCACCGGCCGTCGGGATAACCGGGTGTCGCCCTGATGTGCTCGATGCTGGAGGTCCAGGCCGCGTGGTCGGACGCGTTGTGACGCACGTCGAGCGGCTCGAGCAGGAACATCTCGGTCCGCAGGCCGGCCGGGACCTCGAAGTCCCCGGGCACCAGCGGCGTCGTCACCATGCGATGCTACAGCCCGCGCTGGGAGACGGCCGGACCGCAGGCAGCCAGCCGTCTCCCAGCGGTAGCGGGGATCGAACCGCCGGCCGGGGCGCTACGCCCGGGCGGCGGGTTGACTATGGAACGGCGGGCTCAGCGAACCCGGTAGTAGGCGGTCGGATGCCACCATGGCCCGAACCTGATCCACCCGATGAGCTGCCCGGAACTGTGCGCACCGAACGTGTAGTCGCCGTGGGCGTACAGTTCCACGTGCCCGGACCCGTAGAACGCCAGGTCGCCCTTGACCGGGTGGCTGACCCGGACCAGGAGCCTGCTGGCCAGCATCCCGTAGGTGGTGCGCGGCAGCTTTATGCCGGCCTTGCGGTAGGCCACCATGACCAGGCCCGAGCAGTCGTAGCCGCCCGGGCCGGTGCCGCCGAAGACGTAGGGCTTTTTCCACTGGGTCCTCGCCCAGTAGAACGCGCGCAGCCGGGCCGGCAGCTTCGGCGCCTTTTTAACCGCGTGAACCGCGACGGTAGTGCTCTGAACCGAATGAGCCGGCGCGGCGAGGGCCGGGCCGGCGGTGAAGGTCGAGAAGGTCAGGGCGGCCGCGATGGCCGCGGTGGGCAGGAACAAGAGCTTTCGTTGGTTGCCGGACACCGGCACCTTCCCCGTAACAGGGGGGCGCGCTCACCGAGACGGTGCAAAGGTGTCAGCCGGGGACAAGGGCGGAAACTAGACCGCAGAGCGCCTGACCCAGGCGACGCTAAGGCCTGCGATCACGCCTGTCCGGCGAATTCCCGGATAAATCCCATATCTGGTGAGTTACGGGGCGGATGTTGTCTCCTGTGGTTTCTGGGACCGTCTCACCGGCGCTGGGGAAACACGCCAAGACCAGGCAGGCGGCCTAACGCGGCAGGGGGGCCAGCCGCAGCCGCCCCAGCCGGCCCGGATCTGCGATCACATCGATGGCCGTGATCTTGCCCGCCGCGCTGAGCTCGAAGGCCAGCACGACCTGAACCTGGCCCTCGGGCGCGAACACGATGCCCACCGCCCCGTTCACGAACGCGAGCCGGGAATGGCCGGCCCGCTCCGCGGACATCACCGCGCCCTTGGCTACCAGTTCCGCGCCCCGCAGTGTCGCCGCCCGGCCCGCCGGGGTCGCGGCGGCGTCGGAGGTCAGCGTGACATCGGAGTCGAGCAGCGCGATCAGGGCCGAGAAGTCACCGCCGCGGGCGGCGGCGAGATAGGCGGCGGCCACCTCCCGCTGGCGGGCGACGTCCCCGGCCTGATCGGGGCCGGACGCGCCCTGCACCCGGCGCCGGGCCCGGCTGGCCAGTTGCCGGGTCGCGTCGGGTGAGCGTCCGAGGACGTCCGCCACCTCGGAGAACGGCATGGCGAACATGTCGTGCAGCACGAACGCGAGCCGCTCGGCGGGCGTGAGCGTGTCGAGCACCACGAGCAGGGCGAGCCCGACCGAGTCCGCGAGCACCGCCTCGTCCTCCGGGTTCCCGGCACCCAGGACCGGGCCGGGCCCGCCGGAGCCGGCCGCCGCGCCGTCCCGGGCCGCCGCCTCCGCGGCGCTCGGCCAGGAATCGCCCACCGGTTCCTCGTGCCGGTACCGGCGCGACCTGAGCATGTTGAGCGAC
>DATAVV010000430.1:0-1675 GCA_036267555.1 Streptosporangiaceae bacterium | reverse complement strand
GGGTGACGTCGGGACCGAGCTCGTTGCCGTACAGCGGCATGCCGGCCTCAAGTCGCAGCGTATCGCGGGCCGCGAGCGCGTCCCGCCCGACGAAGTCCCCCGGCTTGTCCAGCCGCACCACCCGGGGCAGGCCCGCCTCGTACGGCGTCACGTCAGGACCGAGCTCGTTGCCGTACAGCGGCATGCCGGCCTCGAGCCGGAGCGTATCGCGCGCGGCGAGCCCAGCGGCCGGCACCCCGGCCCCGGAACCTGAACTAGCCAGCGCCTCCCAGATCGCCACCGCGTCCCCGGCCGCGCAGAAGATCTCGAAGCCGTCCTCGCCCATGTAGCCGGTCCGGGCGACCCAGGCGTCCTTCCCGGCGACCGTGCCGTATGCGCCCGCGTAGTACTTGATGTCCCCCAGGGGAAGGGGGGTGAGGGCGGACAGGAGGCCCTGGGCGTTCGGCCCCTGGATGGCGATAAGCCCGGTGTCAGCGGTTTCGTCCGTGACCACCGCGTTACCCGCGACCCGCTCGCGCAGTTCGGGCAGCACCACGGACGTGTTGGCCGCGTTCGCGACGACCAGGAACCGGTCCGGCGACTGCCGGTAGACCACCAGGTCATCGAGGATGCCGCCGTCGGGCGCGCAGATCATCGTGTAGCGGGCCCGGCCCGGCGCCAGCTTCGAAAGCCAGCCGGTCAGCGCGTAGTCGAGCGCCGCGCCCGCATCGGGGCCAGTGACGGCGATCTCGCCCATGTGTGACAGGTCGAAGAGCGCGGCGTCGGTGCGGACGGCCTTGTGCTCGGCGGTCTCGCTGCCGTAGCGCAGCGGCATCAGCCATCCGGCGAAGTCGGTCATGGTCGCGCCGAGGGCCTCGTGGGTCGCGCGGAGCGGAGTGTCCTTAGTCACCTGGCCACCCTATCGGTGGATGAGGGCAGACCTGGGCTAACTGCCCGCGTTCGCCTCGTCGTACAGTTCCCGCGCATTGGCGTCGAGCACGGTGCCGTAGAGCTCGCCGCGGTCGTTACTGAACTTGTAGGTGGTGACGGCGACCACGGTTCCGGTGCCAGTCCGCGGGCTGAAGCCGGCGAGCCACGGCCCGCCGCTGTCACCCGCCGTCATCCCGCAGTCCAGGCCCACGGCGTCGATCGCGATGTCCGCGCTGGTCTGCCGCGCGGCGCCCGCGCAATAGTCCGTGTACTCGCCGGAGAACGGCGGCTCACTCGGGTAGCCGAACACGTAGGTGCCCGCCCCCGGCTTGTCCGCCAGCCCGGTTGCCGCGTCGCCGAAGGCCGCGGGCTGCCCGCCCACGGCCTGGCCCAGCCGTCGCCCGTTCGAGGGGTTCACCGTGACGAACGCGATGTCGTACCGTTCGGCGCTGGCGGACTGGGCGTCGCCGGACCACTGCCGCGAGACGTAGAACGTGCGAGCGGTGAACGCGCCGTACGGCTGCTTGCCGTCTCGGTAGCCGGGCACGAATATCCAGTTGCTCGCCCATTTGCCGGTCGCGTTCCCGGCGCAGTGGGCGGCGGTCAGCACCACGTCCTCGCTGGCACTGCTGATCGCCGTGCCCGAGCACACGTAGTCGGTGCCGTCCAGCGTGAAGAACACCTTGCCGGTGGTCCGGGCGACGGCCCCGGCGTGCGCCCAGCGCAGGCCCTGGCCCATCGTGTCCCCGTCCTTCCAGGAGTCCGC
>DATAVV010000429.1:0-12857 GCA_036267555.1 Streptosporangiaceae bacterium | reverse complement strand
ATCGACGGTTCGCAGGCCGCCGCGGACCAGCCGGCGATCGAGCACCTGCTGGCCGACGGAAAGCTGCTCTGGCTGGACCTCGACGGCACCGACCCGGCCAGCATCGCGCTGCTGCGCGACGTGTTCGGCGTGCACCCGCTGGCCGTCGGCGCGGCGAGCAAATTCGGGCAGCGCCCGAAGATCGAGGACTACCGTGACACGGTCTACCTGGTGACCTACGGGGCGCGCGGGTTCGGCCAGGACCTGACCGAGGTGCACTGCGTCTACTCCGAGCGCTTCTTCATCACGATCCACTGTCACCCGTGCCATGCGCTCAGCACGCTCCAGAAGCGCCTGGCCGGGCAGGTCGGCCCCGAGGTCCAGTTGCACACCCATCCGCACCTGGGCCAGCGTCAGCCCCGGCTGGTGCTCCTGTACCACCTGCTGGACGGCATGTGCGACAGTTACTTCCCGGCCCTGTCGGAGTTCGACGACCGGATCGACGCGCTTCAGGAGAAGATCTTCGCCAAGCCCAGCGACGACCAGCTTGTCGAGCTGTTCTCCATGCAGCGCTGGCTCGTGGGCATGCGCAAGCTGGTCAGCCCGCAGCGCGACATGATGGCCTCGCTGGCCACGGGCATGATCACGCTGCCGGGCATGACCGACGAGGCCGAGCCGTACGTCCGGGATCTCTATGACCGCTTCATCCGGGTCAACGACCTGGTCGACAGCTACCGCGATCTGCTCAGCAGCGCGATGGACGCCTACCTGTCGACGGTGTCCAACCGCCTGAACCAGGTGATGAAACAGCTCACGGTCATCGCCACGGTGTTCCTGCCGCTGTCGTTCCTCACCGGGTTCTTCGGCCAGAACTTCGCCTGGATGGTAAACCACCTGGGCGGCCTGACCACGTTCATCGTGCTCGGGCTTGGCACCGAGGCCCTCGCCGTGGTCGGCCTGTTCGCGCTGTTCCGCAGGCGCGGCTGGGTCTGACCTCAGCGCGTCGGCGTGGCCTGGTCCGGGGCCGTGGCCGGGTCCGAGGCCCGGTCCGGGGCGACGCGCATGGCGGGCGCCCGCCCGCCGTCGGCCACGCTGCTCGCCGCGCCCGCGGCATTCGTCCGGCCCCGTCGGCTGCGGACCACGGCGACGATGAAGGCGATCCCCGCCGCCCCCGCGGGCGGCAGGGTCACGAGCGCGGGTAGCTGGTAGCGCCAGGAGAACTCGGGGATGTCCGAGGCGAGCAGGAGCGTGGCCGCGGTGACGAAGAACAGGCCGCAGGCCAGGGCCAGGTCATCGCCGGCCGGGCGGGGCCGGCCGCGGCGGGCGGCGGAGATCCGGCGACCCGCGGCGAGTGTGCCGAACAGGCCGAGCAGGGTCGCGGCCAGGTAAAGCGGCCCCGGCGTGTAACCGCCGTCCAGTTGGTAGGCGCGCAGGAACGTGGCCAGCGGCTTGGTCACCTGAGCCTTGCCGCCCATCGACGGGTCCAGCGGCTGGTAGACGTAGCCCACCTGCGTGGTCTGCAGCTTCAGCCCGAGGATGATCACGTTCGCGGAGTTGGTGCGGATGTAGTTCTGGTAGCTGGGGTACTCGGTCTGGAACTGCCAGCGCGAGATCGGCGTGTCTCCGGGAACGCCCACCCGCTTCACCGCGAACAGCCGGGCCGAGTCGTCGGCGATCGACGACAGGACCCGCATCGGCTGCTGGACGATCACAGCCCGCGTGAACGCGGAGACGATGCTGGCCTGGCTCATACCCGCGGGCGGCAGGTACGTGGTCAGCGGGGACGTGGGCGAGTGGTCGAGGCCGTCCGCGCCGAGCTTCCTGGCCTGCAGGGGCGTGGGGCACAGCGGACGTGCGTAGGAGGGCAGCTTCAGCGTCGCGCAGTCGGCCGCCTCGGCCACCCGGCCGTAGACCGTCGACACCCCCGAGCGAGACAACCAGAAGTGCCCGGTGACCACCTGCGAGATGCTCATGTAGGCCAGGATCGGCACGGCGAACGACACGCACACGGCCACCAGCGCGCGGATCGCCCGGCGCCAGCCGCCGGCCGCGACCACCACGTAGATGGCCGCGGGCAGGATCAGGACCTCGCCGACCTGCGCGGTCGTCACCGCCAGCCCCAGCGCGACGCCGGCCAGGACGATCTTCGGCAGCGTCGGCCTTGGCTGCCACAGCAGCAGGACCAGGGCGGCCACGATCAGGGCCTCGAACCACACGTCGTACATGATGGTCTGCTCGATCTGCAGCTCGTACGCGTCGAGCAGCACGGGCGCGGCGGCCAGGGCGGCCAGCCAGCGCGGCACGCCGCGGCGCAGCAGCACGGCGTAGATGCCCACGGCCATGGCCAGCCCGACCAGGTGCTGAACGGCGGTGACGGCCTGCAGGTTGCCGACCAGCAGGATGGCCTTGAGCGGCACCTTGTACCCGACCGGGTCCGTGCCGGGCCAGGCGTTGTAGAGGTACTTGAGCGTGTCGATGTACAGCAGCGCAGGCCGGTAGGTGATCTGGGCCATCACCCGCAGCGCCAGCCCGGCCACCAGCAGCACCGAGAACAGCCAGTGCCGCCGCGCCGCCGCGGCGGTCACGCGGCTACCCCGAGCGGCGGCAGCGCGCAGCCGGGCGCCGGGCGCGTCCGCCGATCCGGCGTTCCCGGCGTCGGCCGGGCCGTCGCCGACGGTGCGAGCCGCTCCGGGGGCTGTCTTTGCCATTCGCATCAAGGGCATCCGCTGGCTGGGGGCCTGTCGTCCGGTCGGCCGCCATCGCCTTGGCCCGGACGCATCTCATCGTGCTCTCTCGTCCTGAACGTTGCCTGAGTGTCCTTGCCCGGGCACACAGATTCGCCCTGGTGAGCCTACCGGAGCCGCACGCCGCCCCGCAGCGAAGCCCCGCCCGCGATTACCATTTCTTTCCGCCCAATTACTTACCGTGAAATCCCCGTTTCTCCACTGTCAGAGCGTGAGCGTAGCTTCGGGGGCATGGGAGGCCGGGAGCCTGATCTGGAAGGCGTTTGGCGGCGGCTCCGCGGTCAGGCCGGGCGGGTGGCGACGGGGCTTAGTGCTCCGGTTCCGGGGGCTGAGGGGGCCTGCCCGGGGTGCTGGGGCCCGGCGGGGGCGGGGCGAGGGGTCTGCTATCAGTGCTGGCAGCAGGCCGAGAGCATGCCCGGGTTGCTGCCCGATGTCGTCGCGCCCATCGCCTACGCGGTTAAGGGCGGTCCGCATGCCACGAACCTGTGGCGGTACAAGTCGGACCGCGCGGACGCCGGGGCCGCGCGCGCCGCGCTCAGCGCGCTGCTCCTGGTGTTCTTACGCGATCACGGCGCGTGCGTCTGGCGGCGGGCGGGCATGGCCGGGCCCACCCACGTGGCCGTGGTGCCGAGCCGTCGCGGCCGGCCCGGGCCGCACCCGATGCAGGCGCTGGCCGCTCCCTACCTGACGCTGCCGTGGATCCGCCTGCGGGCGGCCGGCCACGACGACGCGGGCGCCGCCCACCCCGACCCCAATCGATTTCATAGCGAGCCGGCCGCCGCCGCGGCGGTCATGCTCCTCGACGACACGTGGACCTCGGGAGCCAGCGCCACCAGCGCCGCTGCCGCGCTCAAGCTGGCCGGCGCCCGCTCGGTGGCGGTCGTCGTGCTCGGGCGTCACGTCGCACCCGGGCCCGCCGCTGGCGCGCCCGGGTTCTCGCTCGCGGCCCAGCCGCTGCGTCCGGAACTCTGCGCCGTGCACGCACCGGGCCGCAGTCAATAGGCTGGGAGCCGTGCCTCAGGATCCCCCGTCACATACCGCGCTGGTCCGGCGGGCCCGCCGCATCGGCCGCGAACTCGCCGTGCTCTACCCGGACGCGCACACCGAGCTGAACTTCTCCAGCCCGCTGGAACTCCTGGTCGCGACGATCCTTTCCGCGCAGACCACCGACAAGCGGGTCAACCTGGTCACGCCGGTGCTGTTCTCCCGCTACCGGACGGCCGCGGACTATGCCTCGGCGGACCGGGAAGAGATGGAGAAGATCATCCAGACAACCGGTTTCTTCCGGGCCAAGACCACCAGCCTCATCGGCCTGGGCCAGGCGCTGTGCGACCGCTTCGGCGGCGAGGTGCCGAAGCGGCTGCGCGATCTCGTCACGCTGCCCGGCGTGGGCCGCAAGACCGCGAACGTCGTGCTCGGCAACGCGTTCGGCATCCCGGGGATCACCGTTGACACGCATTTTGGCCGGCTGTCCCGCCGGTTTGGCTGGACCACCGAGACCGACCCGGAGAAGGTCGAGCAAGACGTCGGAGCGCTGTTCCCGCGCAAGGACTGGACATTCCTGTCGCACTGCATGATCTGGCACGGCCGGCGGGTGTGTTTCGCCCGCAGGCCCGCCTGCGGGGCCTGCGCGCTGGCCAGCCTGTGCCCGTCCTTCGGTGAGGGCCCGACCGATCCCGAGGTGGCCCGCAAGCTGGTCAAGACCGGGCCGTTCTCGTGACCGGCGGCAGGCCCCCCGCCACGGACGGATCGCCTGCCCCGGACGGCGCGGCCGGGGTCCCGCCGTGGCTGACCGACCTGGCCCAGGCCATGTCGGGGATGGCAGTCCCGCCGCCGCTGCGGCCGCCGCCGGGCGGGGGCCGCCCCTCGGCGGTCCTGATCCTGTTCGGTGACGGCCCGGGCGGCCCCGACCTGCTGCTCGTGCAGCGCAGCGCGAACCTGCGCCGGCACGCCGGCCAGCCCGCCTTTCCCGGCGGCGCGATCGACGAGTCCGACGGGGGGCCGGTGCCGGCTGCCCTGCGCGAGGCCGAGGAAGAGGCGGGGGTGGACCCGGCGGGCGTGCAGGTCCTCGCGGTGCTGCCGGAACTGTTCATCTCGCGGAGCGGGTTCTCGGTCACGCCGGTGCTGGCCTGGTGGCGCCAGCCTGTCGCGGTGGCACCCGGCGACCCGGCCGAGACCGCCTCGGTGGCCCGGGTCACGCTCGCGGACCTGGCCGACCCGGCCAACCGGCTGACCCTCCGCCACCCGAGCGGTTACGCCGGTCCAGCATTCCGGGTCGGCGGCATGCTCGTCTGGGGATTCACCGGGATGCTGCTGGACCAGCTGCTCGCGATCGGCGGCTGGGAGCGCGAGTGGGACAGCGGATCTCCCCAGGACCTGCCGCCCGAGGTGCTGCAGTCCGCGGCCGGCCCTCCCGAGATAACGACCTGAACCGCCTCTGCCGCGCCGCGAGCCAGGTCAACGAGCACGCATTCTTCGCGTTGTTCCTGGTGCTCCCGGCAACCCTCCATCGCGCTATACGGTTGGGCACGTGCCGGGTGATTTGCTGGACCTGATCCTGATCGTGCTCGTCGTAGCCTTCGGCGTGGCTGGCTACCGCCAGGGCTTCATCATCGGCGTGATGAGCTTCGCCGGATTCATTGGCGGCGGCGCGATCGGTGCTGCCTTCGGCCCGAGGATCGCCCGCTCGATCACCGTCAATCCCGGCTGGCAGGCCATAGCCGCCATTCTGGTGGTCTTCCTGGCCGCGATGATCGGCCAGTTGCTCGCGTCCGCGGTCGGCGTGGCGGTGCGCTCGCGCCTGACCTGGGCTCCAGGCGCGCTCCTGGACTCGGTCGGCGGCGCCCTGGTCAGCGTGGTCTCGGTGCTGCTGATCGCGTGGCTGATCGGCTCGGCCGTGGCCTACGCGCCGTTCCCGTTCGCCTCGCGCCAGGTGAACAACTCGGCCTTGCTCCGGGCCGTGGACCACCTGATGCCGCCCGAAGCCAGCCTGGTGTTCTCGGACTTCCGCAGCCTGCTCGAGAGCGGTCCCTACGCCCAGGTCTTCGGCGCGCTCGGCGCCGAGGGCGCGCTCGCCGTGGGAAAGCCCGACCCCGCCATCGTCAACTCGGCCGGGCTCAGGCTGGCCGAGCCCAGCATCGTGAAGATCAGGGGCATCGCACCGAGTTGCTCGGAGCAGATCGAGGGCTCCGGCTTCGTGATCTCGCCCGACCACATCATCACCAACGCGCACGTGGTAGCCGGGGTGACCGAGGGACCCAACGTCTTCACCGTGGGAGGCGCCACGCTCACGGGGCACGTGGTGCTCTACGACCCGCAGCGCGACATCGCGGTGCTGTACGTGCCCGGCCTCGGCGTCCCCCCGCTCCGCTTCGACGGTCAGGCCAAGGTCGGCGCGAACGCCATCGTCGCCGGGTACCCGCTGGACGGCCCGTTCACGCCGAGGGCGGCCCGCGTCGGTGGCACCGAGGACGCCACCAGCCCGGACATCTACCAGACCGCCCAGGTGACCCGGCAGATCTACTCGGTCAGGGCGCTCGTCCAGCCCGGTAACTCCGGCGGCCCGCTGCTCACCCCGGGCGGCCGGGTCTACGGCGTCGTGTTCGCGGCCGCGACCTCGGTGGCCGACACCGGCTACGCGCTGACCTCGGCTGAAGTGGCGTCCGACGTCTCAGCCGGAGCGAACGCCACCACCCCCGTCTCCACCCAGGGTTGTGACTAGTTTCTCGCTCGCTCCTCGGACGGCGCGAGTCGGGGCTGGTCAGCTGCGTAGGTTGAGGCGGAGGTCGGCGGGAGTGATCTTGGCCAGGCCGTCGCGGTCGATGCGGTCGGCTAGGTCGGCGGCGAAGCGGGCCACCTGGGCGGCGGACACTGCGTGCGGGGCGCGGCCGGCGTAGCCGGCGACCTGCTGGCCGCCGCGGCGGAGCAGGGCGACCGCCCCGCGGGCGTTGCCGCGCTGGGCGTGGGTCAGGCCCACCGCGACCTGAGCCAGCCCCTGCCAGAGTTGCCGCTCGCTGGACGGGGCGGCCTTCCACGAGGCTTCGAGCACCTCGTGCGCGCGGAACGCGCGCCCGGCGCCGATCAGTTGCTGAGCCGTCTCGAGCGCGGCGTCCGGAGCCAGGGCCGGCTCGTCGGGCGGCGGCGGTTGCGCGGTCGCATCGCGCGGCAGCGGGCGGCCCAGTTCATCGCGCGGCCTGGCGTTGCGCGCCCGCCCGGTCCCGTCCCGGTCCCGCTCTCCCCGGCTCGCCGCCGGGAGTGTCACCGTTCCGGCTCCGGGTCGGCCAGCCAGGCCCGCAACTCAGCGTCGAAGCGCTCGGGCCGCTCCTCGTGCGGGAAGTGCCCGGCGCCGTCGATCAGCCGCCACCGGTACGGGGCCTCGACGTGCCGGCCCGAGCCGCGGGCCGCGCTCGGCAGCACGCAGGTGTCCAGGGCGCCGTGCAGGTGCAGGGTCGGCGCCTGGATCGGGGCTCGCATGCTCCGCGCGTAGCGCCAGCCGTCCGGCCGGAACCTGGACCGCAGGAACCAGCGGTGATATTCGAGTGCCGAGTGTGCCGCCGAGGGCAGGCACATCGCGGAGCGGTAGTTCCTCTCGGTCTCCGGGTCCGGCCAGCCCGGCCCCGACCACTGGTTGAGCATCCGCCCGACGCGCTGGGCGCTGCCGGAAAGCAACTGCCGCTCCGGGAGCAGCGGAAGCTGGAAGCCCAGCGCGTAGCCGCTGCGGCGGCCCTGGCCCAACGGGTCGGACAGCACCGCCGAGCGCAGCCGCAGCGGGTGCGGGACCGAGACCACGGCGAGCCGCCTGACCACCTTCGGGTAGTAGGCGGCCACGGTCCAGGCGATCAGGCCGCCCCAGTCGTGGCCGACCACGACCGCGTTGGCCTCGCCGAGCGCCCGGACCAGGCCGGCCGCGTCCGAAGCGGCGGTGACCAGGTCGTAGCCGCGCGGCGGCTTGTCGCTGCCGCCAAAGCCGCGCAGGTCGACGGCGACCGCGCGATATCCCGAGCCCGCCAGCGAGGAAAGCTGCTCGCGCCAGGTCCACCAGAACTCGGGGAAGCCGTGCAGAAGCAGCACCAGCGGCCCGTCGCCGCTCTCCGCGACGTGGAAGCGGGTTCCGTTCGCGCTGACCGAACGGTGCGACCAGGGACCGTCGAGAAAGACAGGGGCCTCGCCGCGCGCTTTCACCGGGTCATCTCACAGCTCACGAGACCTTGGCCGCGGGCTCGACCACGTCCGGCTCACCGCGCCGCAGCAGGCCGAGGTCGTCTTGGACGGTGGCGCGGGTCTTGCGCAGCCCGCTCAGCTTGCGGACCTTCAGCGCCCCGATCAGCACGCCGAGCCCGGCCAGCACCACGCAGGTGCCCGCCACGATCAGGAACGCGGCCCACGACCATATGCCCAGGGTGATCAGGCCATAAGCGAACGCGAAGCACAACAGCACCAGCACCAGACAGCCCACGAACGCCGCCATGCCCATGAGCGCCCCGGCGATGCCGAGCCTGCGCACGTCGGCCTTGAGTTCCAGCTTGGCCAGGTCAAGTTCGTACTTGAGCAGCTGTGAGACGTCGCTGACGGCCATGGATACCAGGCTGCCGAGTGACTTGTCGCGGGCGCCATCTGCCGGATGCTTCGCTGCAGGATCGGCCATTAGGTGCTCTCCACTTCTCGTGCTGTCGCAACAAGTCTCGCTCATACCCCATCGCGACGTTCGCAGAGCGTCCACTCTGGCGTGCCGTGTCGGCCCGCGCCCGCCATTTCGCCCGTGCCTGCCCCGGTTTGGCGGCGGCCGGCCAGGCTGGCGGGCGGGTGAGCCCGACCGGCGGGAAACGGTCGCTGGCTGGGCCAGAGGTCACCGTGTCGCGATACCGCCCGGCGCGCGGGCGTCGTCCCTAACCTCGCTCAGTGCCGCTCCTGACCCGTCCGACCCATTTGCCCCGTTCGCCCCGCCCCGAAACCTGGCCCAGGCCTAGCCCGCACCCGGCCCCGAGCCGGGCGGAGCCCGGCCTGCAACCGGTTGCACGCAAATGCGTGACGCACATGAGAAATGAGGCGACCCCCGCCGGGGGGGAGAGCGGGGGTCGCCGTGCGGTCCGGCCCCGGGGGGGCAGAGCCGGTTCCGTCACCCATAAAAGCCTACGCGGGGTGAGCCAAAGTTACCAGTCGGTCATGCAGAGGCAACCTAGAACTCGTTGCATTCCCCTATGCTGCCGGACCGTGGGCAGTCCCGTCGAGAGCGATCGCACAATTGCGGCGGCTTTCTTTGACCTAGACAAGACGATCATCAGCCGATCGAGCACGCTCGCGTTCGGCCCGTCGTTCTACCGGCACGGGCTGATCACCAGGAGCGTGGCCATTAAGACCGCGTTCGCCCAGCTAGCGTTCATGGTCTCGGGCGCCGGTCACCACCGGATGGAGCGGATCCGGGCACAGGTAGGCGACTTGTGCCGAGGCTGGCCCGCCGAGCGGGTCAGCGAGATCGTCCGCCGCGACCTGGACGAAACCATCCGGCCACTTGTGTATGCCGAGGCCCGGCGGCTGATCGCCGCGCATGGCCGGGCCGGGCAGGATGTCCTGATCGTGAGCACCTCGGGCCATGAGATGGTCGGGCCGATCGGGACCATGCTCGGCGCGTCCGAGGTGATCGCCACCCGGATGACGGTCGCCGATGGCTGTTACACCGGCGAGATGGAGTTCTGGGCGTACGGCGAGGCCAAGGCGAACCGGATGCGGGAACTGGCCGCCGCGCGCGGCTACCGGCTGTCCGACTGCTACGCCTACAGCGACTCGGCGACCGACCTGCCGATGCTGGAGGCCGTGGGCTACCCCCGGGTGGTCAACCCCGACCGGGCGCTCAGGAAGATCGCCCGGGAGCGGAACTGGCCGGTGCTCACGTTCGGCCCGCCCGGCCGTGAAGGGGGCTGGGGAGGCGGGCCGGCCGTGAAGGGGATGGCGAGATGGCGGGGGCGCCCCCGCAACCCGAGTGGCCCAGACCGGTGTTGCGCCGCCCGAGGAGCGAGCGAGCTTGCGAGCGAGTGACGAGGTAAGGCGCCCGCGCCGAAGGGGCGCGCCGCCGGACGACCGACGAGCGAGAAGCGAGGAACGAGCGCCCGAGCGAGGAGGGAAGAGGGCGGGGACAAGCGCCCCGGAGGCGCAAAGAAACAGAGCGAACGGCGTCCCCCGCAAGGGACGCCGTTCGCGCGCCACGTCAACTCCGGGCTACCAAGCGTGCACCTCTTCTGCCGGGACAGGTCGCTTCGCTCGCCTGGCCCGGCAAGCCTCCCGCGGCTGGTCGCGCGTGGGTACGCCGGGTTGCCGTGCCTGGATCCGTGGGATCCGTTGCTCCCTTCATACGACGGATCCCAGGCATTGTGAAGCCCCTGGCGTGATCAATTCGTGATCTCGATGGTTTTGCCTGTTCACATGCCCTGAGCAGGCAGGTTGTCCCGCGCCGGGTCCAGCAGGCATTCCAGCAGCGCGACCGCGCCGGATTTGGACAATGGCTCGTTGCCGTTCCCGCACTTGGGCGACTGGATGCAGGAGGGGCACCCGGCCGCGCACTCGCAGGAGGCGATGGCCGCGACGGTCGCGCCGAGCCAGTCCCTCGCGGCCCGGAACCCTCGCTCGGCGAAGCCCGCGCCGCCGTGGTGCCCGTCGTAGACGAACACGGTCAGCCGGCCGGTAGCCGGGTGCAGGTCGGCCGACACGCCGCCGACGTCCCAGCGGTCGCAGGCGGCGACCAGGGGCAGCAGGCCGATGGAGGCGTGCTCGGCCGCGTGCGCCGCGCCGGGCAGATCAACGCCCGCCTCGGCCAGACGGTCGCGCTGGCCGGCGGAGATCGTCCACCAGACGGCCTTGGTGCGCAGCGCGCGCGGCGGCAGGTCGAGCGGCGTCACCCCGATCGGCTGTCCGGTGTCGACCCGCCGGCGGGCGAAGGAGACCACCTGGCGGGTGACCATCACGTCGCCGAAACCCACCTCAGCCTCGCCCCAGTCCGCGCGGCGCAGCGTGGCAGCGACCTCGACGGTGGTCAGTTCCCTGGCCGAGGTGGCGTAACCGGGATCGCAGGCGTGCACGAGCGCGACGCATTCGTCCAGGTCAAGCTCGGTCACCAGATACATCTCGCCCTGGTGCGGGTAGACGGCCCCGGTGTGGGCGAGCAGGTGCGCGGACGGTTCGTCCACCGTGCCGACCAGCCGGCCGGTCGCGGCCTCGACGATCCGCACCGGCGGCCCCCCGGCGCCGCGCAGGCTGGTCGCCGCGGCCCGTCCGCTCCGGGTCCAGCACCACCGGCCGGTCCCGTCCGCGCCCAGCCGGGGCCGCAGCATCCCGCGCCGGGTCAGGTCGTCCACGACCGCGGCCGCGGCCGGGCCGAACAGTTTGATGTCCGCGTCGGTCAGCGGCATCTCGGCGGCGGCCGCGCACATGTGCGGCGCGAGCACGTACGGGTTGCCCGGGTCGAGGACGGTCGCCTCAACCGGGCGGTTCAGCAGCGCCTCGGGATGGTGGACCAGATAGGTGTCCAGCGGATCGTCGCGGGCGATCAGGACCGCGACCGCGCCCCGGCCGTGACGTCCCGCCCGCCCGGCCTGCTGCCAGAGGGCGGCCCTGGTGCCCGGCCAGCCCGCGATCAGCACCGCGTCCAGGGTGCCGATGTTCACGCCGAGTTCGAGCGCGGTCGTGGTGGCCAGGCCGGTGATCCGGCCGGCCAGCATCCCTTCCTCGAGCGCGCGCCGGTCCTCGGGCAGGTAGCCGGACCGGTAGGCGGCTACCCGCGGCTCCAGGTCGGCCGCCCCGGCCTCGGCCAGGCTCCGGCGGGCCCCGAGCGCCACCGCCTCCGCGCCGCGCCGGGACCTGACGAACGCGAGCGCGGGCACGTCCGCCGCCACCAGGTCGGCGAGCAGCCTCGCGGCCTCGGCCGTGGCCGTGCGCCGCACCGGCGCGCCGGCCTCGCCGCGCAGCGCCGTCAGCGGCGGTTCCCACAACCCGAAGGTGAGCGGCCCGCGCGGGGCGCAGTCCGCCGTGACCGAGACCGCGTCGAGGCCGGTGAGCAGCGCGGCGCAGGTTTCGGGTTCGCTGACCGTGGCCGAGCAGAGGATGAAGACCGGGTCGGTCCGCCGCGTTACGGACGACGTGTGGTGCGCGCTGACCCGGCGCAGCCGGCGCAGGACCTGGGCCACGTGCGAGCCGAAGACACCGCGGTAGGTGTGGCACTCGTCCACGATCACGTAGGACAGGCGCCGGAAGAACCCGTCCCACCGGGCGTGCCGCGGCAGCAGCGAATGGTGCAGCATGTCCGGGGTCGTCAGCAGGTAGGTGGCGTGCGCCCGGGCCCAGGCCCGCTCCGCGGCCGGCGTGTCGCCGTCGACCACGGCCGGGCGGATGCCGGGGATGCCGAGCGAGGACACCATGCGCAACTGGTCGGCGGCGAGCGCCCGGGTGGGCGAGAGGTACAGCGCGGTGCCGCCGCCTAGCACCTCGGTCAGCGCGGGCAGCAGGTAGCCGAGCGACTTGCCCGAAGCGGGGGAGGCCGCGATGATCACGTTGCGGCCCGCGGCGGCGTGGTCGGCGGCGTCGGCCTGGTGCGCCCACGGCCCGGGCACCCCGGCCTCCTCGAACGCCTTGGTCACCTCGGGCGGGGCCCAGTCGGGCCAGCCGACACGCCGGCCGGGCGACGGCGGGACCTGCTCCAGATGGGTGAGCCGGCCCGACCGCGCGCCCGACTCCAGGATCTGCGCGGCGCCAGGAGGAATGGACCGCTCATCGTCCGCGAGCAACGGCACCGTAGGCATAGGGTTTCAGTGTGTCATCACGAGGCAAGGTGCCTCGAACTCCGAACTGGTATAGACATGACCTCAGAGCGTGATTGAATGCGCGCGGGCGAAGATTGCCCGCCCCGGGCGCGCGTTCTGGCCCTCGGGCTGCACGCTCAGACCCTGACCGCATGGCGCTGGAGGATTTTGTGGATCTGAAGTTGGATCACCACACCAAGGATGGGATCGAGATCGTCGACGTGGAAGGCGAGATCGACGTCTACACCGCGCCGCGCTTGCGTGAGCTTCTGATCGAACTGGTAAACACCGGCTTCTACCAGCTCGTGGTGAATATGGAAAAGGTCGAGTTCCTCGACTCCACCGGGCT
>DATAVV010000428.1:0-7451 GCA_036267555.1 Streptosporangiaceae bacterium | reverse complement strand
TCGCTGCCGAGCACCACGGCCAGGCCGGTGGCGCAGCCGGCCGCCCACCCGGTGACCAGCGAGTCCTCGGCCCCGTGGAAGTGCAGGTGCCAGGGCTCGCCGTCGTGCCGGTCCAGGTGCGGCCGGGCGCCGGTGCGGGCCAGCATCTCGTTGACCAGGTCGGCCGCGGTGTCGGTGCGGCCGTCGGCCATCGCGGCGAACACGGCCCGCAGCGCCGCGGCCACCGCGCGGAACTCGGCCGCCTCGGCCGGAGTGACCGGCCGGGTGTCGGCGCGGCCGGCCCGGAGCGCGCCGGTCACCGCGGCGGGCAGCGCGCCGCCCGCGGGAGGCAGGTACGGCCGGCCGCGGGCCTCGCCCGGGGTCAGCGTGTTGGCCAGTTCGACCGCCACGGTGACCACCGCGTCTAGGTGACTGGTGAAATTCACTTGACCAGTTACGTCCTCGCCGCTTAATTTCGTGACTGTCAAAGCAAGCTTAGTCAGTTATGCGTGCCGAGGCGGTACCGGTGACCAACGACAGGGCGACGGCGTGACGCAGGCCCGCGACCGGGCACCCGGCGGCACGACCGGCGGGAAGGCACCCGTCCGGCCGGGACCGCCGCGTTATGGCTGGAAGTGGTGGCCGCGGGCGGGCGGCGCGCGCGGCCACGACCGGGAAATCCTGCGGCTGGCTGTGCCCGCGTTCGGGGCCCTGGTCGCGGAGCCGCTGTTCCTGCTCGCGGACTCCGCGATCGTCGGCCGGATCGGCACTGTGGCGCTCGGCGGGCTCGGCGTGGCCAGCCAGGCCCTCACCACGCTGGTCAACATCGCGATCGTCCTCGCCTACGGCACCACCGCCGCGGTCGCCCGGCAGATCGGGGCCGACCGGACGCGTGAGGCGATCCGGCAGGGCATCGACGGGCTCTGGCTGGCCGCCGGGATCGGTGTCGCCGTGCTCATCGTCGGCTGGCCGCTGGCCCCGCAGATCGTGCGGGTGTTCGGCGCGACGCCCGCCGTGAGCCTGGGCGCGGTCACCTACCTGCGGATCAGCCTGCTCGGGGCGCCGTCCATGCTGATGATCCTGGCCGGCACCGGGGTGCTGCGCGGCCTGCAGGACACGCGCACCCCGCTGCTGACCGCGGTGGCCGCCAACGCGGTCAACATCGCGCTCAACGCCACGTTCGTGCTCGGCCTGCACCTGGGCCTGGCCGGCTCGGCCTGGGGCACGGTCATCGCGCAGTCCGGGGGCGGGGCCGCCTACCTGGTCGTGGTCGCGCGCGGCGCGCGCCGGGCGGGCGTCGGCTTCGGCATGGACCTGGCCGGCCTGCGCACGGCCGCGGCCGCCGCTGTCGGGCTCATCGTGCGCACGCTCGCCCTGCAGGCGGTGCTGGTCATCACCACGGCGGTCGCGGCGCGCCAGGGTGACGACGCGATCGCCGCCCACCAGGTCGCGTTCCGGCTCTGGAGCCTGCTGGCCCTGGCCCTGGACGCGATCGCGATCGCGGGCCAGGCGATAACCGGGCGGTACCTGGGCGCCGGCGACGCGCCGGGGGCACGGGCCGCGACCAACCGGATGATCGGCTGGGGCGCGGCGTACGGGGTCGTCTTCGGGCTGGCCGTGCTGGCCGCCCGGCCGCTGCTGCCCGGGCTGTTCGCGGCGGCCCCGCCCGTCCGCGCGCTGCTGCTCGCCGTGCTGCTGGTGGTCGCCGTGCAGCAACCGGTGGCGGGCGTGGTCTTCGTGCTCGACGGCGTGCTCATCGGCGCGGGCGACCAGCGTTATCTCGCGATCGCCGGGGTCGTGACGCTGGCCGTGTTCCTCCCGGCCGCGTGGCTGGTGCACGCGCAGCACCGGGGCCTGGTCGCGCTGTGGCTGGCCTACAGCCTCTGGCTGCTGGCCCGGTTCGCGACGCTGGTGCTGCGGGCGCGCGGCAACGGCTGGCTGGTGACCGGAGCCGTCCGCTGACCTAGTGACGATGCCGAACCGCTAGAAGACCGACCCGAGCCGCATGGAGGTGCCGATGTCCGAGAACGTGACCACCGAGCCCGAGATCAGCCGCGAGACCGCGCTGGCCTGGATCGAACGCTGGGATGACCAGCAGCGGGAGTTCATGCCCGAGCGCGAGCCGCGGTTCACCGCGCTGATCGACGCCGTGGCCGCCGCCGCCGGGCGCCCGGACCCGCTGGTCCTCGACCTGGGCTGCGGTCCGGGGTCGCTGTCGGTGCGGCTGCTGGACCGACTGCCCGCGGCCACCGTGGTCGCCGTGGACGCCGACCCGCTCCTGCTCGCGCTGGGCCGGGCCGCGTGGGCCGGCCGGCCCGGGCTGCGGTTCGCCGACCTCGACCTGCGGCAGCCGGGCTGGGCGGCCCGGCTCGGCCTGGACCGCCCCGCGGACGCCGTGGTCAGCACGACCGCCCTGCACTGGCTGCCGCCCGCCACGCTGGCCGCGCTGTACAGCGAGGTCGCGACCGTGCTGCGGCCGGGCGGGCTGGTTCTCGACGGCGACCACCTGCGCGAGGACGAGACCGCGCCCACGCTGGCCCGGCTGGGCCGGGCGCTGATCGAGCGCGAGGTGGAGCGGCATCCGGCCGCCGGCGAGACCTGGGCCGACTGGTGGTCCGCGGTGCGGGCCGACCCCGGCCTGGCCGGCCTGGTCGCGCACCGCGACCGGGCCGGACTCGAATCCGAGCATCACGGCTCGCCCTCCGGGCAACTCTCGGTTCACGTCGGCGCGCTGCGGAAGGCCGGCTTCACCGAGGTCGGGACGCTATGGCAGCTTGGCGACAACCGGCTGCTGTGCGGGGTGCTGGGCGGCTAGCGGGGCGGTGCGGGGCTGGCCTCGGCGGTCAGGCCCCTCGCTGGGTGAGGAACGCCTGGGCGTGCTCGATGAGCGCGCGGGCCGCGGGGCTGGCCGCGGTGGCCGGGTTCCAGGCCAGTTCCAGGCGCGAGCGCACCTGCGGCGAGGCGATCCGCGCCACGGCGACGTCGCCCGGCGAGGGAACGGACTCCGGAATGATCGCGATGCCCAGGCCCAGGCCGGCCAGGCGCGCGACCATCGGCAGGGCGCTGGCCTCCAGCACGATCCGCGGCGTGAAGCCCGCCTCCGCGCACGCGGCGTCGAACGCCGCCCGCACCCCGGTGCCGCGCGGCAGGCTGATCAGCGGCTGATCCCGCAGGGCCGCGAGCGCGACCGTCGCGTTCGCGGCCAGCGGGTGGTTCCGGCCCGTGACCGCGGTCAGCGCGTCGTCGGCGATCACCACCGTTTCCAGGCCGGGCGCGGCGGCGCCCGCCGTGCCGATCAGGGCCAGGTCGAGCCGGCCGGTGCCGAGCATCTCGGTCAGGCGGTCCGAGCCGTCCTCGGTCAGGGTGATCGTCACGCCGGGGTGACGATCGTGGAACGCGGCCAGCAACTCGGCCAGGACCGGCAGCGCGCACCCGCTCACCATCCCGACCGTGACCTGCCCGTGCACCAGGCCCGCGAGCTGGTCCACCGTCAGCCGGGCGTTGGCCACGGCGTCCAGGGCGGCCCGGGCGAACGGGAGCATGGCCCGGCCCACCTCGGTGAGCCGGACCGACCGGCCCGACCGGTCCAGCAGTCGCTGGCCGAGCTCGGCTTCGAGGCGGCGCACCTGCGCGCTCACGCCCGGCTGGGCCACGTGCACCCGGGCCGCCGCCCGGGTGAAACTGGACTCCTCCGCGACCGCCACGAAGTATTCAAGCTGGTGAAGCTCCATAACCAGTGATTCTAGATCTCGGCCTTCCTAGCGCCGATCCTTCCGCCGGGAGCCAGCTTGCGGGGTTCCGGGCCGAGGCGGCCCGATGAATGTGGACCTGAGGTCGTTGGATGTGACCGGAATCCACATTCATAACCATGATCGTCTGCGGCGCGGGGGATGATCCCGCGGCGGGGCGGTCAGGCGACGAAACGGTAGTGCGTGGTCAGTTGCTGGTCGTCATCGAGCACGTGCAGGGCGAACCCCGGGGGCGCCTGCTCGTCGAGGATGTCACCGTGATCCCACGGCAGGAGCAGCGTGGAGAACACCCCCGGCGCCACCCGCACCGGGCACCCGGCGAACGTGGTCGCGGCCGGGCTGTGCGCGTGACCGCACAGGATCGCGGCCACCTGGGAGTGCCGGGCCAGCAGCCCCGCCAGGCGGTCCTCGCCGAGGTGCCGCAGGTCCTCGTGGTAGGGCCGGGCCAGCCGGGGCGGATGGTGGAAGCACAGGAACGCGGGCCGGCCGGCCCACCGTCCGAGCACGCCGTCCAGCCAGCCGATCGTCTCCTCGGTTAGGGCGCCGTCCACCTGGCCGGGGATCGTGGAGTCGCACAGCGCGAACACCGGAGCCCGCGACGCGGCCAGGATCTCGCGGGCCTGCTCGTACTCGCCAGGCCGGCCGCGATTGGCGATGTCGCCGGTGACCAGGACGGCGTCCAGCGGCCGGGACTGGCCGATCAGGTCGTGGTCAGCGTGGCCATCGCGCGGTCGGGTTCCCAGTGTGCGCGCAGCGACGTGATCAGCCCGGTGTCGCCGACCGTGTAGATGACCACGCAGTCCACCGTCATGACCGCCCGGCCGCCGAGGCCCATCGCGATCGTGGCGATGTTGGCGCAGCACGGGCCGTTGGCGAAGGAGTCCGTGATCCGGAAGTCGAACTGGCGCACCGCGCTGACGTGCTCGTCCCAGAACTTCCTGATCCCGTCGTGCCCGCGATGGCCCTGGCCCTCCGGGTCGAGCAGGGACGGGCCGACGGGATCCTCCACCAGTGCGTCCGGGGCGAACAGGCTGATCCAGTCGTCCCGGCGGCCAGCGGCGACGGCGGCCATGGAGCGCTGGGCCGCGCGGCGGGCCGGGTGGTCGCCGTCGGGGGCTTCCCAGCGGACGGTGCCGCCAGCGGGGGCCGGGGCCGGGCTGGTGGCAGGCAATCCTGTCATGCCGAAACTGTAACCTGTTCTAGTCTGGGGTCAACCGTCCAGGTGGTTATCGTCACCAAGAAAAGTGAAGTGCTGGGAGCCCGAGTTGGCCATGGCCGCCGCACCCGCGACCGTCACCGACCTGCTGGGCGGCTGCGCGCTGGCGGGGGCGGTGCTCGTCGCGCTCAACCCGGTGCGCCGCGGCGCGGCGCTGGCCCGCGACGTGGAGCGCACCGACTGCCAGTACGTGCTCGCGCAGCCGGATGCGCCAGGGCATGTACTGGAGCGGCGACCTGGGGTATGCCGACGAGCGCGGGTTCTGGCCAGGTACTTGGCCATGCCGGCTTCCAGATCGCTCTGCCGCCCCGCGTCCTTGTTGCGCGCCGCCATGACCATCATCTGGTGCGCGGCGACGGGCACCCGGCAGCCGTCCAGGATGAGCTCGGTCGTGTCGACGCCCTTGTAGCCCATCTTGTCGATCCGGCCGGGCACGGTCAGCCCGTCGCGGGTCTGGCCGTACCCGGCCTGCTTCTCGACCAGGAACACGGTCAGGTTGCGGTGCGGCTTGTCCGCACCCTCGTCGGTCCGGGCCAGCAGCGCGACCAGGTTCGAGGACGCGCCGTTGGTCAGCCACATCTTCTGGCCGGTGATGACGTAGCCGGCGCCGTCCCGCCGCGCGCTGGTGCGGATCGCGGCCACGTCGGAACCCAGGCCCGGCTCCGACATCGACAGCGCCGACCGGATCTCGCCCGCGGCCATCCGGGGCAGGAAGTAATCCTTCTGCTCGTCGGTGCCGTGCTGGGCGATGAGGTAGGCGACGATGAAGTGCGTGTTGATGATGCCGGAGATGCTCATCCAGCCCCGGGCGAGTTCCTCGGCCACCAGCGCGTAGGTGAGCAGCGATTCCCCGAGTCCGCCGTAACGCGGCGCGATGGCCAGCCCGAAGACGCCCAGGTGCTTGAGCCCGGCCACGATCTGGTCCGGGTACTCGTCGGCGTGATCAAGCGCCGTGGCCACGGGCAGGATCTGGTCGTCCACGAACTCGCGCACCGCACCGAGGATGTCCCGCTGCGTGTCGGTCAGCCCGTCGGTTTCGATCAGGCGGGGCACGGGGCCTCCTTCGTGGGGCTCGGGCCGCGCGGCCGCGGCCAGGTCAGGATGCCAGGCTCGCGTCGGCGGTCAGGGCGACGGCCGCGTCCGGCCCGGTCACCCGCATCGCGCAGCCGCCGTCGCCCGGCCCGCCGGTGACCGTGAACGGCTGGCCGGCGAACAGGGTGGCGGAGGCCCGGAACGACACGCGGGTAACCGGCTGGCCCGGCCGGTGCCGGCGCGGCAGTTCCAGGCAGAGCAGGGCCAGCAGCGGGCCGTGCACCACCAGGCCCCGGTGGCCCTCGACGCCGGTCGCGTACGGTTCGTCGTAGTGGATCCGGTGGGCGTTGTAAGTCAGCGCGCTGAACCGGAACAGCAGCACCGGGTCGGCGGCCATCCGCAGGCTCCAGGGAGCAGGGGGCCCGGGCTCACCCGCCGCCGGGGCGGCCGGGGCGGGCGCGACGGCTCCGGCGGGCGGGGCGGCCGGAGCGGTTCCGGCCGGCGGGCCGCTGCGGTAGATGATGTCCTGTTCCTCGACGGCGACCGCCGAGCCCGCCCGGGTGAACGTGGACCGGACGGTGACGAACAGCAACTCGCCGGTGCGTCCCTGCCGGATCTTCCAGCCGGCCAGTTCGCCCCGCCGGGTGATCTCATCGCCGCAGCGGATCGGGCGGTCGTAGCGGACCCGGCCGCCGGCGAACATCCGGCGCCGCTGCGGGATCGGGGGCACGAACCGGCTCGCCGCGTTATGACCGTCGGACCCGAGGTCGCGCTGGGCCGGTCGGTCGAGGAAGTACAGCCAGTGCCACAGCGGCGGCAACCGGTCGCCGGGGCCCGTCACGGGCGGCTCGGTGTCGAACAGCCCGGCCAGGGCCACGGCCGGCTCGGCCGGGACCGTCTGGGTCACCTCCGTCGGCTCGGGCGCCCAGCCGGCCAGCAGGTCGGGCAGGCCCGCCTGCGTCACGGCGTCCCGCCCGCGGCCCGCGCGGCGTCCGCATCCCCCGCGCCCCCCGCGCCCCCCGCATCCGGCGCGGTATCCCCGGCTAGCGGGCCGCCGATCACGCCCCGCTGCGCCAGCGTGCGGATGTCCTCGGCGGACAGGCCGAGCAGGCCGGCCAGCACGCCGGGGGTGTCGGCGCCGAGCCGGGAGGCGGGGGAGGGGCCGATGCGGCCGTCCTGCTCGAGCGGCGACGCCGCCGCGAGGATCCGGCCGACACCGGGCTGGTCGATCTCGCTCAGCAGCGAGTTGCCGGCCAGGCCACCCCCGGTGACCAGTTCGGCAAACGTGCCGTAGCGCGACCACAGCACCGACGTGCCGTCCAGGTCCCGCGCGATCTGTGCGACGCTGCGGCCGGCGAACCACGGGGCCAGCAGCGAGGCGATGACCTCCCGGTGCGCGTACCGGTCGCCGTCCTCGGCGAAGTCCGCGCCCAGCAGCCGCCCGAGTTCGGCGAACGTGGCGGCCAGCCCGGTGG
>DATAVV010000427.1:0-24181 GCA_036267555.1 Streptosporangiaceae bacterium | reverse complement strand
CCGCTCGCCGTCGGCCACGGCGACCTCGGCGGCCCGCTGCGCCTGCTTGGTGTCGGTGTAGGACACGTCCTTGCCCGTGTACACGGGGTTCATGTCCCTGGTCTGCGGCGTGATCCAGATGTCGCGCTCGGCCGCGTCCTTGCGCACGGCAGCGAAGAACTCCGACGGCAGCGCGGTCACGAACCGGGGCCAGACGTAGCGGGAGTTCCAGTCCCGGTGGATGCCGGTGGCCCAGCGCGACGGGATCACGTGGTCCGCGCCGACCGGCAGCAGGACGTTGCGGGTGGCGGCCACCGGGGCCAGTTGCCGGAACTGCTCGTGGGCGGCCTGCTCGGCCGCCTCTAGGCTCCCGGCGGTGTGGGTGACCCAGCCCGCGCCGTAGTGGTTGGCCATGTAGCTGGTCAGCAGGCCGCTGCCGTCGGGGGACAGCCACTCGAACTCCGAGGGGAACTGCATCCGCCGGTTGTCGCCCACGGTGCGCTGCGGGCCCCACTGGTGGAACGGGCCCCTGGCCCAGGCCGACTCGGCCATCCCGGCCGCGGCCATCAGGCCCGGGTAGGCCGGGTCCAGCCCGAACGCGTCGAGCATCCACGCCGTGCTCGGGTCGGCGCCCAGCACCTCCCGCTGGTAGGCCAGCCCGAATGCCGCGTTGCGGATCGTGGACTCCGCGCCGGTCAGGTTGGTGTTCGGCTCGTTGTAGCTGCCGCCGACGATCTCCACCCGGCCGGCCTTGATGAACGCCAGCAGGTCCGCCCGGTCCTCGGGGTGGGCATCGAAGTGCGGCTTGAGGTAGTCGATCTCGGCCAGCACGAACTTGTAGTCGGGGTCGCGCCTGGCCTCCTCGAGGTGCAGCCGGACCAGCTCGAATGCGGTCCTGGCGTCCGGCAGGCGGCCGGCGGCATCGGGCAGGAAGATGCGCTCCTGCGTGTACTGGCCCTGGGTGCTCCACCAGACCGGGTCGTAGTGGAAGTGGCTGACCATCCACATGGTCCAGCCCGGCTCGGCCGTCGTGATGGCGGCCGCCCGCTCCGTCCGCACCCCGCTGGCCGCGTCCTCGGCGATGACCGTGACCTGCACTGGCACCCCGGCCGCGTGCGGCGCGGCGACCTCCACGCCGACCTCGGCCTGGAGTTCCTGGCCCGGGGGCGGCCAGGCCACGGACGCGGGCTGCGGCGTGGTCACCGCGGGCCCTTCGGCGCGCACGGTCAGGCCGGCGTCCGGCCCGGCCGCGTCGGATCCCTCGCCGGCGAGGGTCACGCGCACGATCGCCAGAGGCCGGGCGATCGTGCCGCCGAACAGGTCCGTCGAGGTCACGTCCGCTATCCGCATGCCTGCATCGTCGCACGAAGCCGCGGCCCGGCCGAGCTTCCTTGTCAAAACGGTTGTTTCGAGCGTAGTGTTTCGAAACATGTCTTCCGACGATAACGCGGCACCGGGCCCGGCTGGCACCCCTTGGCCGGGCTGGCCCGAGGGGACCCGGGACGACCGGCCGCATCTCGAGGTCCGCGACCCGAAGATGATGCGGGCACTGGCGCACCCGCTGCGGGTGGCGCTGATCGAGGCCATCGGCCAGGCCGAGACCAAGACCCTGACCGCCACCGAGGCCAGCGAACGGCTCGGCGAGTCCCCGGCCAACTGCGCCTTTCACCTGCGCACGCTGGCCAAGTACGGGTTCGTCGAGGAGGCCGGCGGGGGACGGGGCCGCCAGCGGCCGTGGCGGCTGCGCTTTAGCGGCATCGAACTGATGCCGCCCTGGCAGGACCCGGAGACCAGGCTCGCCGCCGAGGCCGCCGCCACGATCTGGATCGACCGCTGGCTGGGCCGGGCCCGCGACCGCGTGCTGCGGGTGCTCGGCTATCCCGCCGACTGGCAGGAGGCAGCGATCGCCTCGCAGCGGAACCTGTACCTGACGGCCGGGGAGGCCAAGGAACTGGGCAAGGCCGTGCACCGGCTGTTCGAGCCCTACGAGCCGCGCACAGCGGACCCGGCGCAGCAGCCGCCCGGCAGCCTGCCGCACGAGGTGCTGGTCTTCGGCTACCCGCTCGTCGACCCCGACCCCGACCCCGACCCCGACCCCGACCCGGGCCCGGGCCCGGAGCCGCCTCGCGCCCCCGGCGGGAGAAGCTGACATGCGCCGGCTCTTCGCCCACCGCGATGCCAGGTGTAGCTGATCTACCTGGTCATGTTCGGTTACGGCGCGGCCAACAGCCTGATCACCGCCGCGCAGACCGCGCTGCTGCCCGCGCTGGTCCCCGACGACCTGCGGCGCGGCCTACTCCGCGCTGCAGCTGGCGTCCCAGGGATTGCGCCTGGTCAGCCCGCTGCTCGGGGCCGGCCTGCTGGCCCGGGTCGGGGCGCGGCCGGTGATACTGATCGACGCGGGCACGTTCGTGGTGGCCACGGCCGGCCTTCTCGCGCCGCGGTTGCGCGAGCCGCGGCCGGCCCGCACGGCCGCGCGCTGGCGCGCCGAGTTCGGCGCCGGGATCGCGCACGTGGCGCGCACGCCCGCGCTGCGCCAGCCCCTGGTCGCCTGCTTCGCCGCGGTGACCGCGTTCGGCTTCTTCGAGACGGTGCCGTTCGCGGTTGTCGCCCAGGGACTGCACCGCAGCCCCGAGTTCCTCGGCGTGCTGATCAGCCCCTCGCTGCCGCTGGTGCTCGTGGCCAGCACCGGGCTCGGCCTGTGCCTGGTGTGGGTCGACGCGACGCTCGAGTTCGCGATCACGGTGCCGCAGGTGCTGTCGGTCGCGCTCGGCGCCGCGCTGATCGCGGTCGTGAACTACCGGATCCTGCTGCGGGACGCGCCCGCGGGCCTGCGGCGCCGCCGGGCCCGCCGCGCCAGCCGGGCACCGGGCGGCAGGCAGATAGCATGCCCAGGGAATCAGCGGGAAGACTGTAGGACACCACCCCGCGCGGAGCGGAGCGAGACAGCCGATGCCTGACGGCCCAGTGACGCTGAGGGACGTAGCGCTCCGTGCCGGCGTCCACCCGGCCACGGCGTCGCGCGCGCTGAACCCCGAGACCAGGATCCTGGTCAGCGAACAGACCGCGCGGCGGGTGCTGGCCGCCGCGGCCGAACTGGGCTACAGCCCGAACCCGGTGGCCCGGAGCCTGCGGACCCGGCGCTCGCACACGATCGGGGTGCTGATTCCCGACCTGAACAACCCGCTGTTCCCGCCGATGGTCCGCGGCCTGGAAGACCGCCTGGCCGCCGCGGGGTACGTGGCGCTGATCGGCAATACCGACTCCGACGACCAGCGCGAGCGCATGGTGTTCGACCAGATGCGGGCCCGGCACGTGGACGGCCTGGTGATGGCCACCGCGCGGCTGCACCACCCGCTGCTGGCCGAGGCGTCGCGGGCCGACCTGCCGGTCGTGCTGATCAACCGCCTGGCCCAGGACTACAGCTTTCCGTCGGTCTCGGTCGACAATGAGCGCGGCGTGCGGATGGCCGTGGCCCACCTGGCCTCGCTCGGCCACCGCCGCATCGCCCATCTCGCGGGCCCGCAGGAGATGTCGACCGGCCTGTCCCGGTACCGCGGGTTCGTCACCGCCATGGAGTCCGGCGGGCTGGCGGTCGAGCCCGGCCTGACCGTGGAGGCCAAGGCGTTCACGGTCGATGAGGGCTTGCGGTGCGCCCGGCTGCTGCTGGAGCGCGACAACGGGTGCACGGCTATCAGCGCCGCCAACGACATGCTCGCCGTGGGCTGTTACGCGGCCCTGGACGAGGCCGGGCTGAGCTGCCCGGAGGACATGTCCGTGGTCGGCTTCAACGACATGCCGTTCATCGACAGGCTGCGGCCGCCGCTCACCACGATCCGGTTCCCGCACTACCAGGTCGGCACCGAGGCCGCGCAACTGCTGCTGGAGCGGATCGCCGAGCACTCCGGGCCGGTCAAGATCCTCTATCTCGCCCCCGAACTGGTCGTTCGCGGCTCCACGGCCGGGGTCCGGGGCTGACCCCGGGCCCGGCGGGTCCCGCCGGGCTGCATCCGATTGCACCAGGCCGGCGCGCCGGCGCCCGGCCAGGCTCGCTTTTGCCGGGTATCAGCTTGCCGTCATCCGTTGACAAGCGGGGGTGTGTAGTGAACGCTCAGGGATGCAAACGATTGTAAGAAGCCTGGGGCGGGTGACGACATGTCAGTGCAGCGCGGGGACCATCGTCTCGGCTGGCTGGGAACCGGGCGGATGGGCGCTGAACTGGTCGGCCGCCTGCTGGCCGGCGGCTGCGACGTCTCGGTCTACAACCGCACCCCGGCCAAGGCCCAGCCGCTGGCCGCACTCGGGGCCAAGGTCGTCGAGTCCGTCGCGGACCTGGGCCGCAGCGACATCGTGTTCGCGACCGTGGGCACGTCCCAGGACCTCCTCGACGCCGTGCTCGGGCCGGGCGGCCTGACCTCGGCGACGGTCATGCCGTCGATCCTGGTCGACTGTTCCACGATCTCCGTCGAGGCCTCCGCGCAGATCCGGGCGGAACTGGCCGCCCGGGGCACGGCGCTGCTCGCCGCGCCGCTGATGGGCAACCCCCGGGTGGCCCGGGCGGGCCGGCTCACCCTGGCTGTATCCGGCCCGCGCGCGGCGTTCGACACCGCCGGGCCGTACCTGGGCCTGCTCGGCGCGGCCACCCACGTGGGCGAGGACGAGCAGGCCCGCATCGTGAAGCTGTGCCACAACCTGTTCCTCGGCACCGTGGCCCAGTCCATGGCCGAGATCACGGTGCTGGCCCAGAAGAGCGGGGTCTCCCGGCAGTCGTTCCTGGCCTGCATCAACTCCAGCGTGATGGGCTCGCTGTTCACCCGGTACAAGACGCCCGCGTACGTCAACCTCGACTTCACCCCCACGTTCACCGCCACGCTGCTGCGCAAGGACTTCGATCTCGGGCTCGCGGCCGCGCGCGAGCATGAGGTCCCGCTCCCGGTGGCCGCGCTCGTGCACCAGATCGTGCAGGGGCTGGTCGGCCGCGGCCACGGCGATCAGGACTTCGCGGCGCTCCTCGAGATCGAGGCCGACTCGGCCGGCCTGGATCTGGTCAGCGAGGAAGCGGACGTCTCGGACGGGCTCGGGCCGGAAGGAGAACCACAATGAGATCTCGTCCCGCCCCGTTTGCGTGCGGCGCGGTAGCCGTCGCCCTCGCGGCCACGCTGGCCGTCGGCTGCAGCAGTGGCTCGGGCAGCGGTGGCGCTAAGGCGCCCCTGCTCATCGGCGCCTCGCTGTCGCTGACCGGTGACTTCTCCGACGACGGCCAGGCGTACGAGAAGGGGTACGAGCTGTGGGCGCACGACGTGAACGCCCATGGCGGGCTGCTCGGCCGCAAGGTCCAGATGGTGATCCTCAACGACAACAGCAGCCCCACCCAGGTCGACACCAACTACACCGACCTGATCACCGTGCACCACGTCGCGCTGACCTTCGGCCCGTTCTCCACGCTGCTCACCGCGCCCGCCGCCGAGGTCGCGCACCGGTACGGCTTCGCGTTCGTGGAAGGCGCGGGCGGCGGGCCGCTGGTGTTCGGCGAGAAGCTGCCGAACGTGTTCGACGTGAGCCTGCCGGTCGCGAACGAGCTCGACCCGCTGGTCGACTGGATCAAGTCGCTGCCCGCCAGCGAACGGCCGGCCAGCGCGGCGTACCCGATGGCCGACGATCCGTTCGCCACCCCGCAGGTCCAGCTCGCGCAGAGCGAGCTGCAGCCGCTCGGGATCAAGACCAAGTACTCCAAGATCTTCCCCGAGGAGGTGCCGGACTATAAGCCCAACGCCGACCTGGTCGCGGCCAGCGGGGCGCAGATGGTGGTGCTCGGCTCCACCGACGTGCCCACGGTGTCATCGTTCATGCAGGCGTTCGAGCAGCAGCACTTCAACCCGAAGGTCTTCGTCGCCGCGGCCGGGCCCGACCAGGGCGCCGCGTTCACCAGCGCCGTGGGCCTGGCGAACGCCAACGGCGTGATGGTGCCCGACGCCTGGTACCCGGGCTACGCCAGCGCGTCCAGCCAGCACATGGTCAGCGAGTACGTCGCCAAGTACGGCGGGACCGCATCGGACGTCAACGCCGACGTGGCCGAGGCGTACTCGGTCGGCGAGGTGACCGCGGCGGCGGTCGAGGCGACCGGCGGCACGACCGGCTCGAAGCTCATCACCTACCTGCACAGCGGGGTCACGCTGGCCAGCGTCCAGGGGCCGGTGAAGTTCAACTCGCTCGGCGAGAACGTGAAGGCGATCGCGTTCATCTTCCAGTGGCAGAACGGGAAGTTCGTGCAGGTGCTCCCGGCCGCCGCGACTGGGTCGGCAAAGATCATCAATCCCAAGCCGGCCTGGTCAAGCTGAGCCGCGGGCGCGGGACTGCGCACAACGAGGCAGCACGGAGCTGAGATGGCACGCCAGGTCTATGAGGCTGTCGCCGACGGGATACTCGGCGGCGGCGTCTACGCGCTGATGGCCGTGGGCCTGACGCTGATCTTCGGTGTCCTCGACATCATCAACATCGCCCAGGGCATCCTGGTGGTCCTCGGCGCCTACCTCAGCTACGTGCTGTCCGTGCACCTGCACATCGACCTGTTCGTCGGGCTGCTCATCACGGTCCCGGTGATGTTCGTGATCGGCGTCGCCATCCAGTGGCTGTTCATCCGGCCGCTGCGCGGCCGGGACCGCGCGTCGATGTCGCTGCTCGCCGCGTACGCGGTGGCGCTGATCATCGAGGGCGTGCTCTACCGGGTCTTCGGGCCGGGCTTCGTCGTGCTGCGGGCCTCCTACGTGTACGCGAGCGTGCACCTGTTCGGCTTCTACCTGTCCGACATCTACCTGTACGGCTTCGCGCTCGCGGTGGCCTGCGTGGCCGCGTTGTACCTGCTGCTGTACCGGACCAGGTTCGGGCGCAGCGTGCGGGCCACCATGCAGGACCAGACCGCGGCCCGGCTGATCGGGATCGACGTGAACCGGGTCGCGGCGCTCACGTTCGGGATCGGCGTGGCGGTCACCGCCGTCGGCGGCATGATGTTCGGCGCCACCAGCGGCGGCTTCAACCCGAACAGCGGCTACGACCTGATCTCCCGGCTGCTCGCGATCATCATCCTCGGCGGTCTGGGCAGCATCGGCGGCGCGCTGGCGGCGGCGGTGTTCATGACCACGGCCGAGTCCCTCGTGGACATCTGGTCGCCGGACTGGGCGGTCGTGGTGTTCTACGTGGCGCTGGTGCTGGTGCTGGTCGTGCGGCCGACCGGCCTGTTCGGCCGGCGCGCGGCGAGGGCCCAATGATGTTTGGAGCACAGTGATCTGGCGGGCCGGCGGGGCCCTGGCCGTCCTCGCCATCCTGGCCGTGTTCCCGCTGGCCGTGACCAACGCGGCCGTGACCACGATCGCGGTGGACACGCTGATCTTCGCCGCGGTCGCCGTGGCCTGGAACATCTTCTCGGGGTACTCCGGCTACGTCTCCCTCGGGCACGCGCTGTTCTTCGGCGGCGGCGCGTACACGGTCGGGATCGCCGGCCGGGCCTGGCACTCGACCGGGGACGCCGTGTTCGCCCTGCTGCCGCTGGCCGGCGCGGTGGCCGCCGGCCTGGCCGTGGTGACCGGGGTGTTCGCGCTGCGGGTCCGGCGGCACACGTTCGTGGTGATCACGATCGCGTTCTTCTTCATCGCCCAGATCACCGCGTCCAACCTGACGGTGACCGGCGGGTCGAGCGGCATCCTCGCGCCGTCGCCGAACTGGGACGCCGCCACGTTCAACAACCCGTTCTACTATCTGGCGCTCGCCCTGCTGGTCGCGGCGACCGGAGCGTCCTGGCTGATCCGGGGCTCGCGTTTCGGGCTGCAACTGCGGGCGATCCGCGACGACGAGGACCGGGCCGCCGGGCTCGGCGTCCGGGCCATGCCGGTGAAGCTGGCCGCCTACGTGATCTCGGCCATCCTGACCGGGATGGCCGGGGGCCTGTGGTTCTACTTCATCGGGCAGGCCCTGCCCCAGTTCGCGTTCGACCCGCTGTTCGACCTGTCCGTCGTCGTGATGGCGTTCTTCGGCGGGCTCGGGACGATCTCGGGCCCGCTGCTCGGTGCCCTGGTCATCGAGCCCGCCCAGCAGTACCTCACGCTGCAGTACACCAACGAGTACCTGAGCGAGATCCTGCTCGGGGTGTTGTTCCTGCTGGTCCTGATCGGCTTGCCGCGCGGCGTGATCCCCACCGGGGCGGAGAAGATCGCCTCGCTGCGGGCGCGGCGGACGCGACCAGCAGCCGGGGCCGCTCCGCCCGGGGAGGCTCCGGCGGGAGCAACCCCGGGCGGAGCCGCGGTGCGCGAGGCCAAGCCGTGACCGCCCTGCTCCGGGTCTCGGCCGTGTCCAAGGCATTCGGCGGCGTGCAGGCTCTTGACGACTGCACGCTCGAGGTCGAGGAGGGAGCGGTCGCGGGCCTGATCGGCCCGAACGGGTCGGGCAAGACCACCCTGTTCAACGTCATGACCGGCTACGAGCGGGTGGACGGCGGCGAGATCCACCTGGACGGCCGACGGATCACGAACCTGGCACCACGACGCGTCTTCGCCCTCGGCATCGGGCGTACCTTCCAGCTCACCCGGATCTTCCCCCGGCTGACGGTCATGGAGAACATGCTCATCGCGGTGCCCCGGTCCGGCCGCCGCCATCATCCGCTGGCCCGGGCGGGCGGGCGCGCCGACCGGCGGCGGGCCGCGGACCTGCTCGAGTTCACCGGCCTGGCCGGCCACGCCGACGCGCTCGCCGACACGTTGTCCTACGGCCAGCGCAAGCTGCTCGAGCTGTCCTACGTGCTGATCGCCGACCCGCGGATCGTGCTGCTCGACGAGCCGGCCGGCGGGGTGAACCCGACGCTCGTGCACCACCTGGCCGACCGCATCCGCGAGCTCAACGCGGCCGGGCGGACCTTCCTGATCGTCGAGCACAACATGGAGTTCGTGATGGGGCTGTGCGGACACGTCACCGTGCTCGACTCCGGGACCGTGGTCGCGTCGGGCCCGCCGCAGATCATCCGCGGCGACCCCCGGGTGCTCGACGCCTACCTCGGAACGGCGGGGGAGGACGACGATGCCGCCGGGCGGTGAGCCAGCACTCGTCATCGAGGACCTGGTGTCGGGTTACGGCGGCGGTGACGTGCTGCACGGCGTGTCGATAACCGTGGCCGAGGGCGGGATCACCTGCGTCGTCGGGCCGAACGGGGCGGGCAAGTCCACCCTGCTGGCCACGATCAGCGGCCTGCTGCGGCCCCGGCGCGGGACCATCACCTTCCGCGGCCAGCCGCTGGCCGGGAAGAGCCCGCGCCAGATCCTGGACCTGGGGCTGGTGCACGTGCCGCAGAACCACAGCCTGTTCCGGGACATGACGGTCAGGGAGAACGTGGAACTCGGCGGCTACACCATCAGGGACCGGGCGCTTCTGGCCCGCAGGCTGGCCACTGTCGAGCAGACGTTCCCGCAGGTGGCCGCCTGGGCGGGTAAGAAGGCGGGCAGCCTGTCCGGGGGTGAGCAGCGGCTCGTGGAGTTCGCACGCGGCCTGATACTCGACCCCGGGCTGATGATCTTGGATGAGCCGTCGATGGGGCTGTCTCCGAAGGTGCTCAGGTCGGTCTTCGACGCGGTCCGGATGATGAACGCGGCCGGCAAGACGATCCTGCTCGTCGAGCAGAACGCCCGCGCGGGCCTGCGGCTGTCCACCCACGGGGTGGTCATGGAGAACGGGCGGGTGCGCCTGGCCGGCACCGGTGCCGAGGTTCTCGACCACCCGGAGATCGGCGCGCTCTACCTCGGCGGCTCCGCCCGCGCCGCCGGCACGCCCGCGCCGGGCGGGGCATAGGCCATGGCCGGCAGGGCCGGCCCGGCCGGATCATGGCTGGCGGCCGGGACCGGATCCGCGGCCGGGACACCGATCCGGTACCGCAGCCGGAACCTGTCCGCCGCGATCACGATCTCCCCGGCCTCCGCTGGCTGCCCGGACGCCAGGTGCACCCGCTCGATGAGCAGCACGGGCGTCCCGGCCGGCAGGCCGAGCGCGGCGGCCTCGGCGGCCAGCGACGGCCGGACCGAGACCTCCTCCACGACCTGGTCCACGTGGATACCGATCGACGCCATCCGCTCGATGACCCCCCGGCCCGCGAGCGGGCCCTGCTCGGGCAGGGCCACCGAGGTACCCGCCGTGAGCCGGCCGGGCTCGTAACTCGTGGCCACCTGGACCGGCGCGCCGTCCGCGGTGAGCAGGTACGTGGTGGTCACCACCTCGTCCACGCCCGGGTCGAGCCGCAGCCGCCGCGCGATGTGCGGCGGGGGCAGCCGCCGCTCGGTCTGGTGCTCCCAGGCCACCCGGCCCGCCGGGTCCGCCTCCTCGCCGAGGCCGAACGGCGAGCCGGGAAAGTTCAGCCGGTCGTGATCCAGGTAGCACGCGGCGGGCACCCGCCGCACGTACGACCCGGACCCGGTCCTGGCCTCGATGAGCCCCTCCGTCGCCAGGACCTGCAGTGCGTGCTTGGCCGCGGTCTCCCCGACGCCGTACTTGGCGATGATCGCGTTCCGCGACGGCACCCGGGCCCCCGGCGGGAGGAGCCCGCCGCGGATCCGCGCGCGGAGGTCCTCAAGCACCCGGAAATAAACCGGGTCGGTAGCGGCCATAGCGTCCAGCCCTCTCGGCACCGCAGGTGAAGGCGAGACGCCATTGTCGCTGACCCGCCGGACAAGCTGTGGCCCAAGCCAGATCTTGTGACCACAGCTTTCACAGATCTCAGCCGCTGGCCGCGCTTCCGCTCACTTGCCCTGGCTCTCAGCCGGCGCAGTGACCGGGGGGAGGCGGCACGCCGAGCGCCGGGTTGCGGTCGAAGAAGCCGGTGGGCTTGAGCGTGAACCCGCACCGGGCTACCGGCATCACCGGCCAGTCCTCGGGCCGCGGGACGTGCGTGGGCCCGAACGTGTGCCACAGCACGATGTCGGTGCCGTCGATCTCCTGGTCGCCTGCGATGAACGAGGGCAGCCCGGCCCCGCCCGGGTGCTGGTTGACGAAGTCCCCGGCCGGGTACCGCTGCGCCGGGTCGTACCGGGTCACCCACAGGTGGTGGGTGGCGAAGCCGGCCCGCGCGTGCACTGGCGCCGCCGGGTCGGCCAGCAGCACCGGCGCCGCCTCCGGGTACAGCGTGTAGCCGCAGGGCCGGCCGAACCGGTTGACCCGCCCGGTGCTGGTCACCCGCCAGACCCGGCCGCGTGAGCCGTCGCAGTCGCGCACGGCCTGCGCCTCGGTCCGCAGCCGGGTCACGGTCTGGGCCATGGCATTCCCGTGCGGGTTGCCCGGGCCGACCGGCAGGCCGTGCACGTCGATCTCGTCGACCGCGTTGTCCTGGCCGTCCACGGTCATGTCCAGCCGCGCGCTGAACAGGTGCTGGTGCACCGGCCCGCCCAGGCCCGGCGCCACCTCGGTGATGTAGGGGTAGTCGTCTCCCGGGTAGCCGGACGTGAACAGCGCGCCGGTCATCTTGATCTCGTGCTCGATCGTGCCGTCCAGGTAGAAGTACCAGTAGAAGCCGTAGTCGTAGTTGCCGACCGTGCTCCACATCGACACGACCAGGCGGCGCTGGCGGCGGGTCTGGACCGAGCCGTTGAAGATGTCGGTGTGCTTCCAGAGGATCCCGTGGTCCTCCTCGTGGATGCAGATCGCGTTGCGGATCACCTGCGGCGCGCCGAAGTCGTCGGCCACGGTGGCGTCCAGGTACGCGATCTCGCCCAGGCAGTCGCACCCGCGCTCCAGCGAGTTGGCGAACTTCCCGACCAGGTACTCGCCGGTGTCGAAGTACGTCTGCCAGTACCGGAACCGCGGGTCGCCGTACGGCACGACCATCTCGGGGATCGACGCCCGGTAAACCAGCGGCCGCGCCTGCCCGGCGTCCTCCAGGCTGATCTGGTGCAGGATCAGCCCCTCGCGCGCGTCGAAGCCGACGTGCATGGACCAGCCCTGCCAGCGCAGCAGGTGGCCGTCCAGGGTGAAGCTCGGCCCGTCGGGCTGGGTGATCTCGATCGGCCGCAGGCCGTCGCGCACCGGACCGCGCACGTCCGGGTCGTCGTAGTCGCCCGACTCCCCGGGCACCGGCAACTCGAACTCGTCCACGAGCCGGAACACCTTGCGCTCGACCAGGTCGACGTACGCCGCGACCCCGTCCACCGGGTGCGCCCAGACGTAGTCGTGCTCGCGTTCCTGCCGGAAGGCCAGCACGCGGACCATCCGGCGGCCCTCCTCCTCGGGCACCCCGAACGACCCCGCGGTCAGCGGGCAGGCCCGCAGCTTGGTCACGTCGGTCAGGCCGCGCCTGGCCATGGCCGCCCGCCAGCCCGGATCGGCCCTGGCCACCTCCTCGGCCACGGCGAAGTCCTCGTTGATGATCGGCGCCTGGCCGTCGGCGCGCGGGTCGAGCACGCGGCGCGACACCACCCGGCCCTCGCCCAGCGACACGACCGCGTCGGCGGACTCGCCGGTCGCCACGTCGATGAGGAACGCGCGCAGCCGCCGGCCGGCCCGGCCCGCCGTCACGTCGTCCTTGGACGGCTCGTCAAGACCGTAGTAGGCGAACCGGGCCGTGTCGCCGAGCAGGCCAGCGTCGGCCAGGATCCGCCGGCCGGCCAGGTACTCCTGCGCGGTGGCCGGGTCGAGCGGATGCTCCGGGGCCGGGGCGGTCGCCTCAGCCTGCGCGGCGGCGGTGTCGGTCATCGCGGGCCCCCCTCGGGCTTATTCGTCGGCCACGATCGAGCCGACCCGCTCGGCCAGCGCAGGGTCACGGCGGTTGAGCACGTAGGCATAGATCACCGAGATCACAATGATGATCAGCGCCGCGTACGGGAACCAGTCGTAGGGCTGTGGCTGCGGGGGCTTGCACAGGTAGTAGACCGGGACGGCGATCACGATCATCCCGAGCACCGGCAGGATCAGGTGCTTGAGCACGTTGAATTCCTGCGGCCGGTACTTGCGGTAGTAGAACGGCAGCGCCAGGTTGGCCAGGAAGTACACGACGAGGATCAGGATCGTGCCCATCGTGCCGGACTCGTCGAAGAAGTTCAGCCCGTCCATGCTGCCGCTGTGCCCGAAGATCAGGTGGCCGAGGCACCAGACCACGATGATCCCTCCGGCGATCCCGACGAAGGCGTAGATCGCGTTGATCGGCGTCTTGCGGGTCGGGTGCACCTTGCCGATCCAGCGCGGCAGCAGGCCCTCGCGGCCCGCGTTGAAGACCAGCCGGGCCTGCGAGTTCACCGCGGCGATCAGCACGCCCACGGTGGAGGTCAGCCCGGCCAGGTAGGCGATGACCGCCACCTTGGCCAGGGTGGAGTGCGCCACGGTGATGAACGGGATCGGCGCCGCGGCGAGCGCGGTCCCGTTGTCGTGGAAGCCGCTCACCGTGGCGTAGGCGACCAGCAGGTAGAGCACGGCCATGAGCACGATCGACAGGAAGACGGCGCGCGGCACGTTGCGCCGCGGGTTACCGGTCTCCTCGGCCAGCGCTGCCGAGTTCTCCCACCCGATGAACAGGTACACGGCCAGCGGGAAACCCGGCGCGAGCCCGCTGAAGCCCTTGTTGAGGTGACTCCACTCGAACGGCGCGGCGGACAGGTGGCTGCCGTTCTTGGCCAGCGCGGCGATGGACACGATGACCAGGACCAGCATCTCGAAGCCGAAGAAGAACCCGGCCAGCTTGGTCGAGAGGGCCACGCCGCGGTACATCATCACGACCGAGCCCGCGGTCAGCAGCACCGAGAAGATGATCCACGGGACGTTCCAGGCGAAGTAGTAGTTCAGCACGTACTCGAGGAACCACCCGGAGACGGCCAGCACCGACGAGATCGCGATGATGTAGCCGGCCCCGCACAGCAGCGCGGTGGTCACCGCGCTGGTGCCGCCGAAGGACTTGCCCACGAACGTGATGAAACCGCCGGTCGACGGCTGGGCCCGGGAGAACTGCGACAGCGTGTTGCCCAGCAGCGCGATCGCGACCACGGCCGCGATGATCGTCAGCGGTGCCGCGATGCCCGCGGTCGCCACGATCAGGCCGAAGCTGAACATGAAGCTGTAGGCCGGGCCGATGTTCGCCATCGTCGAGGCCGCGATGTCCACCAGGCTGAGGGCGCCGCGGTGCAGCCGGTCGGGGGATTCGGGAGCCTTGGTCTCCGAGAACGGAACGGAAGCCGCCTCGCTCATGGGCACTCCTCGTCTGGGCCGCCCGGGCAGCGGCACTGCCTGAAATTGTGGGTCGATGCGCCGCTCAGGGGAAGAGGCGCAACATACCCGTTACCGGCGCAGATAGCGGACAGCATCCGATTTGCGCCTGCAAGCCGCTTCGACCCCGGGCTGGCAAGCGCTTTCCCAAATGTGGCCGAACCCATAGTGGACGAACGGGCCGGGCCGCGCAAGGGGGCGAATGCGCCGGTTTTCCTGATCAGGCGGGCGGGAGACGCGGGATCGTGCTGTCCCGCATGATCACCTCGCCGGGCACCGGGACCACGCGCGGCCGGCCGGGCTCGCCGTCGGCCAGGACCAGGCTGGCCGCCATCTCGCCCATCCGCTTGAGCGGCAGCCGGACCGTGGTCAGCGGCGGCGTGACGTCCCGCAGCGTCAGGATGTCGTCGAAGCCGGCCACCGCCACGCCGCCCGGCACCGAGATCCCGGCGGCGCGCAGGCGGGCCAGCGCGCCGACCGCCATCACGTCGTTGACCGCGAACACGCAGTCCGGCAGCGGCCCGCCCGCGGCCAGGATCGAGCTCATCGCCTCATAGCCGCCGTCCCTGGTGAACGCGCCGTGGACCACCTCGCCCGGGCGCAGGCCGATCGACCAGGCCGCGAGGCCGGCCCGGAAGCCCGCGACCCGGTCCTGCGCGGTGAGCAGCCCGCGCGGCCCGGCGAGCACGGCCAACCGGCGGTGGCCCAGCGCGACCAGGGCGCGGGCCAGGGCGCCCGCGCCCGCGGCGTTCTCCGGCACGATCGTGTCCACGCCGAGCAGGGGCTGCCCGACGCACACGGCCCGGCCGCCCTGCCGGGTGAACGCGGCGATCTCCTCGCCCAGCGCGGCCCGGGCCGCGGCGTCGTCGGTCCGGCTGCCGACCAGGATGACCGCCCGGGCCCGCTGGGCGCGCATCAGCGCCACGTACTCCCGCTCGGCCGCCTCGCTGGCGGGCGCGGCGGACAGGCAGACCAGCATCTGGCGGGCGCCGGCGGCCTCGATCAGGCCCGCCGCGATCGAGGAGAAGTACGGGTCGGCAATGTCGTGCACGACCACGCCGACCATGCTGCTGCGCCCGGTGGCGACGGCCCTGGCCTGCAGGTTGGCGGTGTAGCCCAGCTCGTCGACGGCCTGGTGGACGCGCCGGGCCAGGTGCGCGCCGACCCGCCGCGACCCGTCGTTCACCACCCGGGAGGCCGTGGTGATCGAGACGCCCGCGCGGTCGGCCACGTCCTGCAGGGTCACCCGGGTTCTCGCGTCCTCCACCTCGTGCTCCTGGCGTCTCCCTGGGCAGTTGACCTGGCTTTCCCGGTCAGCCTAGCCTGGGAAAGTGCTTTCCCATATCGGGCCGGGGGCGACACCGCCGGCCCCCAGGCCGCGTTAAGGATGATGAGTGGCCCGCAAAGTCGTGCACGTCGCGATCAACGGCGTCACCGGCCGGATGGGCTACCGCCAGCATCTGGTCCGGTCCCTGCTGAAGATCCGCGAGCAGGGCGGCGTGCCGCTGCCCGGCGGCGCGAGCATCTACCCCGAACCGGTCCTGGTCGGCCGCAACGAGGCCCGGCTGCGCGAGATCGCCGAGCGGCACGGGCTGGAGCGCTGGTCGGCCCGCCTGGATGAGGTGCTGGCCGACCCCGGGGTGGAGGTGTACTTCGACACCCAGGTCACCAGCGCGCGCGAGGACGCCGTGGCGCTCGCGATCGCGGCCGGCAAGCACGTCTACACCGAGAAGCCGGTGGCCAGCTCGCTGGACGGCGCGCTGCGGCTGGCCCGCGCGGCCCGGGCGGCCGGCATCATCCACGGCGTGGTGCAGGACAAGCTGTTCCTGCCCGGTGTGATCAAGCTGCGTCGGCTGGTCAGGGAGGGCTTCTTCGGCCGGGTGCTGGCGGTGCGGCTGGAGTTCGGCTACTGGGTGTTCGAGGGCCGCGAGACTCCCGCGCAGCGCCCGTCGTGGAACTACCGCGCTGACGCGGGCGGCGGGATCACGCTCGACATGTTCCCGCACTGGTGCTACCTGCTGGAAGACCTGTTCGGCCCGGTCACGGCGCTGTATGCGCGGAGGGTGACGCACGTGCCGCGGCGCTTCGACGAGTCGGGCGCGCCCTACGACGTCACGGCCGACGACGCGGCGTACGCGGTGCTGGAGCTGGAGGGCGGGGTGATGGCGTCGGTGAACTCGTCCTGGGCCGTCCGGGTGAACCGGCGGGAACTGCTCGAGGTGCACGTGGACGGGACCGACGGCAGCGCGGTCGCCGGGCTGCGCGCATGCGCCGTGCAGCACCGGGTGTCGACCCCGCTGGCGGTCTGGAACCCGGACCTGCCCGACCCGCTGGACTACCCGGCGCAGTGGACCGACGTCCCGGACAACGCCGTGTTCGACAACGGGTTCAAGGCACAGTGGGAACAGTTCCTGCGCGCGGTGGCCGAGGGGACGCCGCTGCCGTGGGACCTGGCCGAGGGGGCCAAGGGCGTGCACCTGGCCGAGCTGGCTCAGCGTTCCTCGGCGGAGGGCCGCCGGGTCGAGGTACCCCCGTTGGCGATATGAGCGCGCAGATCCGGCTGCCGGGGCGCCAGGCACCGCTGGTCATCGACGACCAGGGCGGCGGGCGGGGCGGGTGGGATGGGCCCGGCGGTTACCCGCCGCCGGCCTCGCGCAGCGTCTACGCGGCGGCTCACGTCGCGGCCGGCCCCGGCGGCGGGATCGACTGGGAGTCCACCCTGGCCTTCCGGGACTTCCTGTGGGACTACGGGTTCGGGGTCGCGGAGGCGATGGACACCGCGCAGCGCGGCATGGGCCTGTCCTGGGCCCAGGCCCAGGAGCTGATCACCCGCTCGGCCGCGCGGGCCGCCGAGCGGGGCGCGGTGATCGCCTGCGGGGCCGGCACCGACCAGCTTGCGCCGGGCCGGCACCCGCTCGCCGCGATCGTCGCGGCCTACCAGGCCCAGCTCGACCTGGTGCAGTCCGCCGGGGCCGGCGTGATCCTGATGGCCAGCCGGGCCCTGGCCGCGAGCGCCGGGTCCGGCCAGGACTACCTGGACGTCTACGGGCACCTGCTGCACCAGGCCGGCCGGCCGGTGATCCTGCACTGGCTGGGTACCGCGTTCGACCCTGCCCTGGCCGGGTACTGGGGCGCCGACGGCTTCGAGGCCGCCGCTGACCTGGTCATCCGGCTGATCGAGAACGCCGAGGGGAAGGTCGCCGGGATCAAGCTGTCGGTCCTCGACGCCCGCCATGAGGTGGCGCTGCGGCGCCGGCTGCCGCCCGGCGTGCGGCTGTACACCGGCGACGACTTCCACTACGACCAGCTCATCCGGGGCGACGGCCAGGGGCACAGCGACGCGCTGCTCGGCGCGTTCGCCGCGGTCACCGCGCCCGCGGCGGCGGCGCTGCACGCGCTGGACGCCGGCGACCTGGCCGGCTACGACGCGGCCATCGGCCCGACCATGCCGCTGAGCCGGGTGATCTTCGAGGCGCCCACGTTCCGCTACAAGGCGGGCATCGCGTTCCTGGCCTGGCTCAACGGCCTGCAGCCGCACTTCGCCATGCTCGGCCGCCTGCAGGAGCAGCGCAGTCCCGAGCACCTGTGCCGGGTGTTCGAGCTGGCCGCGGCCGCGGGCGCGCTGCTGGCGCCCGAGCTGGCCGTCGGCCGGATGACCGAGTACCTGGCCGCCGCGGCGGCGTCGTGACCGGCCTGCGGCTGTCCCTCAACCAGGCCACGGTCAAGCACCGGACCCTGGACCAGGTCATCGGGCTCTGCCAGCGGCACGAGATCGAGGCGGTCGGGCTGTGGCGGGACCGCGTGGCCGAGCGGGGCCTGGCCCCGGCGGCGGCGGCCGTGCGCGCCGCCGGGCTGCACGTGTCCAGCCTGTGCCGGGGCGGGTTCTTCACCCATGCCGACCCGCAGGCCCGGGCCGCCGCGCTGGCCGACAACCGGGCCGCGCTCACCGAGGCGGCCGAGCTCGGAGCGGACGCGCTGGTGCTGGTCAGCGGGGGGCTCGTGCCGGGCAGCCGCGATCTCGGCCTGGCCCGCCGGATGGTGGCCGACGCGGTGGCCGAGTTGGTCCCCCTCGCGCAGCGGCTCGACGTCCGGCTCGGCGTGGAGGCCCTGCACCCGATGTTCTGCGCGGACCGGTGCGTGGTGTCCGGGCTCGGTGAGGCGCTCGACCTCGCCGTGCAGTTCCCGGCCGAGGCGGTGGGGGTCGTGATCGACACCTACCACGTGTGGTGGGACGCCGGCCTGGCCGGCCAGATCGCGCGCGCCCGCGGCCGGATCGCCTGCTTCCAGCTCGCCGACTGGGTCCTGCCGCTGCCCGCCGACCCGCTGCTCGGCCGTGGTCACCTGGGCGACGGGCACATCGACCTGGCGCAGATCACCGCCCAGGTCCTGGCGGCGGGCTACCGCGGCTTCGCGGAGGTGGAGATCTTCCGTCAGGAGATCTGGGACGCGCCGGCCGACGAGACCGCCGCCACCGTCCGGCGGCGGTTCGGCGAGCTTCTCGGCTGACCCGGGCCCGGCAGGAGCGAGCCTGCCATTGTGCTGGCCGCCAACTGGACTGACGAGCGAGCAGAGAAACAGGCGAGGAAGGAAGATGGCGGGTTAAGCGGCCCGGAGGCGAGCAGGAAAACAGTTAATCGCTGCCCTCCTCAAGGAGCAGGTGATAGCCGTTCGGGGTGCGGGCGTGCAGTACGCGGTACCTCCAGTCCGCCGCTGGCGCCATCAGTTCCTCCCGGAACGGCACGCCCGCCTCGGCCAGCCGCTTGCGGGCCAGGTCAAAGTCGGAGACGCCAAACTGCCAGGTCAGCACGTGATCGGGGGACCCACGGCGGAACCCCTCCCGCCGCTCGATGCCGAACTCGACCGTGCCGTTTCCAAGCGAGGCAAAGTCCGGGTACTCAGGACCCTCATAGGTCACGTGGAATCCCAGCCGAAGGTAAAAGTCACGTTCGGCCGCGAGGTCGGCGACGAACAGGATCGGAATGATCCGGCTGAACAATGCGGCCATAGCGGGCATCGTAGCGAGTCTGGTCAGGAGAGGGTAACCGGGTGCGATTACGGGACGGCAACCATTGTGCCCCGGGCCTCCCCGCGGGCTGGGTGAAGCTTAGCGCGGGGCCAGCCGCCGCCTGATCGCGGCCACGGCCCGGCCGAAGTAGCGGTGCCCCGGCGGCCGGGTGAGGAAGTCGGCCAGGGCGTACAGGTCGAGTGCCTCGCTGATCTCCCGCCAGTCCGGCGGCAGCCGCCCGCCCGCGCCCGTGTACCCGGCGGTGAAGGCGCCGCCGAAGCCGGGCGGGTAGTCCTCGCGGAAGCGCAGCATGTTCCCGATGTCGGTGAGCGGGCTGCCGCTGAACGCGAACTCCCAGTCCAGCACGGCCGAGACCGACCACCGGCCGCCGCGGGCGAGCACCAGCAGGTTCTTGCCGTTGTAGTCGGAGTGGACCAGTTGCCGGGCCGCCGCCACGCTGCGGGCCAGGGGGTCGGCCGCCGCCGCGAGCGCCCGCACCCGGTCCATCTCGCCGGGGGACAGGGCGCTGGCCGCGGACCCGGCCCGCAGGCAGCGCTCGACGAATTCCGGCAGGCTGCCGGGGAGGTCCGCATCGGAAGGGGTCAGGCCGGGGCCGGTGAAGAACCCGCCGCGGGCGAAGGTGACCGTGCCGATCGCGGCCAGGGCCCGCCCGGCCGCCGCCGCGACCTCGGCCGCCGCCGCGCGGTCGGTCCCGTCCGGGCCGATCGTCGCCCGGACCGTGGCCCCGGGCACGTAGCGGGCCAGCAGCAGCGGCTCGCCGGCCGCCGAGCCGGCCGGGTCGGCGGCGAGCACCTCGGGGACCGGGACGCCGGCCTCGGCCAGCCGGGGCGCGAGCGCGGCCTCCACGGCGCAGGTCCGGGCGGCGTCCGCCGCGGGGCGGCGCGGGTAGCGGCGCAGCACGTACCGGCTCCGGCCGGTGGTGACCAGGAGGTTCTCGTTGCTGTAGCCGCCGCTCAGCAGCGCCGTGGCCGTGACCGGGTCGCCAGCCAGCGCCCGGGCCAGCCAGGCCAGGACCGGCGGCTCCAGGGGAGCATGGGCCCGCCCGCCAGCCGCGCGGCCGGGACGGTCGGCGTCAGGCCGGGCCGGGCTCACCGGCAGTACGTTACCGGGCGGCGCGCGGGCCGGTGAGCCCGTGCGCCGCCCGGCGCAGGCGATCCGGCGAGCTACTCGGTGCCGAAGCGCTTGATCTCCTCAAGCTCGGTCTCGGTCAGCTCGCGCGGCACGTCGTTCTTGGCCACCTTCTCGCTCTGCACCTGTTGCCGGATGCCGTCGACGATCTCGGGGTTGGCCAGCGTGGTCACGTCGCCGACGTCCGCGAAGTTCGACACCGCCGCGATGACCCGGCGCATGATCTTGCCCGACCTGGTCTTCGGCATGTCGGCCACGATCCACACGTTCTTCGGACGCGCGATCTTGCCGATCTCGGTCTCGATCGCGCGGGTGACCTTGGCCTCCATCTCCGGGCTCGGCTCGAAGCCGGGCTTCAGCGAGATGTAGACCTCCACGGCCCGGCCGCGGATGTCGTCGATCACCGGTACCGCGGCCGCCTCGGTGACCTCGCTGACCGTCAGCGCGGCCGACTCGATCTCCTTGGTGCCGAGCCGGTGCCCGGCCACGTTGATCACGTCATCGACGCGGCCGAGTATCCGCAGGTACCCGTCGGCCGCCAGCACCGCGCCGTCGCCGGCGAAGTACGGCCAGTCGTGCCAGTCCTTGCTGTCGGGATCCTTGTTGTACTTCTTGTAGTAGGTGTCGACGAACCGCTCGGGCTGACCCCAGATCGTCTCGAAGATCCCCGGCCACGGGTTGCGGATGCAGATGTTGCCGGCCCGGCCGTTCGGGACCTCATCGCCGTTCTCGTCGTAGATGACCGGGTAGATCCCGAGCGCCGCGGGCCCGCAGCTACCCGGCTTCATCGGCTTGAGCGCCGGCAGTCCGGTGCCCAGGAAGCCGCCGGTCTCGGTCTGCCACCAGGTGTCGACGATGACCGCCTCGCCCTTGCCGACCTCCGAGAAGTACCAGCGCCAGACCTCGGGCTCGATCGGCTCGCCCACCGTGGTCATGTGCTTGAAGCGGTAGTTGTACTTCTGCGGCTCGTCGGGGCCGACCTTGCGCAACTGCCGGATGGCCGTGGGCGAGGTGTGGAAAATGTTCACCCCGAGCTTCTCCGCGATCCGCCAGGGCCGGCCCGCGTCGGGGTAGTTCGGCACGCCCTCGTAGATCACGGTGGTGGTGCCCAGGGCCAGCGGCCCGTAGACGATGTAGGAGTGGCCGGTGATCCAGCCGATGTCGGCCATGCACCAGTACACGTCGTCGGGGTGGATGTCCTGGTAGTACTTGGACGTCCCGGCCACGTACGACATGTAGCCGCCGGTGCTGTGCTGGCAGCCCTTGGGGCGGCCGGTCGTGCCGCTGGTGTACATCAGGAACAGCGGCGCCTCGGCGGGCATGGAGACCGGCGCGACCGTCGCGCCCTCGTGCTGGCTGAGCAGGTCGTCCACGAACACGTCCCGGCCCTCGGACATCGGCGTCTGCGAGGCGTACTGGCCGGGGTGGCGGCGCCAGACGAGCACCTTGTCGACTTCCTGGCCCTGCTTGGCCGCCTCCGCGACGGCCTCGTCGGCCTTGACCTTGTGGTCGATCATGTTGCCGGCACGGTAGTAGCCGTCCATGGTGATCAGGACGCGGCTGCCGGAGTCGGCGATGCGGGTGCCGCAGGCGTTGCCGCTGAAGCCGCCGAACACCTGGGAGTGAATGACGCCGAGCCGGGCGCAGGCCAGCATGGTGACCGGCAGTTCCGGGACCATCGGCATGTGCAGCGTCACCCGGTCGCCGGTCTTGAGGCCGACCGAGTCGCGCAGCACGGCCGCGAACTCGTTTACCTGGCGCAGCAGGTCGGCGTAGCTGATATGCACGTGCTCGTCGGTTTCGAGTTCCGGCACGAAGACCATCGCGGTCTTGTCGGGATTAGCTTCCGCGTGCCGGTCCACGCAGTTATACGAGGCGTTCAGCTTGCCGCCGGTAAACCACTTCCAGAACGGCGGGTTGCTGGTGTCGAGCATCGTGTGCCAGGGCTCATCCCAGCTGAGCAGGTCGGCGTACTCCTTGAAGCAGTCCGGGAAATGGTCCTCGCTGAACCGGTCATAAATGGCCGGGTCGGCGGCGTTGGCCTGATCGATGAACTTCTGCGGGGGATATACGTACTCCTCCTCGCGCCAGTGCACCGCGATCTGCGTCTCGGACACCTGTGTCTCGGGACTGTCTGTCATACTCGCCCTCCAGATGGAAGCTTTCACCCATAGCGGATACGGCCGCCGTCGCCAACCAAACGGAGGCTCAATCGTATCGCCGCCGGACAAGGGGGAACAGGGCGGTGCAACGGCGATCACAGCGCGATCGCAGCAGGTCACGGCAGGTTGACATCGCGGCGATCGACGGTATGTTTCTGCGCAGTCCAGCACCGGGCCAGCCGGCCGGGGCGGTCAGCCGCACCGACCGTGTTGTGCCAGGAGAGGATCTTTCGTTCCTCTTGTGCCAGGCGCAGCGTGGAAGGGGGCTGCTCCTGCGGCCCCGGCTGGGCGGGGGGTTGGACCCGGGAGGGGCCCGGGCACCCAGTAGACAACGGTGATCGAGCCCGTTGCCGACGGGACGAACTCCGGTCCGAAGGGATGCCCGGGCCCTCTTCCATGCCCGAAGGTAATGCCAAGGTAAACAGCCGGGCTTGTCCCGGCACGGGCGGCCGACCCCGCGGGGGGTCTGGAGGGCCGTCGTCCCGAGGTGGGCACAGGCCAGCGCATTTATGCGCACCTGCCGATGTCGTGCCGGGTTCCGGCATCGAATATCCTTTTCGACCGGCGGGGCCCTAGCCCGCTCCCGGAAGACTCATCGGACACCCAGCCCAGTCTGAGGCAGGAACATTGACCGAAACCGACCGACCGAGGGGCCCGCTAGCCCGCGTGGCCGTCATCATTCCCACGTATAACGAGCGCGAAAATCTGGAATCGATCGCGGCGCGGGTGCGCAGCGCGGTTCCCGACGCCGACCTGCTGGTGGTCGATGACAACAGCCCGGACGGCACCGGTGAACTGGCGGACAAGCTGGCCGCGGGCGACGGGCAGATCCACGTGCTGCACCGGCCGGGCAAGGGCGGTCTCGGCGCCGCCTACATCGCCGGCTTCGGCTGGGCCCTGGACCAGGACTACAACGCGATGGTCGAGATCGACGCGGACGGGTCGCACCAGCCCGAGGACCTGCCCAGGCTGCTCTCCGCCCTGGAGGACGCCGACGCGGTCATCGGCTCACGCTGGATCGAGGGCGGCACGGTCCGCAACTGGCCGAAATCCAGGGAAGCCCTGTCCCGCGGGGCCAACACCTACGCCCGGCTGATGCTCCGGGTCCCGATCCACGACACCACGGCGGGCTTCCGCGCCTACCGGGCGGAAACCCTCCGCGCGATCGGCCTGGACAGCGTCCGCTCGCAGGGCTACTGCTTCCAGATCGACCTCACGCTCCGCACCATCAACGCCAGCCTGACCGTCACCGAGGTTCCCATCACGTTCGTCGACCGCACCCGCGGCGCGAGCAAGATGAGCCGCGCGGTCATGTTCGAGGCCTTCTGGCGCGTAGCCCAGTGGGGCGTGACCCGCCAACTCCGCCGCTCCCGCAACCCCAGCTAAGCCGGGGGCGCGAGGAACGAGCGACCGAGGGAAGCCGGCGGAGTGGAGGGGGACCGGGGAGGTGGCCGGGGGCCCGGAGGCGAGCAGAAAGTTAAGCGCTCTTGCGCTGCCTGGTGGCGCTGGCGCTGCTCTGGCTGGTGCCGGTCTGGCGCTGGCCCCTGATCACGGCCAGGCGCTCGGCCAGTACCTCCTCGAGATCGGCCACGCTGCGCCGCTCCATCAGCATGTCCCAGTGGCTGCGCGGCGGCTTGACCTTCTTGGGCGCGGGCAGGTCACCGGTGGACGT
>DATAVV010000426.1:0-13198 GCA_036267555.1 Streptosporangiaceae bacterium | reverse complement strand
CGTCACCCAGGCCGGGCACTGCGACTGGCAGCGCCCGCACTCGGTGCAGGTGGCCATGTCCAGCATGCCCTTCCAGGTGAAGTCCTCGATCTTGCCGCGGCCGAAGATGTCCTCGTCCGGGTCGGCCTCCTCGAAGTCGAGCACCTTGCCGTTCGAGCGCATCGGCTGCAGCGCGCCCAGCCCGTTGGGGCGGCGCGAGAACAGCACGTTCACCGGGGCAATGGCGATGTGCAGGTGCTTGGAGTAGGTGACGAACACGCCGAACCCGAGTATCACGGCGAGTTGCAGCAGGATGAAGGTGGTCTCCAGCGCCTTGTTCGCGCCCACGCCCAGCGGGTGCAGCCAGTGCCCGACGATCTGCGAGGCGAACGCCCCGTGCGCGTAAGGGAAGACACCGGTGTTGATCTGCGCGCCGCGGTAGATCAGCAGCGTGGCCATGACCAGGAAGATCAGGAACAGGACCAGCCAGGCCGCGCCCGTGTGCGATCCCGAGAACCGTGACTTGCGGCCCTCGGTCTTGGGGTTGGCCCGCAGCCGGATCACCGCGAACGTGCCGATGCCGACGAGCACCGCGACCGCGAACAGGTCCTCCAGGAAGCCGATCGCCGCCCAGTGCCCGATCCCCGGGATCGCGAACGTGCGGCTGAACAGGTCGCCGTAGGCCTCGATGAGGGTCAGGATCAGGATGATGAAGCCCCAGAACGTCAGGAAGTGGGCTATCCCCGGGACCGACCACTGGAGCAGCTTGCGCTGCCCGAAGACCTCGGTGACTTGCGTTTCGGCATCCCGGCCCGGATGCTCCCTGACGGCCGCGATGCGTTCCGGCGCGGGCTGGCCGGTCTGGCTGAGGCGGTAGAGCCACCACAGCCGGCGGCCCGCGATCGCCGCCGCGACCGCGGTCAGGACGAGTCCGATGATGATGCGCAGGGCCAAGGCGACCTCCCGGTCCATGTTGGCTGCCAGCGTACGCCGGCACCCGCCCGCGATCTGTGATCACCATTGCGTGACGACGGCATTCAGCCAGGGCTGCTAATACTACCGGTCGGTAACCTCAGGGGCTCATCTGCGCCAGGCCAACACATTTCCGTAACGCGGCGCGCGACCGAACAAGTGCACTAGATAGCGGCCCAGTGCCGAGCCGGGGCTGGTGACCGCCACCACCGCGGCGGGCCGCCAGCGGCTCAGGTCGGCCTGGACCTGAGCGGGCGCCGGCACGCCGACGCCTCCGGTGCCGGACCAGAGCGCGTCCAGGTACTGGGCGGTCGCGGCCACGCCGTTGCCCTCCACGTAAGCCTGCCCGTTCCAGGCCGGCCCGACGAAGTAGCCGCCGATCAGCGAGTCCGGCTCTCCGGTGTCGGCCTGCCAGCGCAGCGCCTGGGTGAGGGTGGCCGTGGGCACCGGGACGACCAGGACCCGGGCGCCGGCCGGCAGGTGCAGCGCGGCGAAGGCCGCCGACCAGCCGTCGGGCAGCCGCGGGGCCTGGGCCGCCGGAAGCGGCAGCGGCAGCATCGGCAGGCACACGAGGACCGCGCCCGCGGTCAGCAGCGCCGCCGCCCGCACACCGGCCGCCCGCGCCTTGGCCCGGTCCAGGGCGAAGGCCAGCAACGCCGCGGCCGTGCCGTCCACGACGATCGACAGCCGGTCCGGCAGGGCCGTGCCCAGGACCGGGACGGATTCGAGCCAGTGCCAGGGCAGCGTGACCCCCGGGTGCACGGTCCCGTCGATCAGCGGACGGCCGCCGAGCGACAGCAGCACCAGCACGGCCGTGGCCACCGCGGTGGCGCGGACCGCGGCCTGCCGCCAGCAGGCCACGGCGGCCACGAGCAGCACGGCGATCAGCGGCGCGCCGAGGTAGGCCAGGTACTCCGGGGTCCCGCCCTGGTACCGGGCGGCCGCCGCGGCGCTGGCCGCGGTGTGCAGCACCAGGAACTGCGAGGGGGTGACGAACCCGGCGAGGTCGTTCTTGTAGAAGTCGGGCAGGAACGAACTGCCATGCTGGGTCAGCGGCCCGAAGAACTGCACCCACAGCGCGTAGCCCGACAGCAGCAGCAGGACCGCCGCGGCCACGCCGAACCCGGCCGCCGCGGTGGCGCACTGGGCGAGCGCGGCCCGCGGCCGCCCCAGCGCGAGCACCGCGACCAGCAGCACCCCGGTGATCCCGGTGAGCAGCAGCAACTCTTCCCCGGTGAACAACTGGGCCGTGGCCAGCAGGCCGAGCCACAGGCCAGTGACCGGGGGGTTCCGGGGGGCTGCCCCCCCGGGCAAGCACAGCCGCAGGCCGAAGTGGATGATCAGCGGCGGCAGCACGGCGAACTGGAGGTTGTAGTGGCCGACCGAGGCCTGCAGCAGCGCCGGGGAGAACCCGTAGACGGCTCCGGCCAGCACGGCCGAACCAGTGCTGACCTCCCACCGCCGCAGCACCAGGAACAGGGTGGCCGCCGAGCCCGCGAACCCGAGCGTCATCAGCACGGTGAGGGCGGTCTGCGGGCCGAGGAGCAGGGTTACCGGGGTGAGCAGCACGCCGGGCAGCAGCAGCGAGGTGTTCCACATGACGTTGATGCCCTGCGGCGCGTTCATGGCCGCCGTGACCAGCGCCGGCAGGCGGCCGTGCGCGACCGCGGTGGCGTTGTAGCGCAGGAACCACGCGAACAGGTCGGCGTCGTTCGGGTTCCCCGCGACCGTGCGCGAGGCCGGGTCGGCCCACAGCCGCCACGTCACCACGATGGCCGCCAGCAGGTAGCAGGCCAGGATCAGCGTGACCACCCAGCCGCCGCGGCGCCACCGCCCGCGCACGGCGGCGACGGGGGCCGCCGCGACCGTCGGCACGGCTCGCGTCACCTGGTCTCCTTCCGCCTCTAGCCCCCGGCCCGGACGAACACGTACACCCCGTCGTTGACGTAGACCTGGCGGTAGGCCGTGCCGTGGTTGAGGCTTTCGACGAACGCCAGCACGTTGGGCGGCGGCGGCTGCCAGTCCGTGCTGGCCGTGTCGAACACGACGTACTTGGTGGCGGGGTTGCCGCTGTTGCCGAGCCAGAACGTGTCGGTCCGGGCCGCGAGCGGGGCCAGCAGGTCCAGGTCGGTGGCGACCGTCGCCCCGTCCGGCACCCGCGCCATCGCCGCCCGGGCCGCGGCCACGTGCGCGTCGACGGTGTAGGTCGCCGGGGTCCAGAGATAGCTGAGCGGGAACTGGAACGCCAGGGCGGCGGCGATGGCCACCATCATCGCCGCTCCGTGCCGCTGCAGGCCGCCGATGACCTGGCCCTGTCCCCGGGCGAACGGGCCCTGCTCCCGCCGCTGGCCGGCGGCGCGGATGCGGACGATGCCGTCGATCGCCGCGATGAAGACGATCGGCATCACGGTCGCGTTGTAGTGCCACGCGGTGCCCCAGTAGGAACTGTTGGTGCCGACGAACCGCAGCAGCAGGCTGGGCAGCGCGGCGAGCACGAGCGGCGACCGCAGGGCCAGGAACGCCGTGGGCAGCAGGATCAGCGCCAGCGTCGGCAGCTTGGTCGACGAGCCCGCGGTGAGCTGGCTGATCAGCGCGCCGGGCGAGAAGTGCCCGCCGACCGGGCTGAGCCCGCCGCCGTCGCTCCAGTACAGGTACTGATGGGTCGGGCTGAAATGCGGGATGATCACGGTGATCGTCAGCAGCGACCAGCCCAGGCCCCAGACCGTCAGCAGCAACCCGGCCCGCGGCCGCTTGAAGGCCAGCGCCATGATGATCCCGATGGCCGCGAGCGTGAACCCCTGGTCCTCCTTGACCAGGACCAGCGGCAGCGCCCACAGCACCGCGGCCCGCGTGCGGCCCCGGACCAGCGCCGACAGCGAGCATGCCAGCAGCGGCACGGCGAAGGCGATCTCGTGGAAGTCGTAGTCGACCATCTGCTGCAGGCCCCACGAGAACCCGTACGCGGCGCCGATCGCGCGGCCCGCGCCGGTCCCGAGCTTGTCCGCGGCGGCCCGGCTGACCGGCACCACCGAAACCGCGGCCAGCAGGACCTGCGCCACGAGCAGGGTGACCGGTGAGGGGAAGAGCCGGAAGAACGGGGCGATCACCGCGACGATCGGGTGGAAGTGGTCCCCGAGCAGGTTGTAGCCCGCCCCCCTGATGTCCACGATCGGCGCGTGCAGGTGGGCGTACTGCTTGACGTACTCGGTGAAGATGCCCAGGTCCCACGACGTCGGGTCGAGGCGCAGGTAACGGAAGACCGAGATCGGGACGTACGCGGCGAGCACCGCCAAGGCGATCAGCCACGGCACGCGGTCGGGGCGGACTGCCCGCGCCGGGTCTTCCCGGTCCAGGCCGGCCTCGGGCTCCGCGGCATCCTCGTCGAACCGGGACGGATCGTCGTCGGCCTCGAAGTCCGGCGTGCCCTCGTCGAACCGCGACGGATCCTCGTCAGCCTGGAGCGGGGCGGCCGGGTCGGGACGGGCCGGCGCGGCGCTGGCACCCAGTAGCTTGTCGTCGCGGCGCATCCCCACGGATCCCTGCGAGTCCCTTCGCCTGTCGGCCGGCAGCGGCGCCGTGCAGCCGCGCCGGATCCTGGTGTAGTGCGACCGTACCCGGACTGGCCAGAGTCCGCTCCCGCGAGCGCTGGACCGTCTTCATCGTAGGCAAGATCAGCGCCCGCACCCAGGCCCAAGGAAACATGAACTCCAGACCGGACATCGGACATACACCGGCTGAGGGGAGCCGCACGCGCGCCTAAGGGGTGATATCGACGTCCGACCAACCCGACAGCGAGCTGATCGCCCGCTCGCGACTCGACCCGGCGGTGTTCGCCGAGATCTTCGACCGCCACCACGGTGAGCTGTACCGCTACCTGCGGCGCCGGGCGGGCGGCGGTTTGGCCGCCGACCTGGCCGCCGAGACCTTCGTCACCGCGTTCGCCCGCCGCGCGTCCTACCGTCCGCAGGGCAGCAGCGCGCGCCCGTGGCTGTACGGCATCGCGCACAACCTGCTGCGCAACCACCTGCGCCACGAGCAGCGCCGACTCGCCGCCTATGCCCGCCATGGCGCCGAGCCCACCTCGGACGCGGCCGCCCTGGCCGAGTTCTCGCTGGCCGACGCCCGGGCCGACGCCGAGGCGGGCACCGCCCGGCTGACGCGGATCCTGGCCGGGATGGCGGCCAGAGACCGGGACGCGCTGCTGCTGTTCGCCTGGGCGGACATGTCGTACGCGGAGGTGGCCCAGGCCCTCGGCGTTCCCGTCGGGACGGTCCGCTCCCGCCTGAACCGGGCCCGGCGCCAGCTACGGGCCCTGGCCGAGGACGAGACCGTGATCGAGGTGCTGGGAGAAAACCATGGATGACCTGACCCTGCTCCGAAACTTTCAGAGCGATACGCCCGGCCCGACGCCCGCCGAGACCGCCTCGGCCCGGGCCCGGCTGCTCACGGCGATCGACGCCCCGCCTGCGAGCGCCCGGACCACGGCCTCGTGGCGGCTGCGGGACACGGCACGCCGCCTGGGCCGGCCCCGGTTCTGGGCACCCGCCGCCGCGGCGGCCGCCGTGACCGCGGTCGCGGTGACGGCGGCGCTGCTGGCCGGGCCCGGAGCGCGGGTCTCGGAGTCCAGCGGGCACCAGCCCGTCAACGGGCCAGCCTTGCTGCGCGAGGCCGCGGCGGCCGCCGCGCGCCAGGCGCCCGGGCGCGGGCCGTTCTTCGCCACCCAATTGGAGATCCTCGACCCACAGGGCTACCCTCCCTCGATCCGCGCGGCCTGGACCGGCCACCGCGACCGCGTAGCCTTCGGCAATCGCTCGCTCACTTGGACGCAGTTCCAGAGCCTGCCCACGACACCGGGACCGCTGCTGGCCGACATCGCCACCGTCTCGGTGCCGGTCATCCCGGCATCAAGGCTGTCGCTGGAGGCATCGGAGTTCGCGGTGATATCGGACCTTCTGGCCAAGGCGCCCGCCCCGCCCGCGCTGCGTTCCGCGCTCTACCAGGTCGCCGCCGGGCTGCCTGGAGTGCGGCTGATCCGGCACGCTCACGACCTGATCGGACGCTCCGCAGCCGAGGCGTACCTCTCCTTCAGGAATGTGCCGAACGGCGGGCAGGCTTTGTATTTCAATCCGTCTACCGGCGCGGTCCTGGACGTGGCCACCTTCGGCCCGTCGCCGCAGTGCCCGGCCGACGCAGAGATCGCGGTGCTCGTCTCCGGCTATGTCAGCGCAGATCGCCAGCTGCCTCCGGGAGCGCTGCGAACCCCGCGCCCGGTCACCCAGCCCACCGTCATAACAGGTTGCTTTACCGACCCGACCCCTGAGGTTCCCCCCAGTCCCTTCCCTGGCTGAGAGCCGTGGTGGGGCCTGAGGCCCGATAAGGTACTCTTATCGATTGTCGATATGAATCAGGGCGCAGGCCTGGCAGGCGGGAGGGGCCGTGACCACGAGCCGGGGCCGGGGCGCCAGAGCCGTCCGGCGGTCGCTCGACGTCCTATCGGTGGCCTTGCTCGTCGCGGGCGCGGGCGCGGTGATCGTGGTGGCGCTAGCCAGCGGTCACCACTCACGGGTGGACCTGCCCGTTGATGTCGGCGTGCGGGCCGGCGGGCCGCACGCGGGGCCGGCCACGGTGCTCAGCACGGCGGAACGGCTCAGCGTCGTGGCGCCCGCCTCCGTCACCCTGGCCGTCCTGGCGTTCACCCTGGGTGTGCTGGGCCTGGTGCTGCTCATCGTGCGCCAGGTGCGGGCCCTGGCCGCCGACGCCGCCGCGGGAGCGCCGTTCGGCGAGCAGAGCCCGCAGCGGATCCGGGTGATCGGGATCGCGATCGTCGGGGCTGAACTGGGCCGGGGCCTGGCCGGGCTGGCCAGCGCGGTCTGGGTCCGCGGTCACGTCGCTCAGCCCGGAATCTCGGTTAGGCTCGGCTTTCCGCTGGACATCTGGGTCCTGGGTGCCGGGCTGCTGGTCGTGCTCCTCGCCGAGGTCTTCCGGATGGGGGTCGCGCTGCAGCGAGACCACGACCTGACGATCTGAGGATGCGCCCGGCATGCCAGTCACCGTCCACCTCGACGAGTTGCTCGCCCGGCGGGGCATGACCCTGACCGAACTCGCCGGCCGGGTCGGCATCACCGTCGCCAACCTCTCCATTCTCAAGACCAGCAAGGCCCGGGCGATCCGGTTCTCCACCCTGGACGCGATCTGCCGCGAACTCGCCTGCCAGCCCGGCGACATCCTGGCCTGGGAGCCGACCGCGACCGTCGCGACCGAGACCCCTGTAGCCGAACCGGAGGCGGAGTTCCTCCGCTGACCCGGTTGCCCGTTTCCCTCTCGTGACATATCGTTTATCGATATGAAGTCGAACCTCTCCCGGCGTCCGGACGCGGCGTTGGTGGCCCGATGATCGGGTCGGTCATCGAGCTGATTCCTCTTCAGCCTGCCGTCGGCCTTCTACGTCCGGCACCTGGCCCTGCACTCCCGCATGGCGCGCTGGCACCACGGACTTCGTCCGGCCTGCACACGACGTTTGGCCAGGTGTCCACGCCCGGCGGCTACGTGCAGACCGCCCTACTCGCCGTGGCGGAGGAGGTCCTGTTCCGCGGGCTGCTCGCCGGCTGGCTGATGCGGCGTCTCGGCATTGCCGCCGGGAACCTCCTGCAGGCCCTGGTCTTCCTCGCCCCGCATCTGCTGTTGCTGCTTATCAGCACGGCGTTCTGGCCGTTGCTGCCTGTGCAGTTCGCCGCCGGCTGGCTGCTGGGGCTGCTGCGTTACAAGTCGGGCGGCATCGGCCCGCCCGCGCTGGCCCATGCCGCGGCCAACATTCTCGCTGCGCTCCTGCTCTCGGCCTGACGATGGCCGCGGACGCGGCTGGCCCGCGCCAGGTGACGGCGCGGGCCAGCGGGGCGTCGTAGGTGTGTGTCGTCACCAGGGAATGTCCGGGCGGCCGAACTTCTTGCTAGTGGACCGGCTGGTGAGGCGCTCGCCAGAAATCTTGCCGGTCGGGAATGCTCCGGGCATCCACAAAGTTGAGCACGATAGACTCAAGTCATTTGCCAGGCAGGCTGCAACATGGCAAGCTTGCGTCGGCAAGACTCAAGTTTAGGCACACAACCACACAAGGACAGAACTCATGGCACGAGCGGTAGGCATCGACCTGGGGACGACCAACTCTGTCGTCGCCGTTCTAGAGGGCGGGGAGCCCACGGTCATCGCCAACGCGGAGGGCTCTCGGACCACCCCGTCCGTCGTCGCCTTCGCGAAGAACGGGGAAGTGCTCGTCGGCGAGGTCGCCAAGCGGCAGGCCGTGACCAACGTTGACCGGACGATCCGCTCGGTCAAGCGCCAGATGGGCACCGACTGGTCCGTCTCCATCGACGGGAAGAAGTTCACCCCGCAGCAGATCAGCGCGTTCATCCTGCAGAAGCTGAAGAGGGACGCCGAGGCGTTCCTGGGCGAAACGATCAACGACGCGGTGATCACGGTCCCCGCGTACTTCAGCGACGCGCAGCGGCAGGCCACCAAGGAGGCCGGCCAGATCGCCGGGCTGAACGTCCTGCGGATCATCAACGAGCCCACCTCGGCGGCGCTGGCTTACCACCTGGACAAGGACAACGAGGCCACGATCCTGGTCTTCGACCTGGGCGGCGGCACGTTCGACGTCTCGCTGCTCGAGGTCGGCGAGGGCGTCGTGGAAGTCAAGGCGACCAGCGGTGACAACCACCTGGGCGGCGACGACTGGGACCAGCGCATCGTGGACTGGCTGGTCAAGGACTTCAAGAACAGCTACGGCACCGACCTGTCCAAGGACAAGATGGCGCTGCAGCGGCTGCGGGAGACCGCGGAGAAGGCCAAGATCGAGCTGTCCAGCTCGACCGAGTCGCAGATCAACCTGCCCTACATCACCCACTCCGAGCAGGGCCCCCTGCACCTGGACACCAAGCTGACCCGGGCGGAGTTCCAGAAGATGACCTCCGACCTGCTGGACCGCTGCAAGTCGCCGTTCCAGCAGGTGATCAAGGACGCCGGGGTGAAGCTCACCGACATCCAGCACGTGGTGCTGGTCGGCGGGTCCACCCGGATGCCGGCGGTCGTCGACCTGGTCAAGGACCTGACCGGCGGCAAGGAGCCCAACAAGGGCGTGAACCCGGACGAGGTCGTGGCGGTCGGCGCCAGCCTGCAGGCCGGCGTGCTCAAGGGCGAGGTGAAGGATGTCCTGCTCCTCGACGTGACCCCGCTGTCGCTGGGCATCGAGACCAAGGGCGGCATCTTCACCAAGCTGATCGAGCGCAACACCACGATCCCGACCAAGCGCTCGGAGATCTTCACCACGGCCGACGACAACCAGCCGTCCGTGCAGATCCAGGTCTTCCAGGGCGAGCGCGAGATCGCCGCGTACAACAAGAAGCTCGGCATGTTCGAGCTGGCCGGCCTGGCTCCGGCACCGCGCGGGATCCCGCAGATCGAGGTCACCTTCGACATCGACGCCAACGGCATCGTGAACGTCTCGGCCAAGGACCTTGGCACCGGCAAGCAGCAGTCCGTGACCATCTCGGGCGGCTCGGCGCTGGCCAAGGACGACATCGAGCGGATGATGGCGGACGCCGAGAAGTACGCCGAGGAGGACCGCCAGCGGCGCGAGGAGGCCGAGGTCCGCAACCGGGCCGAGAGCCTCGCGTACACCACCGAGAAGTTCCTGGCCGAGAACGCGGACAAGGTCCCGGACGACGTGAAGTCCGAGGTCGAATCCTCCATCGCGGACCTGAAGAAGGCCCTGGAGGGCACCGACACCGAGGCGATCCGGGTGGCCAGCGAGAACGCGGCGCAGGTCAGCCAGAAGATGGGCTCGGCCATCTACGCGCAGTCACAGGCCGCGAACGCGGCCGGCGCCGAGCCTGGCGCCGAGGGCCCGCAGGAGTCGGCGGACGACGACGTGGTCGAGGCTGAGATCGTCGACGACGAGAAGCCGGGTGACGCCGAAGGTGGCGCCGCCTGATGAGGTCTCCCGACGAGGGCAGCCAGGGCCCGGTCATCCGTGACCGCAGGCGTATCGACCCGGCCACCGGCCAGGTGCGGGACGCCGAGCGGTCCGGAGGCCAGGGCCAGGCTGGCCAGCCACAGCGCGCGTCAGGCCAGAACAGGCCGGGCAGGCACGCGGTGTCGAAGCCGGGCGGCGGCTCCGGGGGACCCCCCGGGAGCGGCCCGTCCGCCCGCGGCAACGGCCCGCAGGCCCCGGCCGGCGGCCAGGACAGCCCGGGCAGCGGTACGAGCGGCCCGAGCGGCAACATGAGCGGCCCGGGCAGCCCGGCCAGTCCGGGCGAATCCGGCGACGGCACGGGCAGCCAACCCGCCGCGCCCGCGGCCCCCGACACCGGCCCGGTGGCCGCGGGGGCCGAGGTGATCGCGGCCCGGCTGGCCGAGCGCACCGCGGACCTGCAGCGACTGCAGGCCGAGTACGCGAACTACCGCAAGCGCGTCGAGCGGGACCGGATGGCGGTGCGGGAGCAGGCTCTGGCCAATGTGCTCACCGAACTGCTGCCGATCCTGGACGACATCGGCCGGGCCAGGGAACATGGCGAGCTCACCGGCGGGTTCAAGTCGGTCGCCGAGTCCCTGGAAGGGGCGGCGGTCAAGCTGGGCCTGACCCGGTACGGCGAGGACGGCGAACCGTTCGACCCGAAGCTCCACGAGGCCCTGATGCACTCCTACTCCCGGGACGTGACGGAACCGACCTGTGTTCGCATCCTGCAGCCCGGCTACAAGGTGGCCGACCGGATCCTGCGCCCGGCGCGGGTGGCGGTCGCCGAGCCGGGTGAGTCAGACGAACCAGACGACTCCGGCGGCCAGGGACCCAACAGCAATCGAGGCGACGGAGACGGCACCCGCAGTTTCCAGCACCGAGCTAACGACGACAACGACTAAGACTGGACGAGGAGAGGCCTGTTGAGTACCAAGGACTTCCTCGAGAAGGACTTCTACAAGGTTCTTGGCGTCACCAAGAGCTCCAGTGCTGACGAGATCAAGAAGTCATACCGCAAGCTAGCCCGCAAGTACCACCCGGACGCCAACAAGGGCGACCCCAAGGCTGAGGAGCGCTTCAAGGAGATTTCCGAGGCCTACAACGTCCTGTCGGACGAAAAGCGGCGCAAGGAGTACGACGACGCGCGCTCGCTGTTCGGCGGCGGCGGGGTCCGGATGCCCGGTTCGGGCGGCGGCAGCGGAGGCTACAACTTCGACCTGGGCGACCTGTTCGGCGGCACCTCCGGCGGAGGCAGCGGCTCGGGCGGACGGCTCGGCGACTTGCTGGGCGGGGTGTTCGGCGGCGGCCGTGGCACCCAGCCCCGGCCGCGCCGCGGCGCCGACATCGAGACCGAGACATCGCTGAGCTTCAGCGACGCGGTCAACGGCGTCACGGTGTCGCTGCAACTGGCCGGCGAAGGCCCGTGCAAGGCCTGCGCCGGTACCGGGGCCAAGGCCGGCACCGTCCCGCGGGTGTGTCCCACCTGCGAGGGCACCGGCCAGGGCAGCCGGAACCTGGGTAACTTCGCGTTCTCGGAGCCCTGCAAGACCTGCCGCGGTCGCGGCCTGGTCGTCGACGACCCGTGCCCGGTGTGCACGGGCAGCGGGCGGGCGATGAGCACGCGGACGATCCAGGCCCGGATCCCGGCGGGCGTGGGCGACGGTCAGCGGATCAAGCTCAAGGGCAAGGGCGCGCCGGGCGAGCGCGGCGGGCCCGCCGGTGACCTGTACGTGCGGGTGCACGTCACCCCGCACCCGGTGTTCGGCCGGTCGGGCCACAACCTGACCGTGACCGTTCCGGTCACGTTCCCCGAGGCCGCGCTCGGCGCGGAGATCAAGGTGCCGTCGCACAACGGCATGCCGGTGAGCCTCCGCATCCCGCCGGGCACCCCGAACGGGCGTACGTTCCGGGTCCGCGGCAAGGGGGTCAGGCGCTCCGACGCCACCATGGGCGATCTGCTGGTGACCGTGAACGTGCAGGTCCCCAGCACGCTCGACGGCGAGGCCAAGGAGGCGCTCGAAACGTTCCGCAAGGCCACCGCCGGTGACGACCCGCGGGACAAGCTCCTGCGCCAGGCCCGAGCCGGATGAGGTGAACCCGAGATGACCAGCGGACGAGCCGGAAGGGAGACGACGTGATGCAGTTCGAGTTGTCGGATGACACGCCCGTGTACGTCATCTCCGTCGCGGCTCAGCTATCCGGGATGCACCCGCAGACGCTGCGCGCCTACGAGCGGCTCGGCCTGGTGTCCCCAGGCCGGGCCGCGGGCCGCGGGCGCCGCTACTCCCTGCGCGACATCCTGGTCCTGCGCGAGGTCCAGCGCCTGTCCCAGGTAGAGCACATCAACCTGAACGGGATCAAGCGGATCCTGGAACTGGAACACGAGGAACAGCGCAGCCGGATCCGGCTCGCCGAACTTCAGAACGAGATAGCTCAGCTCCGCGCGGAGCTCGAGTCAACCCGCGCGGTCGCCGCCCGGCTGGCCGCACTGCTAAGGAGCCGCAACGAGAGCGCCGCCCTGGTGCCCGTCCGCCGCTCGGATGCGCTGGTGACGCCGCAGTCGCCGGATCGAGCGCAGCCCAGCGGGACGGAGGGCGCGGCCGAGCCGGGGACCGCCCGGCCGGACGCCGCGACCCTGGGCCGCGCCGCGAGGTTGCGAGAGACAGACAATGGCTGATGACAAACTGACACGCAAGAGCCAGGAGGCTCTATCCGACGCCGTCCGGCAGGCGGCCACGGCCGGGAACCCGAACGTCGACGGGCTGCACCTGCTGGCCGCGCTGATCGGGCAGGACGGGGGTACGGCGACCCCGCTGCTGCAGGCCGTGGGGGCCGACCCCGCGGCGATACTGAAGACCACCAACGACCTGCTGGCCAAGCTGCCCCGGGCCGCCGGGGCCACGTTGAGCGCGCCCGAGACCTCGCGGCCGCTGCTCGCGACGATCTCCACGGCCGCCCAGCGGGCCAAGGAGATGAACGACGAGTACGTCTCGACCGAGCACCTGCTGGTCGGGCTGGCCGCCGACGGCGGCCAAGCGGCCAGGGTCCTGCGGGACGCCGGGGCCGGGCCGGACCAGCTACTGGCCGCGTTCGAGAAGATCCGCGGGCACGCCCGGGTGACCAGCCAGGACCCGGAGGGCACCTACCAGGCGCTGGAGAAGTACGGGATCGACCTGACCCGCAGCGCCCGCGAGGGCAAGCTCGACCCGGTCATCGGCCGCGACGCCGAGATCCGGCGCG
>DATAVV010000425.1:0-20900 GCA_036267555.1 Streptosporangiaceae bacterium | reverse complement strand
CGTCGTGGTGGCGGGCCGGTGCGGCCTAGCCCCGGCCCGGGCGCCGTCGGCTGCTTGTGCGTTCGCCCGGGGACTGCGGCGGCCGGGCTGGCGCCTGTGCCGCCGGGCCGTTCATGATCCCGGACCCAAACGCGTCATATGGGGCCGCCTCCAATCAACCCGTTTAACCGGTTGCTTTGGCTCCTAGCCGTCACCCTTGTGGAACGCGCGTTACGGGAGCGTCGTGAGGGATCCGATTCCCCTTACGCCCGGCCAGATGGGCTTTTTCATGATCTGGGTGGTTCGCGTGCGATATGCGCGCGCCATGAACCCAGATCATGGAAACCACGCGTGCGAGGTGCGTGGCCAGCAAGATCAACTTAGGCTGAGCAGCATTGGGCTGTAGCCCCTGGAGGCGGAAGGCAAACACTGCAAATACCGCTCTAGGAGCACGTCGGCTACCTCGGGGGCGGCGCCTAGGGGGGCGGAGACGGCCTGGGCGCCGGCGGCCAGGGACTGGTCGCGGACCTGGTCGGCGAAGACGCCTGGGGCCAGCAGGTAGGTGGCCACGACGACCCGGGGCGCGCCGGACCGCAGGAGGGCGGCCACGGCCTGGCCGGGGGTGGGGGAGGCGGCCGAGGCATAGGCGGGTGCCACCCGGAGCCAGCCGCGGGCCGACTGCCAGGCCCGGGCCGCGGCGGCCACGGCCTCGTTCGCGGCCGGGCGGCTGGATCCCGCGGCGGCGAGCACCACCGCGGTGCGGGCGGCGTCGGCGGGCGTGGCCGGCACCCCGGCCTCGGCCAGGCGGCGCTCCAGGGCCCGCGCCAGCCCCGGATGCGGTCCCAGCGGCACGCCGTAGTGCAGGCGCAGGCCGGGCCGGGCGGCCTCGCGCAGCACTCCGGGCAGATCGATGTCGCTGTGGTAGGCCTCGGTGAGCAGCAGGGGCAGCACCACCGCGGCCCGCTCGCCCGGCCGGGCCGGGTCCTGGGGGAGGAGGTCCTGCAGGACCTCGGTCACGGACGGCCGGGCGTGACCCAGGTAGGCCGCCCGCACCGTGAGGCCGGCCAGCCCGGCGCCGGCCGCCCGGGCCGCCGTGAGGTCCATCAGGCCGGCGATGGTGTCCGCGGCTGCCGGGTTGCGGCTGCCGTGCGCGACCGCGACCAGGGGCGGAGGCCAGTGCGGCCGGCCAGGGCCGCCGCCGCGCCGCGTTAGGTATGAATGCCGCATTCGGTCTTGCCGGTGCCCGCCCAACGGCCGCTCCGGGCGTCGGCGCCGGCCTCGACCCGGGCCGTGCACGTCGCACAGCCGATCGACGGGTAGCCCTCGTAGACCAGCGGGTTGACCAGGATGCCGTTCTCGGCGATGTAGGCGTCCACCTGCTCCTGGGCCCAGTCCACGATCGGGTTGACCTTCACCATCTCCCGCCGGGCGTCCCACTGCACGGCGCGGGTGTCGCTGCGGGCGTCGGTCTCCTCCTTGCGGACCCCGGTGAACCAGGCGTCGTACGGCTCGAGCGCTCCCTCAAGCGGCACCACCTTGCGCAGGTAGCAGCACAGGTCGGGGTTGCGGCTGTACAGCCGGGCGCCCATCTGCTCGTCCTGCTCGGCGACGGTCTGCGCCGGTGTGACGTTGATCACGTTCACCGGGTAGACCGCGGATACCGCATCCCTGGTCCCGATGGTCTCCGCGAAGTGGTACCCGGTGTCGAGGAAGACAACGTTGATTCCGGGGCGGATCTGCGACACCAGGTGCACGAGCACCGCGTCGGTCATTGACGATGTGATGCAGATCCGGTCACCGAACGTGTCCACCGCCCACCGGATGACATCCTCGGCGGGGGCGCCTGCCAAGGCGTCGGCCGCCTCGTTCGCGAGCCTCTCCATGCGGATGACTTCCTCCAGACGCGCGGGTGTCGTCCTCTTGGCGCTCTGGCTGGCGCTCTGAGAGTCCTTGGCTCCTGCGGTTGGCCTGATCACGTCGCGGCTCACCGGATCGCTCCGGTTCCCGCAAAGCGTAGCCGGAAAGACCGCACGCAGCTGCGGCAACGCCACTCACCGTCCGCTTCCTGGGGCTCCAGGTCCTCTTCCCCGCAATACGGGCAGTAGAACGGAACCGCGCGCTCGGCCGGGAAGCTCTGGATGGGAGCGTCGGGCGAGTTGGCTGGGGTGTTCACGCCAGATCCTCCTCCCTGGCCCGGGCCGCCCAGGCGGCGAACGCCTCGCCGGGCGCCCGGTCGGCGTCGAACCGGCGCAGCACCCGCTCGACGTAGTCCGGCAGTTGATCGGCGGTCGTCTTGAGCCCCCTGATCTTCCGGCCGAAGCCGGAGCCTGCTCCGTCCCCGCCGTCGAGGCTGCCCCCCAGGTGGATCTGGAAACCCTCGACCTGCTCACCGCCCGGCAGGGTGACCAGTGTCCCCTTGAGGCCGATATCGGCGGTCTGGATGCGGGCGCACGAATTGGGGCATCCGTTCACGTTGATCGTTATCGGCTCGGTGAAGTCCGGGAGCCGCCGTTCCAGCTCGCTGATCAGGTCCGACGCCCGGCCCTTGGTCTCCACGATCGCGAGCTTGCAGAACTCGATGCCCGTGCAGGCCATGGTGTGCCGGCGAAAGACACTCGGGGTGGCCGGCAGGTCGGCGCGGTCGAGTTCGGCGGCCAGTTCGCCCGTCCGGGCCTCGGGCACGTCGAGGATCACCATCTTCTGCTCGGTCGTGGTGCGGACGCGCCCGCTGCCGTACTCCACGGCGAGCCGGGCCACCTGCGCCAGGGAGTCGGCCGACATCCGGCCCACGCGGGGGGCGAAGCCCACGTAGTACCGCCCGTCCCGCTGCGGGTGGATGCCGACGTGGTCACGCCGGCCGCTGCCCGGAGCCTTCGGGGCGGGCCCGTCGGCGAGCGCGTACCCGAGGTAGTCGCGCTCCAGCACCTCGCGGAAGCGCTCGGGTCCCCAGTCGGCCATCAGGAACTTCAGCCGGGCCCGGTGCCGCAGCCTGCGGTAGCCGTAGTCGCGGAAGATCGACGTGACGCCCGCCCAGACGTCGGGGACCTGGCCGGGCTCGACGAACGCGCCCAGCCGCTTGCCGATCATGGGGTTGGTGGAAAGCCCGCCTCCCACCCACAGGTCGTAGCCGGGCTCGCCATCCGGGCCCGGCACGCCCACGAACGCGATGTCGTTGATCTCGTGCACGGTGCACTGGGCGGCGCAGCCGCTGATCGCGGACTTGAACTTGCGCGGGAGGTTGGAGAACGCGGGATCGCCGACGTAACGGGCCGCGGTCTCGCGGAGTATCGCCGTGGCGTCGATGATTTCCTCGGCGTCGATGCCGGCCAGCGGGCAGCCCAGGAAGACGCGGGGGGTGTCACCGCAGGCCTCGGTGGTCGAAAGGCCGACCGACTCCAGGGCGTCCCAGATGGCGGGGACATCCTCGATCCGGATCCAGTGCAGCTGGATGTTCTGGCGGTCGGTCACGTCGGCCGTGCCGCGGGCGAACCGGCGCGACACGTCGGCCACCGTGGCGAGCTGCTCCGTGCTGAGCTGGCCGCCGTCGATGCGCACGCGCATCATGAAGTACTTGTCGTCGAGCTCTTCCGGCTCCAGGGTGGCGGTCTTCCCGCCGTCGACGCCCGGCCGGCGCTGGGTGTAGAGGCCGAACCAGCGGAACCGCCCGCGCAGGTCGGCCGGGTCGATCGAGTCAAAGCCGTGGTGGGCGTAGATATTGACGATCCGGTCGCGGACGTTCAGTCCGTCGTCGTTCTTCTTGACCTCTTCGTTCTTGTTCAGCGGCTCGCGGTAGCCCAGGGCCCACTGGCCGTCCCCCCGGCCCAGCCGGCGGCTGCGCTGGCTTCTGGCATCGGCCGGGCGGGCGGGCGGCGAGGCTTCCGGAAGCGGGGTTTCCGGAAGCGAGGTTCCAGAAAGCCCGGTATCAGGAGGTCGGTTGGATGCTTCATGACTGGTTGCGGTGCTGCTCGGGGCGGCCATGCGGTGCTGCGTCCCTTCGGTTGCGGGGCGCGTGCCGGGGATCTCGCGGGCGGCAGCCTGCGCGGGCGCAGAGCCTCAATCTGCCTGGGCTGCTCGCGGCACGCGCCCGTCAGGAATGACGGGCTGTGGTCAGCGGCCGCGGGAGACAGATGGCGCTCCCGATGCGAAGGAAATCAACGTGCCTGCGGATAACGAGCAGCGGGTCAGCAGCGCTCAGCGTCTCGAACCGGTGCGCCGACCCGGGCCGGAGGCCAGTCCGCCGCAGGGCGTGCGGCGACGGCCAGGCCAGTGCCGAAGACGGATCGCTGGCTCCCATGACACATCTCAACGGCGCGGCCATCGCGCCTATTCCGCACTCGCGCCTCAACCTTGCCGGATCCAGCCGAGCGACGGCTCGGGAGCCGCCGCTGACGGCTGGTGCTGGCAATCACACCAGGTTCCACCTGGGCATTTCTCATGATGCCGCTGGCGGCACGACAGGCAGATCATATTCGGGCGGCGAGTCGGTGAGCGGGAACGCGAAAGCCGGCCGTCAGGCCGCGTTCGCGCGGCGCATCCGGCGCCTGCGCTCGGCCGATCGCTCGTCCTCGTTCAGCCCGCCCCAGGTCCCGTACTTCTCCGGGCGGCCCACGGCGTAGCCAAGGCACTCGGCCCGGACCGGGCAAGCTGCGCAAACGGCCTTCGCCTTGCGCTCGCGAACGTCGCGCTCGGGCTGCCGTTCCCCATCGGGACCGAAAAAGAGGACGACGTCCTTGCCGCGGCACGCAGCCTCGTCCTGCCAGCCCCAGTTCGGCCGTGGCATCAAGACGGCCTGACGGCGTACCTCAGACATGGATAACTCTCCTCAACCAGCTCACCGTGTAATTCCTCGCCTAGCGGAGCGTCCGGCTCACTGGACGCAACAAAGACTCGCGTGATGCGGCATTTCGCCCCGTCACAAGATGGAACGCATTACGTCACCGTCGTGTTCCCGCGTCCGCGGGCCATCGCCAGGTGCGCGAAGCGATCGCCATGGGGCTGGCCAGTCAGTGAGCCGACGCATCATCATGCCATCAGCGCTAGCGCCCGTGCAGGCGGGATCGGGAAACTGGGTAGACGTGTTATGCGGGCGCACCGCCCGGCCGGGCCCCGGCAACTGCTCACGAACTAGACAAAGCCGATGGTTCAGCGCAACTATGGGCACCATGTCGGCATCGGATGCGGCTCCGCTGCCCCGTCTGGGCGAGGTCTTCTTCGACGTCCGGGGGAATTCCCGGAGCATGCGACTCAGCTGGTACGCGGACACCGGAGTGGCGGTGTTCAGCATCTGGCAGGGTGGCATGTGCACCGGCACCTTCCGGCTCGCCATCGCCGACCTGCCGCGGATGATCGAGACCCTGCAGCGCGGCCCGTCCGGCCAGCGAGCCGAATGGGACGACTCCATGCCCGCGGACGAGATGGCCGCGGACGAGCCGGGCTTTCCGGAGCCGATGGACGCCACCGCGGCGGTGCCGATGGCGCCGCTGCTGGCCGAAGGCCGGCCGGATAATGGCGCTGACCAGGCTGACTACCGTTCGAGGCCGCCGGCGGAGTACCCCGGCGACCTGGCCGGCGAGCCCAGGACCGGGTCGCGGCAGTACGTTTCCGGTCCGCCGGACCACCTGCCGGTCGCGGCGGGTCACCGCGCCGCCCCCCCCGACTATCACGCCGGAATGGCTGACCCGCTGACCGGCCCGCCTCCGTCGCGGCCCGGGCTAGCCGACCCCCTGACCGGGCCGCCCCCGTCGCGGCCGATGCCGGCCGATCCGCTGACCGGGCCGCCCCCGTCGCGGCCGATGCCGGCCGATCCGCTGACCGGCCCGCCTCCGTCGCGGCCGATGCCGGCCGATCCGCTGACGGGCCCGCCTCCGTCGCGGTCCGACCCGGGCCACTACCTGGCCGAGCCGGATCCGCTGACCGGGCCCGGTGCCCGGGTCAGCCCCCCGGACTACCGCTCCGGGCCGCCCGACCCTCGCGGGCGGCCCGCGGACTACCCGTCCCGGGAGTACCCGTCCCGGGAGTACCCGCCCGCGCCGGCCGAGCCCCGGCCCGGGTACCTGGCGGACCTGCCCCCGGGCGAACCGGATCCGGCTCGCTATGACGCCGACTATGACCGGGCGCAATATGCGGGCAGCCGCCCCGGAGCGCGGAATCCTGACCACAGCGCCAGCAGGCCCTATTCGCACGGCTCCGGTCACGCCGCACGCCACGGCGGCGAGGTTCCCGACGGCTCTTACCTGGCCGACCCGGGCCCGATGGATTATCAAGGCGAGGCGCCTCCAGCGCATTACGCGGCCGGAACTGCTCCCCGGCACGGCGACGTTGATGAACCAAGCGGCGCCGATTACCCGGCTCATTACGGCACTGCCGTTACTGATGACGCTGAGCATGGGCCGCCCCCGGATTCGTTCCCCTACGGCCGGCCGCCCCGCGGCCACTGAACCCAGCCGTCACGCCAGCCCAGAGGCCGCGTTATCCTGATGTGATCACGCGAGATTTCCCGGCCAGATGGGCAATCCAAAGGCACCGGTAAAACACGTGGCCGGGTCGCCGTTACAGATGCCGGGGGTTGGGGGATATATCCGCGTCGGGGGAAGGGGGAGTACAAGTGGCACAGAAGCTCTCGGTCACATTCGCGTGTGACTACGATGCAAAAGAGATTCCAGAAGGCGAGCAGCTGACGCGTGCGTTCAGCCTCGACGGCCGGGACTATGAGATCGACCTATGCGAGAAGCACAGCCAGAAATTTGATGAGGTACTAAAGCGGTTTGCCGACAAGGCGCGCAAGGTAACCGGGCGGGTAGGGCGGCCCAAGCGCAGGACCGCGGCTCATCGCCAGCACAGCGCCGAGGTTCGGGCCTGGGCTAAGCGCAACGGCATCGAGGTCAGCGACCGCGGCCGGATTCCGTCGCAGGTCATCGCCAGGTACGAGGCGAGCCACCGCTGAGCTATCCCGCTCACGAGGGCGGCCGGCCGGCGTCTCGCTGGTCGGCCTGCGCGTCCTGGGCATCCGGATGCGCTGGCGCGGACGAATCGGCCGGCGCTCCGGAGGCGCCCGGGTGAGGGGCTAGCACCGCCGCCACGGGTGCCGCGGCGGGCCCGGTGGGCGCAGGCCCCTGGTCGGCGGGCGACGCCCCGGCACCGGCGGGCGGCGTGGCCGCCGCGACAGTGGACGGGACCGCGCCTGCCGGGCCCACGGCGGCCGCGAGGACCTGCGAGTTGGGCACGTGGATCGGGCCGTTCGGGGTCTCCAGCGTGACGTAGGTGATGCTGATCTCGCTGACGGTCCCCTCGAGCAGGCCCGACAGCGCGCCAGATCTGATCCCGACCGGATCGCCGATCCGGAACGGCCGGGCCATCAGCAGCACGATGCCGGCGAAGATGTTGGCCAGGCTCTGCTGCGCGGCGATGCCGACCAGGACGCCGGTCAGGGCGCCGCCCACGATGAGTTGGGTGACCGCGACGTTGAACAGTTGCAGCGTGATGACGATCGTGATCAGGCCGCCGACCAGGAGGATGGCGAACCGCACCACGGCGGCGTGCGCGGAGCCGACCGAATGCTGCAGCACCTGCCGGGCCTTGTTGCCGAGCCCGATCGTCCCGATGCCCGCGAGCAGGCCGAAGGCCACCGCCGCGCCATAGGAAAGGGCTATGTTCCCCGAGTAGCCGAGCGGGCTGAGCAGGGACTCGGCGTGCTGCCGCAGGGACGACTCGCGGAGGATGTCGGCGATGTCCCGCGCCTGGACGGAAACGGCCGCGGCGATCAGGGCGATGACGAGGGCGAAGATGTAGCGCCACGGCCTGGTGCGCGCCTTGACCTTGGCCACCTGTTCGCGGGCCCGGGCCACGTCAAGCTGATGCCTTTCCTGGAGATCCACGTGCCTACGCTACCGAGGCGCAAAAAAGCCGGTCCCGGGGGCTCGGGTGAGTCCCCGGGACCGTCGCGTTCGGGATATTAACTCAAACGCGGGACCGGAACAGCGGGAGCGGGCGACCGACCGGTGCGACTACCCGGCCCAGGTGTCCGTTGAGCACGCCCGCCGCCGAGGTGTACCAGGCTACGAGCGCCGTGATCACGCCGATGATCCCGCCGACCGCGATCAGGCCGCTGCCATCGGGGGGCAGGACCGGCGTCTTGGTCGTGAAGTTGCCGATAGCCAGGAAGATCTCGGTCAGTTCCAGGGTCAGGAAGACCAGGAATACGGCCACGTTCACCTGGGTGCTGATGATCAGCATGTAGGTATTGAAGATGGCGAACGCCAGCAGGATCCAGCCGAGATCCCGGTTGAGTTCAATCGGGTGAGTAGCGCCCGGGGCGATGAAGTGCAGCCACAGGCCCACGCCGATCCAGAACCCGCCGTACGTGGAGAACGCCGTCGCTCCGAAGACGTTCCGGTTGCGGAACTCCCACATGCCGGCCAGCAACTGGCACAGACCGCCGTACGCAATGGCATAGCCCCACCAGTCGAAACCCGTGGTGTTCTTGGCCCAGCCCGCATTGACCGCGGACAGCAGGAACGTGGTCAGGGCGAACGCGGCCAGTCCGAGTGGCGCGGGATCGGCTATGCCGCTGAGCGGCGCGGCTGGGGCGGGAGCATCATCTGTGGTGCTCAAGGATTTCCTCCTGTGGGGCATGCGCCGCCAGGTCCGGCTGGCAAGTCGCCCGCGGGGCACGGCAGGCGCTGGGATGGATGGAAGGAGCACGACGGGCCGCTTACAGCTACCCTCGCGACGCGTACGAATGGTGCAAGTCCGCCCATATGTCGACCTTCCTTCTCTTCACACCTGGCTCAACAGAACCAAACGGAAGATTTGCCCTGAGCGTAACGCCACGAGCGCGCTTTAGGGAGACCCAGTTTCCGGTGATCCGGAGTGGTCTGCTGGATTTGCGCTGGCGCGGGCCAGGACCCGGCTCAGGCCCGCCCGGGTGGCCAGGACGACCAGCCCGTCCTGGGGGTGAATCTCGTCGCGGGGGCGCGGTGACCAGTCGACCCCGGTCCCGCCCCGGCGCCGCAGCGCGATCAGCCGGACGTCACTGCCGTCGTGCACGTCATTGACCCGCTGACCGGCCAGTTCGGCTCCGGGGCCGACAGTGACATCGGCGATGAGCAGCACGTGCCGTCCCACCGGGATCGTGCGCAGCACCTGGTGCTCGAGCATGGCCGCGGCGAACGCGGGTGCCGCCAGGTAGGACACCGACCGCGAGATCGTGTTGTCGACGGTCTTCTGGACCCGCTCGGCGAGATCGTCGTCGTACAGTCGCACCACGATGCGCGGCTGCTCGGCCAGCGAGCGGGCGTGCAGCGCGGTCTCGAGGTTGACGATGTCGCTGTCGGTCACCGACACCAGCGCCTGGCAGCCGGTGATGCCGGCCGCGAGCAGCGTTTCCTCGCGGTAGGTCTCGCCGATGACCACCTTCAGCCCGAGGCGGCGGGCGAGCGGCACACCCGCGGCCTTCTCGCTCTTGTCCACGCAGACCACGTCGACGCCCAGGTCGTGTAGCTGGCCGAGCACCCTGGTGCCGACGTTGCCGAGCCCGACCACGATCACGTGGTCGGTGATCGGCCGCTCCCGGCCGTGCACCGAGCCGACCAGCCTGGCCCCGACCACCGCCGCGGTGACCAGCGGCAGGAAGGCCATGCCGTCGAACGTGAGCAGGAACTGAGCGGTCTTTTCCGGCGCGCTCAGCCTGGGGCTGGTGACCGCCGTCCCCGCCGCGTCGAGGAACGTCAGGTAGAGCGCGTTGCCCAGGGAGTAGTGCACGACCGTGGCGAGCAGCGCGAAGCCGACGCCGAGTATCGCGATCAGGCACCCGAACGCGAGGCCGATCCGGTGCCAGAACAGCCTGCGGAACATCGCCCAGGCGGCGCGCAGCGGGTGGCGCTGGCGGGCCAGCGGGTTTCGCGGCGTGCCGTCGCCCACCGCGAGCACCACCCCCGAACTGGGGTCCTGCGGCGCGGTCAGCCGGGGGGAACCCCCGCCCGGGCCGGCGGCCACCCCGCAGACCACGTGATCGGCGGCGGTGTCCTCGCGCCGGGCGACGTACAGCGTGCGGCCGGCCAGGCGAGCGTGGCTGGGTGTGGGCTCGCCCAGCGCGGCGGCCACGAACGAGGGCGCGGCCATCGAGGATTCCGAGAGCACCGCGCAGTCGGTGAAGAACGTCCGGATGCGTTCGCCCAGGCTGGTGTTGAAGACGGCGACCACCAGCCGCAGGTCGGCGTTGAGTTCCTGGGCCCGCAGCGCGGCGTGGAAGTTGCCGAGGTCGTCCTGGCGCAGCAGGGCCAGCGCCCTGGCGGTGGGCACGCCGGCGGCCAGGAAGGCCTGATGGTCCAGGTCGGCCCGCTCGATGATCCGGACCCCGGGCAGCCGGGCCATGAGCGGCCCCTGGCCGCGCTGCGCCGATGGCAGGATCACGGTGACCTGCTCGCCGTACCTGAGCGTCAGTTCCTCGATGATGCGCAGGGCGAGGGTGTCTTCTCCGCACACGACGAATTGGGGGCGGCGGGACGCCGGGCCCGGATCGGTGGCCACGGCGTGATCCTAACCAGGGTCAGCCAAACCCGCCCAGACCGTGACGCGCCGTGTGTGCGGGCGTTGCCGGGGTCAGGGCGAAGCCAGGCGCCCCAGCTGCGGGGGGAGCTGGGCCGCCGCCGCCCGGTCGAGCAGGAACAGCGTCTGCTGGCGGCCTCTCGCGCCCGCGGCCGGCACCTGCACCGGGCCGGCCCCCGACAGCGCCAGCCGGACCGCGCTCGCCTTGTCCTCGCCCGAGGCGATGATCCAGACCTCGCGAGCCGCCGTGATCGCGGGAAGCGTCAGGGTCAGCCGCGTCGGGGGCGGCTTCGGCGAACCGTGAACAGCCACGACGGTGCGTTCCTCATAGAGGGCGGGCATGCCGGGAAACAGTGAGGCGACATGTCCCTCGGGGCCGATGCCGAGCATCAGGATGTCGAACGAGGGAACCTGACTGTGGTCCTCCGGCTGGGAGGCGGCCAGCAGCCACGCCGCGTACCGCGCGGCCGCCGCCTCGGGATCGGGCCCGTCCGGGCCGTCGGGCCCCGGCATCGGGTGCACCCGCTCCGGGCTGGTGTCGACGCGGTCGAGCAGCGCCTTCCGGGCTCCGGTCTCGTTGCGCTCCGGGTCCCCGGTCGGCACGAAGCGCTCGTCGCCCCACCAGATGTCCAGATGCCGCCAGTCCACGGCGTCCCGGGCGGGAGCCGCGTCCAGCTCGGCGAGGACCAGGGTGCCGATGCCGCCGCCGGTCAGCACCAGCGAGGCGTGCCCCCGGGCCGCGATCGCGTCCACGAGCCTGGTCACCAGCCGGGCCGCCACGGCCTTCGCGAGCAGCTCGGCGTCGCGGTGAACAAGTACCTGGGGCGCGCTGATGGCATTACCTCCCGGCGGCGGCAAAGCGGCTCAGCGTCTCACCGTACACGTCGTCGGGGTCGAGCCGCCGCAGCTCCTCGGCCAGCAGTTCGGCGGAGTCCCTGCGGTGCAACGCGACCCGCCGCTCGCCCTGGTCGGGGCGGCTGAGGGTCGCTGTCCGCCCGTCCGGCCGGGTGATCGTGATGTCCCCGTCGGTGGTGGCGAACCGCACCTCGGTGATGCCGGGACCGCCGGACACGTCCCGGCTGAACGGCGCGCCGAGCTTGCCGGAGAGCCAGGCCGCGATCAGGTCCGCGCTCGGGTTTCTGGGCTCCGCGCTCACCGACCCGCCGATGACCTGGCCGTGCGGCTGGTCCAGGGTGGCGGCCAGCAGGGAGCGCCACGTCGTCGCCCTGGTCCAGCTCAGGTCGGTGTCACCGGGCCGGTAGTCGGCCGCCAGCGCGGCGAGGGCCTCGGCGGGTTCGGGCGTCGTGGCGGCGTCGGTCACCCGGCGCTGGGCGAGCTGCCCGAGCGGGTCGTAGGACGGCGCCGACGGGCCGCCGCGCGGCCACCAGGTGACCACCGGGGTGTCGGGCACCAGCAGCGGCATGACCACGGAGTCCGCGTGCATCCCCATCGGGCCGTACGTGCGCAGCAGCACGGTCTGCCCCGGCGCCCCCTCGCCGGTCCTGATCTCGGCGTCGAGCCGGGATGGCGACTCGGGATCCCGGGCGATCACGCCGAGCACCCGGCAGGGGTGCTCGCGGCCGGCCTGGGTCGCCGCGCGCACCGCGTCGTACTGGGCCGACTCATCGGTCATGATGATCAGGTTGAGCACCATGCCGGTGGTCGGGCCGCCCATCTGATCCCGCGCCCTGGTCAGCGCGTCGTGGATGGCGCGGGTGGTGGTATCGGTCAGGTCGATCATCATCAGCACTCCTTGTGACCCGGCCGGCGCTGCCGCCCGGGGGTCGGCCCGTCGCCGGCCGGGCTAGAGCCGGCGCCAGGCCCGTCCGTCGCGGGCGATCAGCGCGTCCGCGCCCGCCGGGCCCGCCGTGCCGGCCGGGTACTGCTCGGGCTTGGCGTGGCCGGCCCAGAACTCCTCGATCGGGTCCAGGATCCGCCAGGACAGCTCGACCTCGCGCTGGCGGGGGAACAGCGGCGGGTCCCCGATGAGCACGTCGATCAGCAGCCGCTCGTAGGCCTCGGGGCTGGACTCGGTGAACGACTCGCCGTAGGCGAAGTCCATGTTCACGTCGCGCACTTCCATGGCCGAGCCCGGCACCTTGGAGCCGAACCTGACCGTGATGCCCTCGTCCGGCTGGACCCGGATCACCAGCGCGTTCTGGCCCAGTTCCTCGGTATCGGTCTTCGCGAACGGCAGGTGCGGGGCGCGTTGGAACATCAGCGCGATCTCGGTCATCCGGCTCGGCAGCCGTTTGCCCGTGCGCAGGTAGAACGGGACGCCGGCCCACCGCCTGGTGTCGACCTCCAGGCGCATCGCCGCGTAGGTCTCCGTGGCCGAGTCCGGCGCGATGCCGTCCTCCTCCAGGAAGCCCGGCACCTCGATCCCGCCCTGCCAGCCCGTGGCGTACTGGCCGCGCGCGGTGCCGACCGCGAGATCCTCGGGGATCTTCACCGCGGACAGCGCCTTCTCCTTCTCCGCGCGCAGCGAGTCGGCGTCGAAGGACAACGGCTCCTCCATGGCGGTCAGGGCCATGAGTTGCAGCAGGTGGTTCTGGATCACGTCGCGGGCCGCGCCGATGCCGTCGTAGTAGCCGGCCCGGCCGCCGATGCCGATATCCTCCGCCATCGTGATCTGCACGTGGTCGACGTAGCCGCGGTTCCAGATCGGCTCGAACAGGGTGTTGGCGAACCGCAGGGCCAGGATGTTCTGGACCGTCTCCTTGCCCAGGTAGTGGTCGATGCGGAAGACCGAGCGCTCCGGGAACACGGCCTCGAGCATGGAGTTCAGCTCGCGCGCGCTGGCCAGGTCGTGCCCGAACGGCTTCTCGATCACCACCCGGCGCCAGGGCCGGTTCCCGCGGGCGTCTTCGGGCGCCGTGGACAGCCCGGACCGCTTGAGCTGCCCGACGACCTGCGGGAATGCCTTCGGCGGGACCGACAGGTAGAACGCGTAGTTCCCGCCGGTGCCACGCTCGAGGTCAAGCTCCGCGACGCAGGCGGCCAGCCGGTCGAACGCTTCGTCGTCGGCGAACTCGCCCGGCACGAACCGCACGCCCTCGGCGACCTGCTGCCAGACCGCTTCCCGGAACGGCGTGCGCGCGTGGGCCTTGACCGCGTCGTGAGCGATCTTGGCGAAGTCCTCGTCCTCCCAGTTCCGCCGGGCGAAGCCGACCAGCGAGAACCCGGGAGGCAGCAGGCCCCGGTTGGCCAGGTCGTAGATGGCCGGCAGCAGCTTCTTGCTGGCCAGGTCGCCGGTCACGCCGAAGAGCACGAGCACGCACGGCCCCGCGACCCGGGGGATCCTGCGGTCGCGGGGATCGCGGAGCGGATTGAATGTCATGCGGTTCCTCCGCCGGTTCTTCTGCTCTGGCTCCGGCTCAACGGCTTATCGCGGCGTCCATCTCGTTGCTGATCGTCTCGAGAAGCTCGTTCCACGAGGCCTCGAACTTCTCCACGCCCTGGTCCTCCAGCACCTGCACGACGTCGTCGTAGTGGATCCCGAGCGCCTCCAGGTCCGCGAATACCTTGCGGGACGCGTCGTAGGTGCCGCGGATCGTGTCGCCGTGCAGCGCGCCGTGGTCCGCCGTGGCGTGGATCGTGGCCTCCGGCATGGTGTTCACCGTGTTCGGCGCGACCAGGTCGACCACGTACATGGTGTCGGCGAACTTCGGGTCCTTGACGCTGGTCGAAGCCCACAGCGGCCGCTGGTCGCGGCCGCCGCGCGCCTTGATGGCCTGCCACCGTGGGGTGGCGAACTTCTGCTCGTACAGCTCGTAGGCGAGCCGCGCGTTGGCCAGGGCGGCCTTGCCCCGCAGCGCCTCGGCCTCGGGCGAGCCGATCTTGTCGAGCCGGTCGTCGACCTCGGTGTCCACCCGGCTGACGAAGAACGACGCCACCGAGCCGAGCTTGGGCAGGTCCTCGTCGGCCGCGTTCTCCAGGCCGGCCATGAACGCGTCGATGACCTCGCCGTAACGCTGCAGCGAGAAGATCAGCGTCACGTTGACGCTGATGCCCTGAGACAGGCACTCGGTGATGGCGGGCAGGCCCTTCTCGGTGGCCGGGATCTTGATGAACAGGTTGGGCCGGTCGACCAGCCACCACAGCGCCCTGGCCTCGGCGATGGTCTTGGCCGTCTCCCGGGCCAGCCTGGGGTCGACCTCGAGCGACACCCGCCCGTCCACGCCGTCGGACTCGTCGTAGACCGGGCGCAGCACGTCACAGGCCGCGCGGATGTCGGCCGTGGTGATGGCCCGGGACGCCTCGCCCACGTCGACGCCGCGTATGGCCAGGTCGGCCAGTTGCTCCTGGTAGGCCGATCCGGCCGAGATCGCGTGCGCGAAGATCGTCGGGTTGGACGTCACCCCGCGCACGTGCATGTCCTGGACCAGCATGGCCAGGTTGCCCGTGGTCAGGCGTTCGCGGCTGATGTCGTCGAGCCATATCGAGACACCGGCGGCGGTGAGTTCGGCCAGGGTGTCATGAGGCTGGGTCATAGCGATTAGCTCCTTGGGTCGCCGCTCTTGTGACCGAGCCGGGCCAGGCTCGCCTTGGCGGCCGCGACGACGTGCTCGGTCGTAAATCCAAATTCCCGGTACAGGGTCTGATAGTCCGCTGATTCACCGAAATGCTCGAGACTCACGCACTCGCCCGCGTCGCCGACGAACCCGCGCCAGCCGAGCGCCACGCCTGCCTCGACGCTCACCCGGGCGCGGACATGTGCCGGGAGCACTTCCTCTTGGTAAGAAGCATCCTGCTCGGCAAACCATTCCACGCAGGGCATGGACACCACCCGGGCCGCGATGCCCTCCTGCCGCAGCGCCTCGCGCCCGGCGAGCGCGATCTGTACCTCGCTGCCGGTCCCGATGAGGATCACCTCGGCCGGGGCGCCCTCCGCCTCGGCCAGCACGTAGCCGCCGCGCGCGGCCCCGTCGGCGCTGGCCAGGCGGCCGACGCCGGACCGGTCGAACACCGGGACGTTTTGCCGGGTCAGGCACAGGCCGACGGGCTGGTGCGGGCGCTCGAGGATGGTCCGCCAGGCGACCGCGGTCTCGTTGGCGTCGGCGGGCCGCACCACAGCCAGGCGGGGGATGGCGCGCAGCGCCCACAGGTGCTCGACCGGCTGGTGGGTCGGGCCGTCTTCGCCCAGGCCGATGGAGTCGTGGGTCCAGATGAAGATGGAACCGATCTCCGACACCGCCGCGAGCCGCACGGCCCCGCGCATGTAGTCGCTGAACGTCAGGAAGGTGCCGCCGTAGGCCCGGGTCAGCCCGTCGGCCGCGATCCCGTTGAGTATCGCGCCCATCGCGTGCTCGCGGATGCCGAAGTGGAGCGTGCGGCCGTAGATGTTGCCGGGGAACATCTTGGTCTGATGCTCGGGCGGGATGAAGGACGGCTCGCCCGCCATCGTCGTGTCGTTGCTCCCGGCCAGGTCGGCGGAGCCGCCCCACAGTTCGGGAAGCACCGGGGCGAGGGCGTTCAGTACCTCACCGGAGGCCTTGCGTGTGGCCACGCCCTTCTCGCTGGGCTCGAACACCGGCAGCGCTTCGGTCCAGCCCTCCGGCAGGCGGCCCGCGGCGAGCCGGTCGAACAGGGCCTTGCGCTCCGGCTGGGCCGCCGCCCAGGCGCTGAGCCGCTCGTCCCACCGGGCGTGCGCCTCCCGGCCGCGGCCGGCGACCTCGCGGGCCCGCGCCACGGCCCTCTCCTCGACCGGGAACGACACCTCCGGGTCGAAGCGCAGGATCCGCTTGGTCGCGGCTACCTCATCGGCGCCCAGGGCCGAGCCGTGGGCCGCGCCGGTATTCTGCTTGTTCGGGGCCGGCCAGCCGATGATCGTGCTCAGCGCGATCAACGATGGCGCCGCCGTGTCATCCCGGGCGGCCAGCAGGGCCTGGTAGAACGCCTGCACGTCCTCGTGGTAGCCACCAGGCGTACCGTGCTCTCCTCGGGGGGACGACCCCCCGAGACCCCCCCGGCCGTGTTCCCCTCGGGGGGACGACCCCCCCAGACCCCCCCGAAAAGTCACTTGCTGGACGTGCCAGCCGTAGGCCTCATAACGGGCGCAGACGTCCTCGGACTTGGCGATCGCGGTGTCGTCCTCGATCGAAATGTCGTTGTCGTCATAGATCACGACCAGGTTGCCGAGCTGCTGGTGGCCGGCGATAGCCGATGCCTCGTGGGTGATGCCCTCCTCGATGTCGCCGTCGGAGGCGATCACGTACACGTGGTGGTCGAACGGGCTCGTGCCCGCCGCCGCTTCGGGGTCGAGCAGGCCGCGCACGCGGCGCGCGGCCATCGCCATGCCGACGCCGTTGGCCAGCCCCTGGCCGAGCGGGCCGGTCGTGACCTCCACGCCCGGCGTGTGGTGGCGCTCTGGATGCCCGGGCGTCCGGCTGCCCCAGGTGCGGAGCTTCTCCAGGTCCTCCAGGGTCATCCCGTAACCCGACAGGTATAGCTGGATATAGAGGGTGAGGCTGGAGTGCCCGGCCGACAGCAGGAAGCGGTCCCGGCCGGCCCAGTCGGTGTCCGCGGGATCGTGCCGCAGCACGTGCTGGAACAGCACGTAAGCCGCGGGGGCCAGGCTCATCGCGGTGCCCGGGTGCCCGGATCCGGCCTTCTGCACGGCGTCCATGGCCAGCACCCTGATCAGGTCGACGGCCCGGGCGTCGGTCGGCGTCCACGACAGTGAATGGTTCGGCTGATTGCTCACGGACGCGTCAGGCTCCTTCACACAACGGGTATGAGATCGACCCTATCTATCCTCCGCGCGGCACTGATAACCTCCCGCGCGTTAACCGACCGTGAACTCCGGATGTTCAGGGCGGCCCGAGCCGCGCGTCCAGCGACGCGGCCAGCGCGTCGCCGACCAGGTTGAACGCGATGACGGTGAACATGATCACGAATCCGGCGGGATAGACCTCCCACCAGTACCCGTCGAGCAGGTACGTGGTGCCCTGGGACAGCATCCCGCCCCAGGTGGCGGCGGGTGGCGGCAGCCCGAAGCCGAGGAAGCTCAGCGTCGCGAGCAGGATGATCGCGTCGGCGACCTGGAAGGTCGCGCTGACCACGATCACCCCGAACGTGTTCGGGATCAGGTGCCGCACCACGATGCGCCGCCGGGCGCCGCCCATCACGCGGACGGCCTCGACGAACTCGCGCGTGCGCAGCGACAGCGCCTCGCCGCGCACCAGGCGCGCGGGCCCCAGCCAGGACAGCAGCGAGAGCACCAGGATCAGCAGCCCGACCGTGGGCCGCAGCACCGACGAAAGGAAGATGAGCAGGAAGATCGCCGGAATGGCCAGCGCGATGTCCACCACCCGCATCATCACGGCGTCGGCCAGCCCGCCGGTGTAGCCGGACACGGCGCCCCAGGCCACGCCGAAGGCCGTGGCGAGCAGCGCGACCGCCAAGGCGATCTCCAGCGTGCTCTGGCCGCCGGTCATCAGCCGGCCCAGGATGTCGTAGCCGTTGCTGTCGGTGCCGAGCGGGTGCCCGGGACCCGGCGGCAGGTTCGTGGCCTGGATGTTCGCGTGAACCTGATCGGTGTGGTAAACGAGCGGACCCAGGAAGCAGCAGATCGTGAGGGCCGCGATCAGGGCCAGGCCGGCCAGGCCCAGGCGATGCCGGGCAAAAGCCCGGAGCGCGGCCCCGTGGCCGCTTCCGGTGGGCGTCGCGTCCGGTCCCGCCGGGCCGGGCGCCTCGGTCAGCGGCCGGGCGCGCAGGCCCTCAGTCATCTGGCACCGTCATACCGGACCCTCGGGTCGAGGACCGCGTACGCCAGGTCGGCGCACAGGTTGCCGACCACGGTGACGACGCCGACCAGCACGGTGATGCCGAGTTCCACCGGGTAGTCGGAGTTCACGGCGGCCGTGTAGTAGGTGAGCCCGACCCCCGGGACGTTGAACACGTACTCGACGACCAGGCCGCTGGTCAGGATCGCCGGAAACGACAGGCCGACGAGCGTGGTGACCGAGATCAGCGAGTTGCGCAGCACGTGTCGGCTCAGCACTAGCCGGGCGGGCAGGCCCTTGGCCCGGGCCACGCGGATGTAGTCCTCGGCCAGCGTGCCGATGGCGGCGGCGCGCATGTAGCGGCTGAACAGGGCCACGTTGACCAGCGTGAGCGTGAGCACGGGCAGGACCAGGGCGCGAGGGTCGGCGAGCATCCCGCCGACCGTGGCCGCCTGGGGCGCCTCGGCCGGGAACGCGCGCACGGCGATGGACAGGCCCGCGATCAGCAGGATCGCCAGCCAGTACGAGGGCATCGAGTAGAGCGCGAACGCGGCGGACGTCGCGAGGTGGTCGAGGGCGCGGTTGCGGCGGGTGGCCTGGGCGATCCCGAGCGGGATCGCGATCACGAGAGCCAGGACCAGCGCCGTGCCCACGATCAGGAGGTCGTTCGGCAACTGGTGCACAACGAGCGAGTCGACGCTCTGGTTGAGCCGGTAGGAGTAGCCGAGGTCACCGCGCGCCAGGTGCCCGAGGAACGTGGCGTACTGCTCCACGAGCGGGTGGTCGAGGCCGTTGGCCTGGTTGAACGCCGCGATCGCCGCCGGGCTGGCCCGGCTGCCGAGTATGGCCCGGGCCAGGTTGCCGGGGATGAGGTGCTCGAGGAGGAACGTCACCGCGGTCACCCCGATGACCACGATCACCGCCTGGCCGACGCGGCGGACGATGAACGCGGTCACGTCAGCCGGCGGCCTTCGTGAAGTACCACTCCTCGGGGTTGATGAAGCCGTAGGCGTTCGGCACCACGCCGTGCAGGTTGGACTGGACCGTGATCAGCGTGCCGGGACTGGGCTGCCAGAAGTCCGGCAGCGCCAGCCTGACCGCGTCGGCGTACGCGCTGAGCGCGGCCTGGGCCTGGCCGGCCGGGGCCCGCGTGGTCGCGCCGATCAGCTTGTCGATCGCCGGGTCGGAGTAGTTGTTGACGTTGCCGAGGGCGCCGGTCTGGAAGATCTCGTCACCGGTCGGGTAGTGGTCGGGCTGGAACAACCAGGCGCTGCCGTAGTTGCCGAGTTCCCAGTCGCATGCCGGCGACGAGGAGGCGCAGGGCTCGATCGTCGCGGTGACGGTGGCCGCGGTCTGCTCGTCCAGCGAGATCTCGATGCCGACCTGCTTGGCCACCGACTGCAGGTCGGTCATCGCGCCCTCGGTGTAGGGCAGGCCGCTGGGGTACATGAGCGTGAAGCTGAGCGGCTGGCCGGCCTTGACGCCGGCCCCGCATTCGCTGGCCGCGGGGCCCGGCCGCGCGCAGGTGCTGACCCCGTTGGGCACGATCTTCCACCCGTGCGCGGCGAGCAGGGACCGGGCGGCCGGCACGCTGAACGGGTACGGGTTGACGGACGCCCGGGCGTTCGCGTACGGGTTCGGCGGCTGCGCGGGCACCGGGCTGTAGGTGGGCGCGGCCAGGCCGTCGTAGTAGGCGTGGATCCACCCGGTCTGGTCGACCAGGTGCTGGAAGGCCTGGCGGAAGTACAACTGCCGCAGGATCGGGCCGACCTTGGGGTTGTTGAAGTTCGGCTCGAAGTAGTCGAAGCCGAACGGCAGGTCCTTGCTGAGCTGATAGCCCTGGCCTTGCAGGCGGGGCTGCTGCGGCAGGTCGTTGGCGGGCACGTAGCCGACCGAGACCTGCTGCCCGGAGGTGCCGGGCCCCCCGGCCGCCGGGCCGGCCCGCAGCACGGAGAACTCGGCCGCGGCCGACGTGAACGGCAACTCGACGAACTTGGCCAGGTGCGGCCTGGCCGGCCCGGAATACCGCGGGTTGGGCACGAACGTCGTGGTGCCGTCGCTGGTGAGGCTGGTGAGCTTCCACGGGCCGTCCACCACCGACCAGATCGGGCTGGACGCGTAGCCGGCGATCCGCGTGGCCTGGCCGTTGAGGAAGTCGTACACGGACTTCGCGCCCGCGGGGGTGGTGTCGGGCAGGTGCGCCGCGGCCGGTGACGGGGCCGGGCTGCTCAGCGAGGTCCGGTCCCAGGCGATCGGCAGCGGGGTGATCTGCGACAGCTCGTTGTAGGTGAACCAGAACGGGTTGTAGCTGCCGTTGAGGCGAAGCTGCACGGTGGCGGGGTTGACCGCCCGCCACGAGACGACGTTGTCGGGGAACCCGCCGGGCACGTAGTTGGCCCAGTTGGCCTTGTTGGCCTTGAGCAGGTTGATCCAGAACCCGACGTCGCGGGCGCTCACGGTCTCGCCGTCGGACCAGACGTAGTGCTTGAGCGTGATCGTGACGACCCGGCCGCCATCGCTGAAGACCGGCGGGTTGCCGATCGAGAGCCGGTCGTTGACCGAGGTGCTGCCCCGGTCGCCGTACCAGTAGAGCGGCAGGTAGAGCAGGGTCTGCAGGTCACTGGTGTTGGTGACGGTGAAGTACTGCCC
>DATAVV010000424.1:0-4701 GCA_036267555.1 Streptosporangiaceae bacterium | reverse complement strand
CTGGTCGAGATCGCCACCATCCCGCGCTGGCTCCCCCGGATGCTCGCGACGCTCCAGGATCCCGGCCTCGATGCCTGGTTCGCGGCCCGGCCAGACGCCTGGCGCGACCCGGAGACCGCCGCGGTGGTCCTGCCGGTGCTGCGCCAGTGGCTGGCCACCCGGACCCGCGCGGAGTGCTTTGCTCAGGCGACGCTCGCGCACGCCTGGCCCGTCTACCCGGTGAGCCAGCCCGGTGACCTGCTCGACGACCCGCACTTCGCCGAGCGCGGCACCTTCACCGAGTTCGACCACCCGGTGGCCGGCCGGCTGCCGCAGCCCGGGCCGCCGTGGCGGATGGCGGACGGCGGGTTCGAGGCCCGGTGCGGCGCCCCCATGCTCGGCCAGCACAACCGGGAGATCTACGGCACCGAACTCGGGATGGGCACCGCGGCGCTGGCGCGGGCGCGGGCCCTCGGGATTGTCTGAGCGGGGGAAACATGACTGAGCTGCCGCTGCGCGGGATCCGGGTCCTGGACGTCACGGTCGTGTGGTCGGGGCCGTCCGCCTGCCGGCTGCTGGCCGCGCTGGGCGCCGAGGTCATCCGCATCGAGTCCATCCGCCACTTCCCGACGACGAACCGCGGGCTGGTCCCGTACCCCGACCCAGACGTCGTCGCGGCCGACCGCGGGATGATGGCGGCCTACCCCGGCAAGGTTCCCGGCCCCGACCCCTACAACCGCTTCGGGCCGTTCCTGGTGGCCAACCAGGGCAAGCTCGGCTGCACCATGGAGCTGGACACCCCGGAGGGGCAGCGCGCCTTCCGCCGGCTCGCGGAGCTCAGCGACGTGATCGTCGAGAACAACGCGTGGGCGGTCAGCGAGGCCCTCGGCATTACCTGGGCCGAGCTCGGGCCGCTCAACCCCCGGCTGGTCCTGGTGCGGATGGCGCCGCTCGGCCTGACCGGCCCCTACCGGGACGTGCTCGGCTTCGGCGCGCACTTCGAGGCGCTGGTCGGGATCACCGGATTGCGCGGGCACGCCGGCGCGGAGCCCACCGACGCCGGCTCGACCTACCACATGGACGACGTGGCCCCGCAGGGCGTGGTGTTCGGCATCCTGGCCGCGCTCCGCCAGCGCGAGCAGACCGGCCGGGGCCAGCTGATCGAGTTCCCGCAGGCCGAGTACCTGATGCAGGGCCTGGGCGACGCGTTCGTGGCCAGTGCCATGGACGGCCGCCAGTTCACCCCGCAGGGCAACCGGCACCCGGCCTGGGTCCAGGGCTGCTATCCCTGCCGGGGCGCCGACCAGTGGATAGCGATCAGCATCTGCGACGACCAGCAGTGGTCGGCCCTGACCGCGGTGCTGGGCCCGCCCGGCTGGGCGGACAGCCCGCGGTTCGCTACCGCCCTGTCCCGCCGCGAGCATCAGGACGAGCTCGACGAGCTGCTCGGGGCCAGCACGAGCGCCTGGTCCAAGCGCGCCCTCTTCCTGGCCCTGCAGCAGGCCGGCGTCCCGGCCGGGCCGGTGAACGACGAGGCCGACGCCTACGCCGACCCGCAGTTCGAGCAGCGCGGCGTCTTCCGCCCGGTTGACCACCCGTCGGCCGGCACCCACCAGTACCCCACCTTCGGCGCCCGGTGGTCGGGCATGCAGCCGGACTGGGGGCGCCCGGCGCCGCTCGTCGGCCAGGACAACGAGTACGTCTACCAGCAGCTCCTCGGCTACACCAGCCAGGAGTACGACCAGCTCGCCGAAGCCGGGCTGATCGGAACCAGGTACGCCCGATAACCACGCTGAGCGAGAGAAGGGACCACCTGATGTCGATCCGAGGCAAGGCGTTCATTGTCGGCGCGTGGGAGCACCCCGAGCGCGACCTGCCCGATACCACCGTGTCCCAGATCGAGGCCCAGGTCGGGCTGGGCGCGCTCGAGGACGCCGGGCTGTCGCTCAGCGACGTGGACGCGCTCTACTGCAACGCGCCCGGCTTCGGCGTGATCTCCCAGGCCGAGTACATGGGGCTGAAGCTGAACGTCATGGACGACACCATGACCGGCGGGTCCGCGCCGATCGCCCACGTGGGGCACGCGGCGGCCATGATCGCGGCGGGCAAGTGCCAGGTCGCGCTGATCACCCTCGGCGGCCGGCCCCGGGCGGCCGCCCGGGAGGCGGCCCAGGGCGGCGGCGCGCTGCAGCTGGGCGGCCGGTCCGATGCGCCGGAAAGCGGCTTCGAGGACCCGTACGGGCTCAGCATCCCCGGCATCTACGCCATGGCCGCCCGCCGCCACATGCACGAGTTCGGCACCACCGGCGAGCAGCTGGCCGAGATCAAGGTGGCCGCGGCGCACCACGCGCAGTACAACCCGAACGCCCTGCGCCGCGAGCCGGTCTCGGTCGAGGACGTCATGAACTCCCCCATGGTCAGCGACCCGCTGCACCGGCTGGACTGCTGCCAGATCACCGACGGCGGCGGCGGCCTGGTCGTGGTGAGCGAGGAGGTCGCCCGGGACCTGCCCCGGCGGGCGGTCAAGATCCTCGGGCACGGCGAGGCGGTCAAGCACGCCGACAACGGCCGGATCGACCTGACCTACAGCGGGGCCCGGTGGTCGGGCCCGGCCGCCTTCGCCGAGGCGGGCGTGACCCCGGCGGACATGGACTGCGCCATGATCTACGACTCCTTCACCATCACGGTGCTGGAGACCCTGGAGGACCTCGGGTTCTGCGAGAAGGGCAAGGGCGGCCGGTTCGTGCTCGACGGCACCCTGCAGGCGCCGCACGGCGCGCTCCCGTTCAACACCGACGGCGGCGGCCTGTGCAACAACCACCCAGGGAACCGGGGCGGGATGACGAAGGTCATCGAGGCCGTCCGCCAGCTCCGCGGCGAGGCCAACCCCGAGGTCCAGGTCCCGAACGTGCAGCTCGCGCTGGCCCACGGCACGGGTGGCTTCCTCGGCAGCCGGATGGGCAGCTGCACGGTGATCCTGGGGCAGGAGGACAGCTAGATGGACCTTGATCTTGGCCCGGAGGTCGCGCAGTTCCGGGCGGAGCTGCGCGCGTGGATCACGGCGGAGGCACCCGCCGAGCTGGCCGGGCTGACGGACTGGAACACCTTCACCGGCGCGGGCGGCAGCCGCAGCGGGGAGGTCGCGGCGGCGATGAAGCACCCGGCCTACCGGGAGTGGGAGGCCCGGCTGCAGGCCCGGCGGCTGATCTGCGCGCAGTGGCCGGAAGAGTACGGCGGCGGGGGCCTGGATCCGGTGCGGGCCACCGTGGTCGCCGAGGAGTTCTACCGGGCCGGCCTGCCGCGGGTCACCCGGGGCAGCGGCGAGATCCTGGTCGGGCCGTCGGTGATCGCGCACGGTACGCCGGAGCAGCAGGCGCACTTCCTGCCGCGCATCCTGTCCGGCGAGGATGTCTACTGCCAGGGCTTCTCCGAGCCCAATCACGGCTCGGACCTGGCCGCCCTGGAGACCAAGGGCGTCGTGGACGGCGACGAGATCGTGATCACCGGCCAGAAGGTCTGGACCTCCGGCGCGGCCGGCGCCAACATGATCTTCATCCTGGTCCGGACCGACCCGACCGTGCCCAAGCACAACGGGATCTCGTTCGTGCTGCTCGACTTCACGGGGGCCGGCGTCGAGTACCGGCCGATCCGGCAGATGACCGGGGCGGCGGAGTTCGCCGAGGACTTCTTCGACGGCGCCCGGGCTCCGCTGTTCAACGTCATCGGCGGCCTGAACAACGGCTGGCGGGTCACGATGACCACGCTCAGCTACGAGCGGGGCGGCTCGGCGACGGTGCAGTACATGGGCTTCGAGCGCGCCTACTGGGAGCTCGTGGAGACCGCCCGCAAGTTCGGCAAGACCACCGATCCCCTCGTCCGCCAGCAGCTGGCCTGGGCCTACACCCAGGTTCAGCTGATGAAGTTCAACGGCCAGCGCACGCTGGCCCAGCTGGCCGCGGGCCGCACGCCGGGGCCGGAGGCCTCGATCGACAAGCTGTTCTGGAGCGAGTACTTCAAGCGCGTAGGCGAGATCGCCGTCGGCATCGAGGGCACGAGCGCGCTGGTGCGCCCGGCCGGCGACGGCTACGCCACCGGCCGCTGGCAGGACGATTTCCTGGCGGCCCGGCCCGCCACCATCTACGCCGGGTCGAACGAGATCCAGCGGAACATCATCGGCGAGCGCGTCCTGGGCCTGCCCAAAGAGCCGCGCGTCGCCTAGCAGGCCAGGAGAGGGAGGCTTATTCATGGGAAGCAGCCTGCAGGGCCGGACCGCGATCGTGACGGGCGCCGGCCGCGGGATCGGGGCCAGCGTGGCCCGGCTGTTCGCCAGCGAGGGCGCGAACGTGGTCGTGGCCGACCTCGGCGTGTCGGTCGACGGCAGCGGGTCGGATAACTCGCCGGCGGCGCAGGTGGTCGAGGACATCACCAAGAACGGCGGGAACGCGGTCGCGAACAACGGCGACGTGGCCGACTTCGACGCGGCCGAGGGGCTGGTCCGGCAGGCCATCGAGACGTTCGGGCGGCTGGACGTGCTGGTCAACGTGGCCGGGATCCTGCGTGACCGGATGGTGTTCAACATGACCGAGGAGGAGTGGGACTCGGTGGTGCGGGTGCACATGAAGGGCACCTTCAACACCGTCCGGCACGCCAGCTCGTACTGGCGCGGCGAGCGGAACGCCGACGCGCAGAACCGGATCATCAACTTCACCTCCGGGTCCGGCC
>DATAVV010000423.1:0-2415 GCA_036267555.1 Streptosporangiaceae bacterium | reverse complement strand
CCCGAGCACGCGATGCCCGGGGACCAGCACGTCGTCGAACATGACCTCGTTGAAGTGGTGTTCCCCGGTGAGGTCGACGATCGGCGACACCGAGATCCCTGGCGAGTCCATGTCCACGATGAACTCGGTCAGACCCTGGTGCTTGTTGCCGGCCTGCTCGGGGGGGTCTGGGGGGGTCGTCCCCCCGAGGCTGACACCGGTGCGGGCCAGCAGGTACGCGTGGGTGGCGCGGTGGGCGCCGCTGGTCCAGATCTTGCGCCCGCGAACCCGGAACCCGCCGTCCTCGCGGGTGGCGGACGTGCGGACCGACGCGAGGTCGGATCCGGCCTCCGGCTCGCTCATGCCCAGGCAGAACACGAAGTCGGCGGAGATGATCCCGGGCAGGATCTCGTCGCGCAGCCGCGGCGTACCGTGCCGCAGGATCGACGGCCCGATCTGACGGTCCCCGATCCAGTGCGCGGCCACCGGCGCGCCCGCCCGCAGGAGTTCCTCGGTGACGGCCATGCGGGCCACGTTCGGCAGGCCCCCGCCGCCGCACGAGACCGGCCAGGTGAGCCCGATCAGCCCGAGCGCGGCGAGTTCCCGGCTGAAGTCCAGGTCGAAGCCGCGCAGCCAACTGTCGTTGCGCGGGACGTAACGGCCCTCCTCGCGCCAGCGACGGGTCAGGTCGCGCACCTGCTGGCGCAGGGTGACGACGTCACGCGCCATGGGCCGCCGACCCGGCACCAGGCTTCATAGGAAGAGTTATATCAATTAACCTTCGTCGGGAAGAAGTGGCGCCACCGGCCGGCCAGGCCGATTCAGGAGGGACGCGGCGTGAGCGAAGTCCTGTTGCGCGAAGACAGCGACGGCGTCCGGGTGCTGACGCTCAACCGGCCCGAAGTCCGCAACGCCCTGGACAGCGCGCTGCTCCGGGCCCTGCGGGACGACCTGCTCGCGGCGGACGCCGACGACCAGATCCGCGCGGTGGTGCTGACCGGCACCGATCCCGCGTTCTGCTCCGGTGTTGATTTGAAGGAAGCAGCCCGTGAGGACGGCGGCCCGTTCCGCCGCCTGGCCTCAGCCGATGCCATTTCCCAGGTCGGCCGCATGGCCAAGCCGGTGATCGGGGCGGTCAACGGTCCCGTGTTCACCGGCGGGCTCGAACTGGCCCTGGGCTGCGACTTCCTGGTCGCGTCCGAGCGGGCCTCGTTCGCGGACACGCACGGCCGGGTCGGCCTGCTGCCGCGAGGCGGGATGACGGCGCGGCTGCCCCGGGTCGTCGGCGACGCCTGGGCGCGGCGCATGTCGATGACCACTCAGGTGCTCGACGCGGCGACCGCCGAGCGGATCGGGCTGGTGACCGAGGTCGTGCCGCACGATGAGCTCATGCCGCGCGTGATGGACTGCGCGCGGGCGATCGCCGAGGTGGCGCCGGACACCATGCAGGCCCTCAAGCAGGCCTACGACCAGGGCGCCCGCACTACCCTGGCCCCGGCGCTGGCCTACGAGCGCGAGATCGCGGCCCGCAACGCCGCGGACTACGCCGGGCTCGAGCAACGCCGGATCGCGGTCGTCGCCCGCAACCGCGAGCAGATGGGACGCCATTGATGAAGGTCGACACCGGGCTGCTGGTCAGCGCGCCCGCCGACGCCCGGCAGGACGCCGCGGCCGCGGAGGGCGCCGGCTATGCGGGTTTGTGGCTGAGCGAGACCAGGCACGATCCCTTCGTCACGGCCCGGATGCGCGAGTACATCCTGGCCCTGCGGGCCATCTGGGCGTGCTGGAACGACGGCACGAAACTCAGCTTCCGGGGCGAGTTCTACACGCACACGCTGATGACGCCGTTCTTCAACCCGGGGCCGAACGCGCACGTCGCACCCCGGGTGCTGCTGGCCGGCGTGGGCGAGGTCATGACCGCCGTGGCGGCCGAGGTGGCCGACGGGTTCCTGTGCCACGGCTTCACCACCGAGCGGTACCTGCGCGAGGTCACCCGGCCCGCGCTGGTGCGCGGCCGCCCTGATCTGGCCGGCTACGAGATCTCCGGCTCGCCGCTGGTGGCCACCGGGCGCACCGAGGAGGAGATGGCCGACGCGAAGCGGCGCGTCCGCGAGCAGATCGCGTTCTACGGGTCCACGCCGGCCTACCGGGGCGTGCTGGAACTGCACGGCTGGGGCGGCCTGTCTGGCGAACTGAACCGGCTCTCCAAGCAGGGCCGCTGGCAGGACATGGGCCTGGCCATCGACGACGAGGTCCTGCACACGTTCGCCGTCGTGGCCGAGCCCGATGCCGTGGCCGCCGAACTGCTGCGCCGCTACGGCGACCTGATGACCCGCATGACGCTGTACACGCCCTGCGGCATCGACCCCGCGATCTCCGCGCAGATCACCGCGGACCTGCGAGAGAGAAAGGTCGTGGCGTAAGGCCCCGGGTTGA
>DATAVV010000422.1:0-15000 GCA_036267555.1 Streptosporangiaceae bacterium | reverse complement strand
ACGGACTCGCGGGCCAGGTAGCCGTGGCTCTCGTAAGGCAGCAGGACGAGGCGGGCGGTGCCGCCGGTGCCCTGGATCGCCTGGTAGAGGCGTTCGGACTGGATCGGGAACGTGCCCGAGTTGCTGTCCTGCTCGCCGTGGATGAGCAGGATCGGCGCGCTGATCTGGTTCGCGTAGCGGAACGGAGATAGCTGGTCGTAGACCGGCGCGGCCTCCCAGAAGCTGCGGCGCTCGGTCTGGAAGCCGAACGGGGTCAGGGTCCGGTTGTAGGCGCCGCTGCGGGCGATCCCGGCCGCGAACAGGTCGGTGTGCGCGAGCAGGTTCGCGGTCATGAAGCCGCCGTAGCTGTGGCCGCCCACGACGACCCGGGCCCGGTCGACGATGCCCAGGTCGTCCAGCGTCTGCACGTGCGCGCGGGCCGCCGACGTGACCTGCTCGATGAACGTGTCGTTCATGGTCTCGGGGTCACCGATGACCGGCATGGTCGCGTTGGCCAGCACCGCGTAGCCGCGCAGCACGAACCAGGTCGGCTCCAGCGCGTTCAGCCGGGTGAAACGCTTGGTGCTGCCGCGGACCTGGCCCGCCGTGGCGGCGTCGCCGTAGTCAAGCGGATAGGCCCAGATCAGCAGGGGCAGGCGGCCGTGAGTGGCCGGGTCGTAGCCGGGCGGCAGGTGCAGCATGCCGGATAGCTGCACGCCGTCCCCCCGGTCGTTCACGATCAGCCGCTTTTCCATGCCGGTCAGTTGCGGATGCGGGTCCGGCCATGCGGTCAGGGCCCGCGAGCGTGAGCCGTCCAGGGCGGCCAGGTACAGGTTCGGCGGCTCGGCGGGGCTCTGGTGCCACAGCACGACCTCGTCGAGGTCCGGCCCGGCGACGGAGCCGCCGAATCCGACCACGTGATCCAGCGCGTCCGGCGGGCTGTGGTACAGCCGCTCGCTGGCCAGCGTGGCCAGGTCCAGCCGGTCCAGGAATGGCCGGTCCCCCTCCGGCGTCGAGCCGTCACCGCGCAGGTAGATGGCCGAACCGTCCTGGAGCGCGGTCCTGCGGCCGTCGGGGTGGGTGGTCATCAGCGGCGAGCCGGGGTCGGCGTAGGCGTCATCCATTGAGTGGTCGAACAGCTTCCGGCGCGGCTCGGCGCCGGCCAGGTCACAGACCCAGGTGGTCAGCCAGCGACGGTCGCGGTCGTGCTCGGTCAGCAGCACCCGGTCCGGCTCGTCGAGATCGAGCCAGCCCAGGCAGCGGTGCTCGACCTCGAACGCGGGCCGCGGGTCACCGGCGAACGGCGCGGCCAGCCGCATCACCCGGTCCCGGTGCTCGGCCGGGGCGACCGGGTCGCCCCCGTCCAGGGCCTCGGTCCAGGCCAGGCTGGCCGGCGCCCCTTCCTCCCACGACACCAGCCGCGGGCCGGTCGGCACGCCCTGGCGGGGCACCTCGTCGCTGACGCCCAGTTCGGCGACCACGCGCTCGGTGTCACCCGCGGCCGACCACACCTCGACAGTGCGGGCGAAGTAGTGGAAAGGTACCCGGAATGAGAACGGCCGCCGTAGCCGGTGCACGAGCAGGTGCTCGCCGTCCGGGGACTCCGAGACCCGCTGGTAGAGCCCGGGCGGCCCGAGTTCCTTGGCCACGCCGGTCCGGGGCTCGACTCGCAGCGGCACGGTCGTGGCCAGCGCCTCGAACGCGTCCTCGTCGGCCGCGGTGAGCAGCAGATCCTGGTAGGTCGCCATCTGCGACCGCTTGCCCGCGGTCTCCTCGACGCGCGGCTCGATCGGCGACTCGGGCAGGGCGGGCGGCTCGCCGGGCGCGCCCAGCGCCAGCAGGGAACCCCCGTCGCGGGACCACCGGACCGCGGCGCCCAGGGTCAACGGGTCGCCGCCGAGCACGTCACGCACGCGCAGACCGGGAACCTGGCGGGCGGTGACCGACTCGGCGTCGCCTACCCACACGCCGAGCCCGTCCGGCTCGTCCACGGTGAACACGAACGAGCGCCCGTCCGGCGCCCACGCCGGCGCGCTGACCTGCGCTCCGTCCAGAAGCGGCACGGCCTGCTCCGTCCCGTCGGCCAGCCGCAGCACCGAGAGCCCGGTCAGCCGGCGTACCCGCTGGCGGCAGGCCAGTGCCGGATCGATGCGGATCCCGGCCAGCGGCAGGTACCGGCGGGCCAGCAGCGCGACCGGAGGATGCGACTCGTAGTGGACCAGCGCCACGTGGCGGCCGCCCGGAGCCAGCAGCGCCAAGGGCGTGGGCGGCGCGTCGACGATCGCGACGACATCGTGTTCCGGGATCTTGTAGGGCACTCGTGATCCTCTCGGTGCGCGGAGCCGCGGCCGGGTGAACCCGGCGGCCTACTGGCCCAGTCTCGCGCACCTGCCGACGGCCCAGGAAACCGGACGGATAGCGTAGGCGTCCGTTACGGACGAGCGTACGCAGCGATTGCTCGCCGCGCGGCTGGCCCAGGAGCAGGCCGAGCGGCGGCTCCCCTCGGCGACGGCCGGGCTGGCCCGCCGGGGCGAGCTGATCTGGTCCGGCGGCCGGAGCCCCAGCCGGGTGGCGCACCCCCGCCCCGCCCGGCTAGACCCCAGAGCTCCACTGCCGTGGGTGGAAGTTTGGTGCTCGCCGGCGCGCACCAAAGGTACATCCATCGGCGCCGGGGATCCGGACTTCGGGCGGGCGCGGGCGAGGCGGCCACGCGGGCGCTGGCGGGCGCTGGCGGGCACGCGGGGGCTGGCGGGCGAGAAGATATCTTGGCGATACCTGTCCAAGTTAACTTTCCAGTAGTCTTCAGCGATCTGCCCTTAGCTTTGTTCCTGATCAGGGCGGAAATAACTGCGGCGAAGATGCGCGGGAGGTCTGTCGCGCGGTGGCTGACGACGTGCTGCGCATCACCAGGAGCGTGGGGCTGCCGGGGCTGATCCTGGCCGGGGAAATCGACGAGTCGAGCTACCCCGTCCTCGTGCGGAGCCTGGCCGCGCTGGGCTCCGCCCAGGATGTCCACGTCGACCTCGGCGGCGTCGACTACTGCGACCTGGCCGGGCTGCGCGCCATCATCTGCGTGGCGGCCCCGGGCGACACCCCGCAAGCCCCCGCTCCCGCCGGCCCCGCTCCCAGTGGCCCCGCTCCCGGCGGCGGCCGCCTGGCGGGCGGACGGGTCGTGCTGCACGCGGTGCCGGGGCGGCTGCGGCGGATCCTGCAGATCCTGGGCTGGGACGCGATTCCGGGCGTGGGCTTCGACGAGCGGAGCCTGCCCGGCGGGCGAGATCCGGTGAGCATACGCTGAGGACTCTTGACGCAGGCGGTGAGGCGGGAGGCCGCGCGATGAGTGACTGGCAGGAGCCCTGGCGCCTGGCCCAGGAGCGGGTGACCGACCTCTACGGGCGGCATGTCGGCGAGCAGGCCGACGCGCTCCCCACGCCGGCCCTGGTGGTCGACACCGAGGCGCTGGACCGCAACCTGGCCGCGATGAACGCGGCCCTGGCCGGGCAGACCGCGCGCCTGCGCCCGCACACCAAGGTGCAGAAGTCGCCGGACATCGCGCTGCGGCAGATCGCGGCGGGAGCGGTCGGCGTCGCGGTGGCGTCGGTGTGGGAGGCGGCCGCGATGGCGGCGGCCGGCGTCTCCGACGTGCTCATCGCCAACCAGGTCGTACCCGCCGACAAGGTTAACGCGGCGGCCGCGCTGGCCGGCTACGCCAGCCTGACCGTGGCCGTGGACGACGCGCGCAACATCGAGGCACTGTCGGCCGCAGCCGCCCGGGCCGGCACCGAGATCGGGGTGCTGGTCGAGGTCGACGTGGGCATGGGGCGCTGCGGGGCGCGCTCCGCGCCAGAGGCGCTGCGCCTGGCCGAGCAGGCGCACGCCGCGCCCGGACTGCGGCTGAAGGGGGTTCAGGCCTACGAGGGCCACTGCATGCTGGTGCCAGACCGGGAAAAGCGCATCCGGATGGCGACCAGGGCCATGGACACCGCGGCCGAGGCGCTGGCGCTGATGCGCTCCCACGGCCTGCCCGCGGGCACGCTGTCCGGCGGGGGCACGGGCACCTATGACATCACCGGCCGCCATCCTGCGGTGACCGAACTGCAGGCCGGGTCGTACGTGTTCATGGACGCCATGCACGGCAACCTGGTGTCCGGGTTCGAGATCTCGCTGACCGTCCTGACCACGGTCGTGGCCCGGCATGGCCACACGGTCATCCTGGACGCCGGGCGCAAGTCGGTCGGGATCGACTTCGTGTCGCCGCCCCTGCTCGGTCACGACTACACGGCCAGGTACTTCGCCGAGGAACACGCGATGTTCGACACCGACGAGCGCTTCGGCGCCGACGTCGGGGACCGGGTCCGGCTGGTCAGCGGGTACGCCCCGACCACGGTGAACCTGCACGACGTGCTGTACGCGGTGCGCGGCGGGCAGGTGGAGCAGGTGTGGCCGGTGTTCCCGCGCGGCGCCGGGCACGGCGGATTCCTGACCGCGCTGCTGCCCGGCTGACGAGCCCGGGCCGGTTACGGCTTCCGGCCGACTCCGCCCATCCCGGGCACGTCGCCCGAGTCGGGGAAGGGAGTGGCCTCGGGCCGCCAGCTCATCAGCGGGACCACTCCCGGATCCACGACCTCGAGGCCGTCGAAGAACCCGATGAGCTGCTCGGGGCTGCGGGGGTGGTAGGTGTTGGCCGAGTTCTCGTTGTAGTGCCGCACGGCCTCGGTGAACGTCTCGCTGGTGTTGTCGCCGTCGCTCAGCGCGAGGTAGCTGCCGGACGGCATCGGCTCCAAGAGCTGCCGGATGATCTCTTCCGGGTGGTCGGAGTCGGGGACCTGACCCATGATCCCGAGCAGCATCAGCGCCACCGGCTGGCTGAAGTCCAGCGTCTTGGCCGCCGCCTCCAGGATCTTGCCGGTGTCGCGCAGGTCGGCGTCGAGGTAGTCGCACTTGCCCTCGGGCGTGCTGGTGAGCAGGGCCCGGGCGTGCACCAGCACCAGGGGGTCGTTGTCCACATAGACGACGCGCGAGTCCGGCGTGATCGCCTGGGCCACCTGGTGGGTGTTGTTGGCGGTCGGCAGGCCGGTCCCGACGTCGAGGTACTGGCGGATGCCGGCCTCTCCGGCCAGGAAACCGACCGCCCGGCCCAGGAACGCGCGGTCCGCGCGGGCCAGCCGGGTGATGTCCGGGAACATCGCCATGACCTGGTCTCCGACCGCGCGGTCGGACGGATAGAAGTCCTTGCCGCCCAGCCAGTAGTTCCAGACTCGGGCCGAATGCGGCACGGATTCGTCGAGCTGGGGCTTGGGGCTGCCCGCGGACGAGCTGTCGGTCACCGGTTCACTTCTCCGCTCTCAGTTCTCATTCCGATCGGTCGTGCACAGCTCGGTCCGCCCGGCCCGGTCCGGCCGGGGCGAAACGATCATGGTAAGTCCTAGGTCTCCTTGAGGATCGCCCGGAGCATGTCCCGGCTGGCGGCGTCGGTCTCCGCCTGGACGCACAGCCGGTTCATCACCGTCATGTAGTCCGTGACGTCATCCGGGTGGTCCAGGTACAGCGCGCTGTTGAGCTGCTCGAGATAGACCAGGTCGGGCAAGTCGGGCTCGGGGAACCGCAGGATCGTGAACGGGCCCCCGGCCGCGGCGTGCGCGCCGACGCCGAACGGGACGATCTGCAAGGTCACGTTGGGCAGCTCGCTGACCTGCAGCAGGTGCTCGATCTGTCCCCGCATCACCTTCGGGTCCGCGGGCGAGCGGCGCAGCACCGCCTCGTCCAGCACGACCCATACCTCGGGCGCACCCGGCTGGGTGAGCAGTTGCTGGCGCCGCATCCGGACGCTGACCCGGCGGTCGATCTCCTCGGGCGGGTCATGGGCGTAGCGGATGAGGACGACGGACCGGGCGTAATCCTCGGTCTGGAGCAGGCCGTGGACGAACTGCAACTCGTAGATGCGCAGCACGGACGCGGCCTTCTCCAGGCCCACGTACAGCTCGAACCACCGGGGCAGGATGTCGTTGTACTGCTGCCACCAGCCGGAGGCGCCCGCCTGGCGGGCCAGTTCCAGCAACTGTTCGCGCTGGGCTTCGTCGGTCACGCCGTACAGGGTGAGCAGGTCGGCCACGTCGCGCTGCTTGGCGCTGCTGCGCCCGCGCTCGAGGCGGCTGATCTTGGAGTGGGTGGCGCGGATGACCTCGGCCGCGTCGGCCACCGAGACCTGGCTGGTCTCCCGCATCCGGCGTAGCTGCGCGCCCAGCGCTATCCGCAGCGCGGTCGGCCCGCTGCGCGCGGCGACCAGGGCGCGGTCGTGGTGGGCATAGGCGCCCGAGGAACCGCCGCCGGAGGCAACGCTGTCTGGCGCATCGCCGTTGGACGCACGGTCCTCCGGCGCACGGGCGGGGACTGGCGTACGAGCGCTTGGCCGGCGGGCCGGCGGCGTACCGCCGGGTACCGGGGCAGCGCCCTTTCGGGCCTGATCCGAGGTCATCGCAACTCCAGGGCTCACAGACGCGTAGCGAACCACAGCAAAGTGTCCCACTAAGAGATCCCTGCTGCACAGTCGACCATTGTGAATCCGAACCCAACCGACCATTCTGGTGGTGAATCCCCCGTTACGTCCCGTCGCGACGACCGCTTTTCCTGGCCCCGGCCCGGGGCCAGGAAAGGCGGGTCCGGCTCAGCCGAGCAGGTAGTCGAACTGCCCGTCCTTGACCCCCCGGATGAACGCGACGATCTCCGCCGGAGTGTAGACCAGCGCCGGGCCGGCGCTGTAGCGGGAGTTGCGGACGGCGACCGCCCCGTCCGCCAGTTCCGCGACCTCTACGCAACTCCCGCTCGGGTTGCTGTAGTCGCTCTTGCGCCAGTCGACCCCGTCAAGCTGAGTCGCCTGCATGCCGTTATGTGCCTGAATCATTAGCCTTCCTACCTCCAGATTCACCTGGTCGCGCGGGATCGGCGACCGTGCGGCCAACTGCCGCCCGGCCGGGCGCCCTCGCGCAGCGCTGCGCTACGCGGCCGGCGCGGCGCAGCACCGGGCCTGCCGCCGCACTCGCCGGATCCCCGTCCGGCCGGCGTTGGCGCCCCCAGCCGTTTCGCCCACGATATCGTGTGCACACGCATTTGTGATGTTCAATTGGATGTTCGTACGGATGTTCTTGCAAATGCTCGTGCATGTCGTGGAACGTCCCGTCACTGTCAGTTGCCCTGCCTGCGGAAGGTCGGCATGCGGACCCTTAGCGACCAAGACCGGCAAGCGCTGCGGCTCGCGGATGAGCTGCGCGAAGCTATGGCGCAATGGCTCAGCCAGCGCGGCGTGGACCAGAACTGCGCCGTCTCCCCGTTCGTCAACCCGGCGGGGCAGCCGGCCGTGATCCTCACGATGAGCGCGCAGGTGACCTCGGCCCTGATCGAGGGCCTCCGGCCACGCCGCACGCAACCGGCCGGGCCGTCCGGGACGGACGACCCGGCCAGGGACCCTCCGTTCACGCCGTGAGCACGGCTTCCGGGGCGGTGGCGGCCGGGCCGGCGGCGGGCACGTCAGCCGGGCGGCGCGGGAGGGCGAAGACCGCGGCGACCGCCGACACCAGCGCCACGGCGGCGGCGACCCTGATGCCCAGGCTCATCGAGCTGACGAACGCGTCGTGCGCCGCACTCACGATCTGGCCGCCCGGCCGGCCGCCGAGTCGCCGGCCGACCGCGTCGGCGGCGGCAACCGAGCCGGTCGCGACGTGGGTGACCGCCCCGGGAACGTGGCGGCTGGCCATGAGGTCGCCCAGCCGGGACCGGTAGGCGGCGGCCGACAGGCTGCCGACGACCGCGACGCCAAGGGCCCCGCCGACCTCGCGGATCGTGTCGTTGACCGCACTGCCCGCCCCGGCCTGGTGCGCGGGCACGGCGGTCATGATGGTCGTGCTGGCCGTGGCCATCACCAGTCCCATGCCCGCGCCCATGACCGCGACGGCCAGGGCCAGCGCCGGGTAGCTGGTGTGCACGCCCGCGGCCGACAGGTCCAGCAGGCCCAGGCCCATGAGGGCCAGGCCGCCCGCGATCACGAAGCGCGTGCCCAGCCGGCGGGCCAAGATGGGCGACAGCGGCGAGGTCAGGGCCATGGCGCCGGCGAACGGCAGCGCGCGCAGCCCCGCGGACAGGGCGCTGTACCCCTGCACGAGCTGCAGGTACTGGGTCAGCAGGAACAGGCTGCCGAACAGCGTGAAGAAGATGACGGTCACCGACGCGGCCGCGGTCGTGAACGCGCGCGAGGCGAAGATCCGCAGGTCGATCAGCGGGTTGTCGATGCGCAGTTCCCACCAGACGAACATCGCGAGCGCGGCGAGCCCGCCGGCCAGTTCGGCCAGCGTGGCCGGGGCGGCCCAGCCGCGGTCCGGCGCCTCGATGATCGCGTCCACGATCGCCACCAGGCCGCCGGCCACGAGCAGGATGCCGGAGATGTCGAAGCGGCGCCCGCCCGGCTGCGCGGTCTCGGGCACGAGCGCGATCACGCCCGCCAGCGCGACCGCCACGAGCGGCACATTGATCAGGAAGACGCTGCCCCACCAGAAGCTGGACAGCAGCAGGCCGCCGAGAGTGGGACCGATCACCACGCCGACCCCGGCCACCGCCGACCACGCCCCTATCGCCTGGGGACGCTCGACCGGCGGGAATACCGCGTTAAGGATCGAGAGCGTGGCGGGCATGACGAAGGCCGCCCCGAGACCCATCACGACCCGCGCGAGGATCAGCGTCCCGGTGCCGGGCGCGACCGCCGCGGCCAGGCTGCCCAGGGCGAACACGGCCAGGCCGCCGGTCAGCGAGCGCTTGCGCCCGAACCGGTCACCGAGGGCCCCGGCCGGGATCAGCAGGGCGGCGAAGCACAGCGTGTAGGCGTCGGTGATCCACTGCAGCGAGCTTGTTCCCGCGTGCAGCACCCGCGCCAGCGTCGGGAGGGCCGTGTTCAGGATCGTGTTGTCGATCACGACCACCAGCAGGCTCAGGCACAGGACGAGCAGGATCACCCGCCGTCGGGGGTGACCTGCGGCGGACGGGGAGCCCGCCGCCTCGGCCCGTGCCGGCGTGGCCCGGCGGGCGGCGCGTGTGGTGTTCATCGGGGCTCCTTGCGCTCGACTTGACTTACGAACGTAAGGATAAGCACATGAACTAACAGATGTAAAGTTAACGCGGCTGCGGTCCACCGGGGCGAGCAGGAGGCCAGATCTGGCTGGTGGCGCGGCTCGCTTCCGGTTGGGGACAATGGGCGGCAGGAAGGCGCGTGACGTTGATGTGGCAGCAGGCCGCCCGGCTCGGTAAGGCGGTCGTCCCCGACTGGCTGACGGAGGTCGTGCCGGACTGGCTGGTGGCGGCCGTGCGGCCGAAGCGTGCCCCGGTTCCCTGGGCCGACATGGCCCGCGCCGCGTTCGCCATCTGCGTGCCGCTGTCCGCCGGGATCGTGCTGCACCAGCGGGCGACCGGCCTGCTGATGGCCATGGGCGGCCTGCTCGGCATCGTCGTGGACAACGGCGGCCCGTTCGTGGCCCGGATCAAGCGGGTGGGCTCGGCCGCGGTGTTCGGCGGCGCGGTCGGCCTGGCGATCGGCTCGGTCATCCACGGCCGGGGCTGGATCGCCGTGCTGGCCCTGGTCGTGGTGGCGGGGATATCCGCGCTGCTCAGCGCCGTCAACGACACCGGCTCGGTGACCGGGCTGCAGTTGCTGATCTACAGCGCGCTCGGCCTCGGCCCGCTGGGCGCCCTGCGCCCCTGGTGGCACACGGCACTCGGGTTCATGCTCGGCACGGCGTGGGCGCTGCTGCTCACGGTGCCCGGCTGGCTGCTGTCGCCCCGGGCCGCCGAGCAGCGCAGCGTGGCCGCCGTGTACCGCGCGCTGGCCGGGCAGTTGCGCGCGGCGCGCACGCCGGGCTACGCCGAAGCGCGGCGCGCGGTGACCGCCGCGCTGAACACCGCGTACGACACCGTGCTCACGGCCCGGTCCACGGCGGGCGGGCGGAACCGGCGGATGCAGCGGCTGGTGATCCTGCTCAACCAGAGCAACCTGATCGCGGAGGCGGGGACCGCGCTGAACCTGGAGGGGACCCGGACGCCGCCCGCGGTCCCGGCCGCCCTCGACCAGGTCGCTGACGTGATCGAGCGCGGCGGGAAGCCGCCGGCCATGCCCCCGCTGCCCAGGACCAGCCCCGGGACCGCCACGCTGCGGGACACCCTGGCCAGCCTGGCCCGCGTGCTCTCCGGGGACTGGGCGCCGCCGGACGCGCCGGCCCGGCCCCGGGGGGCGTGGCGCGACCGGCTCGCGACCTACGGCGACCGGATGACCAGCCGCCTGACCCGGAGATTCACGATCCGGCTGATGGCGTGCATCGGCGTGGCGGGCGTGCTGAGCGAGGTGCTGCCGCTGCAGCGGTCCTACTGGCTGGTGCTCACGGTCGCGATCGTGCTCAAGCCGGACTTCGGCTCGGTGTTCACCCGGGCCGTGCAGCGGGGTCTCGGCACCGTGGCCGGGGCCGTCCTCGGCGCGGTGATCATCATCGTGGTGCCGTACGGGCCGTGGCTGCTGCTCCCGTTCGCGGCGCTCGCGGCCCTGCTGCCGTACGGGCGGAGCCGCAACTTCGGCCTGATGGCGGTGTTCCTCACGCCGCTGGTCGTGGTGCTCATCGACCTGCTCTCACCCGGCGGCTGGCAGCTCGCCGAGGCGCGGCTGCTGGACACCCTGCTGGCCTGCGCCGTTGTGCTGCTGGTCGGCTACGTGCCCTGGCCGACGAGCTGGCAGGCCCACCTGCCCGGCCAGTTGGCCGACACGATCAGGGACGTCTGCCGCTACCTGGAGGCGGCCCTGGCCGCTCCCGGCGGCGAGGGCGGCCCGCCGGGCGGCGGGGCCGCCAGGTTGCCGACCCGGTCGCGGCTGCGGCGCCAGGCGTACCGGTCCGTGTCCGACCTGCGCGCGGAGTTCGACCGGACCATGTCGGAGCCGCGCGCGGTCAGCCGCCTGGCGAGCGCCTGGTGGCCGGCCCTGGCCGGGCTCGAGGAGGTGATCGATGCGGTGACCGGGTCGATGGTCGCGATCGGCCAGGGCGCCCCGGCTCCGGATCCCGCCGCGGTGCGCCAGCTCACGGCGGCGCTCGGCCGGGTGGCCGACGCGGTGCAGGCGCGCGTCGCGCCGCCGGGCGACGCCGCGCTGCCGGCCGACGCGGCCCTGAAGCCGGTGACCGAGGCCGTGCGGGCCGTGCTCGGCGTGCTGGCCAGCCGCCAGCAGGAGCGAAGCCCCCTGCCAGGTCACGAGCAGGGGGCTGGCTGACGCTGGCGAGACCGCGATGGCTAGCGGTTCGGCCGGGCCTGGCCTGGGCCGTCGCGTAACGCTGGCCGGGATGCGGGGAACAGGCGGTGCAGGTGGTAGTCGATGACGGCCTGGGCCTGCGCGGGCGACGACTGGCCGCCGAGGACACTCGTGCCCAGGCCCGCGGACATGGCCAGCAGGCTGAGGGCCTCCAGGTCCGGGTCCAGGTGGGCGGGCGTGCCGCCGGCGGCCTGTGCGGCTCGCAACTGCGCGGCGACCACGTCGATCACCGCGGATGAGTTCCGGACCAGGGGGGCGCTCGCCAGCGCCGGCTCGGTCAGCGAGAGCGCGAAGTAGGCCGTGTAGAGGACGATGAACGTGCGCCGCTCGTCGTCGGCGGGCAGCCCCTCGGTCAGGATGGCGGCGATGACGTCGCGCGGGTTAACCGGGTCTTCTGTCTCTTTGAGACGCTTGATCCGCGCCTGAACCCGCGCGACGAACTGGGCGGCCAGGTGCTGCATGGCGGCCAGCAGGAGCTCTTCCTTGGTGCCGAAGTAGTACTGGACCAGCCGCAGGGACACGCCGGCTTCGGCCGCGACCTCGCGCATCCCGGTGGCGTGCAGCCCGCGCGCGGCGGCCGTCCGCAGCAGCGCGTCCGCGATCTGCCGCCGCCGTTCCTCGTGGTCAACCCGCTTCGGCACCCGCTCACCGTACCCCTCGCGACTTGCCGGGCTCTTTAATGATACGTTCGTATCATGAAGACGACAGGCTCCGCCGCGAGAAGGCGGCACACGCCAGGGATCAAGCTCGGGCTCAAGCACATCACCGGCGCGGCGGACCTGGCCCCCGAGGGCCAGCTGGGGTCGTGGGTGAGCGATGCGGCACGGGAGAAGTTCATGGCCGCTTACGAGCGGGCTTTCGCGCTCTGGCCGCAGCCGTGCGAGGAACTCGACATCGAGACGGCGACCGCGACCACGCGGGTGCACGCGTACCGGCCGCACCCGGGCGGGGAGCCGGTCGTGCTGCTCTCCGCGTTCAACGCCGCGAGCTGGTACCCGCAGGTGGCGGCGCTGGCCCAGGACGGCCCGGTATACGGGATCGACGTGCCAGGCGACGCGAGCCCCAGCATCCCGCGCGCCCTGATGACTCCCCCGGAGAACTGCGCCGCATGGCTGGACGAACTCCTGCGCAAGCTCAGCGACCGCCCCGCGCACCTGGTCGGATTCTCCTACGGCGGCTGGATCGCCATGAACCAGGCGATCCGCGCGCCCGGGCGGGTCGCGTCCATCACGCTGCTCGACCCCGCCGGGCTCACCAAGCTAGACGCCCGCTTCTGGTGGTGGCTCTCCATCAGCGGCCTGGCCACCTTGACCCCGAGGCCGCTGCGCCGCCGCCTCGCCCGGTGGCTGGACAGCCCGGCCATGATGGAACCAGAGCTGATGACGCTCATGTGGGCCGGCATCCGCGGCTACCGGGCGCAGCCGAAGTTCCCCGACGTTCTCACCGACGACGAACTCCGCGCGATCACCGTGCCGGTCCTGCTGATCACCGGCGCGCGCAGCGCCCTCATCACCCCGGCCCAGGCCCGGGACCGGGCCAGCCGCATGCCGCACGCGGAGGTCGCCATCGTCCCCGGCAGCCACGGCGGCTTCAACCGGATCGACGAGCTGAACGACCGGATCGCCGCCTTCATCAAGGCCCAGACCACCGGCGAGCGGATTCTCTAGCGCTCGGACCTGTGCTGGCTCATCCTGAGCGCCCGCCCGCGCCTAGCCTGATCCGGGCGCGGGGCCTGTGCTTTCGCGCACGACCAGGCGTGTCTCCAGTTCCATGCTCAGCGCCTCGTGGGCGTGCCCGTCGAGCTGGCGCATCAGCATCGTCACCGCGGTGCGGCCCATCTCCTGCAGCGGCTGGCGGACGGTGGTGAGGCGGGGCGTGGTGGCCCGGCTGACGTCGATGTCGTCGAAGCCCGTGACGGACAGGTCCCCGGGTACCCGCAGCCCGCGCGCGGCGGCCGCTTCCATCACCCCGACCGCGACCTTGTCGTTGAAACAGATCACGGCGCTCGGCCGCGGCCGCAGATCGAGCAGCTCCCGGCCGGCCCGCACCCCCGTCTTGGTCGCGGGCTCGCCGGACCGCATCAGCTCCGGTTCGCCCAGCGCCCCGGCTTCGGCCAGCGCGGCGAGGTGCCCGCCGAGCCGGTCGTCCCGGGTGTGCCAGCCCGGCGGCCCGGTGATCACCCCGATCCGGCGGTGACCGAGCTCGATCAGGTGCCGGGTGACGGCCCGGGCGCCGGAGAAGTGCGCCGCCGAGATCGACACCATGCCCCGCGGCACGACCGTACGCGGGTCCACCACCACAACCGGGTAACTGCACGCGGCCAGGGCCTCGAGGTCGGCGCGGGGTTCCGGCGGAAGGATCAGCAGCGCGCCGTACGCGTCGCCGCGGTGCGGCAACTCGCGCACCGCGGTGGACCTGACCACCGCGTCGCCCGCGTCGAGCAGCATGCTCTGGCCGTGCAGCGCGAGTGTCTCGGCGATCGACGTGACAATGTGCCCGAAGTAGTCGGTGAGCAGGTAGGGGCAGCGCACGAACACAGACGGACGGGTGGCCCGCACCGGTGGCCGCCGGCGTGGCTCGGGCGCCCGGTCGCCAAGCCGTTCGACCAGCCGGCGCACCCGCTCGCGGGTGTCCGAGGCGACGTTGCCGCCGCCGTTGAGCACCCGGGAGACGGTCGCGATCGACAGCCCGGTCTCGGCCGCGATGGCGCGCACGGTCACCCGGCCGGTCCCGGTAACAAGATCTGAAACAGAGTCTTGTTTCATCGCCTCTCCTATAACCGTCCCTTAGCCAAGGATTAACGAAATATCAAACATCGCGCGCGCGTCTTGACTCCATCCGGACCCGCTGTTGCAATCTCTCACAGATAAGTTTCTTTCTTGTTTCAGAAACAAGGCTAGTACTAGCCCTCCCGGCGGATCGCCCCCGCTCCCGCCGGGCCGCTTGGCCGAAGGGATTGCCGCTCAGCATGCGTACACCAAGGAACCCCATGAAATGGCGGGCGGCCGGGCTGGCCCTGGTCACCGCCACCGCGCTCACATCTGGCGGCCTCGCGCTCGCCACCGCGGGCCCGGCCGCCGCCGCCGGCTCCGCCTTCCCCGCCCACTTCGCCGCGCCCTACCTGCAGATCGACTCGTCGGACGCCGGGGACATGGCCGCCGACGAGGCCGCGACCGGCCTGAAGTACTACACGCTGGCCTTCCTCATCCCGCAGTCCGGCTGCACGGCGGAGTGGGAGGACGACGGCTCCGGAGTCGGCGCCTTCGCCTCGCAGATCAGTGCCCTTCAGGCCGCCGGCGGCAACGTCATGATCTCCTTCGGCGGCGAGTCCGGCGGTGAGCTGGCGCAGACCTGCACGAACGTCTCGCAGCTCACCGCCGCCTACCAGAACGTGGTGAACACCTACGGCGTCAACCGGCTCGATTTCGACATCGAGGGCGGCGTGCTGTCGGACACCGCCGCCACCTCACTGCGCGACCAGGCGCTGGCCGCGCTGCAAGCCGAGGACCCGTCGGTGCAGGTCGACTTCACCCTCGCGGTCGCCCCGCAGGGGCCTGCCCACCGGCACCGGGTCGGAGTACGCGCTGCTGCAGGACGCCAAGGCCAAGGGGGTGAAGGTGTCGGTCGTTAACATCATGACGATGGACTTCGGCGCCGGGTCCAACGACCTCGCGGACGCCGAGTCGGCGGCGCAG
>DATAVV010000421.1:0-23779 GCA_036267555.1 Streptosporangiaceae bacterium | reverse complement strand
GGTGACAATCTCGAGATCACTCGGAAATTCGATGACGGCCAATCCATGCCGATGAGGTGTCACTGATGCTCTCCTTGTTGTAGCTCTTGTAGGTAGTCATCCAACCGATCCATCCGGTCGTTCCACGCCTGCTCGTACTTGACCACCCACTCGCGCAAGGGCCGAAAGTGCTCCGGTTCCAGGCGGTACAGCCGCCGGCGCCCCTCCGCCCGGCACTTGACGAGTCCGACCTCACTGAGCACCCGCAGGTGTTTTGAAACCTGAGGCTGGGACATCGAGAGGTCGTTCACGATCGCCCCGACCGTCTTCTCGCCTGCGATCAGCGCGTCCAGGATTTCACGGCGGTGCACATCGCCAATGGCGTTGAAGACATCGGACGTCGTGGAAGAGCGGGCCACGAGGTCATCGTATTCCGATATCGGAATGTGTCAAGTTTTCGGGATAACAGAAGCCACGCCCGCGGCCGGGCAGGGGGGCGGGAGCAATGCTTGAAACCTGGATCTGCCGGGAAGCGCAAGAGGAAGGGGTGTACCTTCCCGGTGATCGAGTCGTAGAGGTCCTCAAGCAAAGGCCGGCGTTGGCGCGCCGGTCGGCCCCGGCTCGCGGGCCGCGGGCCGGGCCATGGCGTTCAAGCTCATCGAGTCAGCCCAGGATCACTGGCGCATGGTCAATGCTCCGCATCTCGTCGCCCTCGTCCGTGCCGGAGCCACTTTCATCAACGGAAAGCTCGTCGAGCGGCCCGGTCACGACGGCGAGGCGGCTGAGCCGGAAGCCGCATAAAACCTGACTCGGCTCACGATCATGGGTTCGCGGCGCGCCGCGGGTCGCGGGATATCGAGCACACCGGGTCGGACGGCAGCGCGGCAGCGGATGTCTGGCTCCGGCCGGAGCTGGTTTCATCACTCGGCCATGTGCCTGCCGGTGCCAGGACGCCAAGGGTCTGGCCGCGAAGCCAGCTGCGATCGCGCGACCGGCAACCGCTCACCAGCGCCCCCGCGGCGCGTACCGGTCAGCCAGCAGCACGACGCCGTCGGGCATGGGCACCCGCAGGTCACGCTCGACGGCCAGGTCCGGGTCAGCGGCGGGTCCAGGTGCAGCATCCGCCGCATGAGATGGCTCGGCTGAACCCGGGCGGCCGAGTGAATTCATCGGCCGCCAGATGGGGGAATATTAGGTTCATGTCATCTGCGACGCCGCCCGTGACCGGAGACCGCCTAGCCGCGCCCAGTGACCGGCGCTGGCTGATCCTGGTCGTGGTGGCCATCGCTCAGCTCATGGTGGTCCTGGATTCCACGATCGTGAACATCGCGCTGCCGTCGGCGCAGCGTGCGCTGGGGTTCGCGAACAGCGACCGGCAGTGGGTGGTGACGTCGTATGCGCTGGCCTTCGGCAGCCTGCTGCTGGTGGGCGGCCGCCTCGGGGACATGTTCAGCCGCGAGCGGGTGTTCATCACCGGTTTGGTCGGATTCGCCGTCGCCTCGGCCATCGGCGGTGCCTCTGTCTCGTTCTCGATGCTGGTCGCAGCGCGGGCCCTGCAGGGCGCCTTCGGCGCCGTCCTCGCACCCTCTGCCCTGGGCACGCTGGTCAGCACGTTCCGTGAACCACGAGAGCGGGCCAGGGCCTTTGGGGTGTTCGGCTCGGTCGCCGCCGGCGGCGGTGCCGTGGGCCTGATCCTCGGCGGGGTGCTCACCCAGTACCTGTCGTGGCGCTGGACGCTGTACGTCAACCTGGTGTTCGCCGTGATCGCGGTGGCCGGCGCGGTGGCCTGGATCCGACCCGGCCGCCCGGACGTCAGGCCGCGGATGGACTGGCCAGGCGCCGCGGCGGCGTGCGCCGGCCTGTTCCTGATCGTTTTCGGCTGTTCCCGGGCCGAAACCGCAGGGTGGACGGACCCGCAGACGATCGGCTCGCTGGCGGCGGGCGTGGTGCTACTCGCCGGGTTCGTTGTCGCCGAGCAGCGGTCTAGTCACCCATTGCTGCCGCTGCGGGTGCTCCTCGACCGGACCCGGGGCGGTTCCTACTTCTCGGTCTTCATATCGGGAATCGCGATCTTCGCGACGTTCCTGTTCCTCACGTACTACTTGCAAGTGATCAAGAGCGAAAGCCCGCTGGCCACCGGGTTGCTGTTCCTGCCGATGATCGGCTGCATCCTGGTCAGCTCCAACCTTTCCAGCATCGTGGGCCTGGCCCGGTTCGGACCGCGGGTCCTGATCGCAGCCGGCATGCTGCTGGGCGCGGGCGGGATGGTGTACCTGACCCAGGTGACCGTGACCTCCAGTTACGTCAGCGCCGTGCTGCCCGCCCTGCTGATCCTGGGCCTGGGCTTCGGCATGATCTTCGCGCCGGCCATAAACACCGCCACCTTCGGCGTCGCCCGCGAGGACTCCGGCGTCGCCTCCGCACTGGTCAACACGATGCAGCAGGTCGGCGGCTCGATCGGGACATCGGCCCTCAGCACGATCGCGCTCAGCACGACGGCCAGCTACCTGATCGCCCACCACACCAGCCCGCTTGCCCCGGCGATCGCGGCCACGCACGGCTACACCGTCGCCTTCAGCGCGTCGGCAGCGCTGCTCGGGCTCGGCTTCATCCTCGCGATCGTCCTGCTCCCGTCCAAGCGCCGGCTTACCGAGCTCAGGAACGCCGCCGCCGCCCCCGCTGCCGCCGCCCCTGCTCCAGCCGCCACCGCCACCGCTCCAGCCGCCGGCCCCCCGGCTCCGGTCCCGTCGGCTGCCGCTCCCGCCCCGCAGCCGGCGTTCGAGGCGATTCCCGTGGCCCTGTGCAGTTGCTCGCCGCTCGTGACCGTGACCGCGGTTCCCGGCTCGGCGGCCACGCCGGTCCGCTAGAACCGGCCGCCGGGGGGTGTCAGACGGATGCCCGGGGCACCTGCACCTGCGCGAAGGCACGAGGGTTATCCTCCGTCGATGAGCACTCCCACGCCGCCCGCGACGGATCTGCGACTTGTCGTCGGCTACGACGGATCACCTCCCGCCAGCCGCGCACTCGATGCCGCGGTCAACCTGCTCCAGGGCCGGACCGGCCGGATTGAGCTGGTGTACGTGGCTCACCTGCCGAGCATGGCCGCGCTGTCGCCAGGCGCCGTGAGCGAACTGGAAATAGACTTCGACGACGTCGAGCGAGAACTCCGGACGATGGCCGCCGAGCAACTGCGCGACCGGGAGCAGAGCTGGGGCTTCGAGCGGCGCCAGGGCCTGATCGCAGAAGAACTGGTCGCGGCCGCCAAAGACCTCAGCGCTGCGAACCCGCACGCGACCGTCGTCATCGTGGTGGGCAGCTCGTCTCTCGTCACGCACCGTGTCGTCGGGTCGGTCGCCGTCAGCCTGGCCCGCCACTCGCCAGTACCCCTCATCGTCGTGCCCTAGGACTCGTCGACGGCTGTGCCGCCGTACCAGCGCCCGGGGACAGGCTTGATACCGGAGCTGGCTTACACGGTTACCGACCTTCGTACCCTGTAAACGGTTTACCGACCTTCGTACCCTGATATGAGCACCACCGCAGCGCTCGCGCGTCCACTTCCCGAGGAGAACCATGACTCAGACCGTGGCTGACCGCATCGGCGCCGCCGGGAAAATCATGATCTTCGGGCAGGTAGCCGAACTAGCGCGGGTGAACCTCCGCAACATCCCGCGGCCTGACCGCCGGGTATGGCTGTCGCTGACGCGTCGGCTGCTGGACTTCATTCAGCGCTCCCGAGGTAACGGAGGACAACCGGCATGACCGTGCAGGACCACCAGTCGCAGAACCCGATCCAGGACCAGGGACCGGACGCCGTCGTGTTCGACCTGGCCGGGACGCCGTTGCTGTCTTCAGGCCGGACGGACACCCTGGTCGCCGCGAGTGACAACCTCGTTGCCCGGGTGAAGGTGTACGCGAGCGGCGGCGAGAACACCACGCACGCACATCCCGAGGAGGACCATCTGTTCCTGGTTCTCGCGGGCCGGGCAGCTTTCCATCTCGGGCGAGACGGAACCCGGGTGACAGAGGTCGGCCCGAACGCAGGCGTGCTGGTCCCGGCCGGGGCGTTCTACCGCTTTGCCAGCATCGGCCCGGACAACCTGGTCCTGCTGCGAGTCGGCCGGGGGCACCGGGGCGGCGGCGAACGGATCGGGGCCGACGGGACGCCCCTGTCCGGTCAAAGCAGCAAGAACCTGCACCAGCCCGGCGTGCCGATCCCCGGAGCGGTTTACGGTGACCGCGTTTCCTGATGAGCGGCGGATCGCCGGTGTGGGCTGGAGCCTGCGAGCCGAGCGTGTGGAAGTACTTGGCGGCGGCGCGTGGCGTGCGCTCATCGGCGTTCGGCGCGGCCTTGAGCTCCTGGTCTCCGGGACGGACCTGGACCGTGAGGTTGAGGTCGAGGCGTGGGCGGGTGAGCCCGAGGATTCCGATGGCGTGGCCGTGATCGATGCGGGCGACGGCGTCTCCCGGGTGGCCCGGATACCGCTGTGCGGATGCGGGGACCGTGGCTGTGGCCATGCCGGGGTGCAGTTGCGCAAGCGGCTGGCCAGTGGCGAACTGCCCGCGCTGGTCGGCTTGCTGAGGGAGCTTCCCTGGTCCGAGATAACCCCTGCTCGCTCGAACGTGCTGCGAGGCGACGCGCTGGCCGCGATAACGGAAGCCGGGTAGGCATGCTCCGGCCCGGGGATAAGCGGTCAATCGGGTCATTTGGATACCTCGCCCCGATAGGTTCGGGCGCGTGACAATCGCTGCCGCTCGTGCTGTCCGACGACGGAAAGGCCTGCACGACCGACGGCGACGGCGCTCCGCACGCTGTGTTCCCGAGTTGGCCGCTCGCATAAAGCCGCGATGGGGGTCGATCGTCCAGGCCTTGTCCGCGGCACCGCAGCGCGTCCACGGAGACGTACACGGCGGGAACCTCCTCACCGACGGGCAGGAGGTGACGGTTCATCGCCCGGCATCTGCTGGCTGGCTATGACGCTGTCTCCCCTCTTACCCGGCAGGAGAACGACGGCCTTCCGGCGCTGGCGCTGGCCGCCGCGCTGGGGCTGATCCATTTCTTCATCCGGGAGCACGATCTGGTCGACGAGAGCTGGCTGCGTTCCGTCCATTGGATCGGCGATAACTTCGACGCGCTCAAGCGTTTACGATGACGCCGTTCTTCAGTACATCTCGACGCAGTCGTAGCTGTACGCCGGGCTCAGGTAGTCGCTCAGGGCGGCGGATCCGCTGATCACCGTGATGGTCATCGTGTTGGCGCCGGCCACGAAGGCGCTGGCGGGCACGGCGTACGTGAACAGCGTGTTGCTGCCCCGGTAGGTGCCGATGGTGAGGCTGCGGGAATTGGGCTGGGACGACGGTGACGGCGCGGAGGAGGTCCAGTTGTTGACCGTTATCTGCGGCCGCCCGCCGGCGTAGGCGGCGGTGATGCCGATCCGTACCGTCCGGGCGGTGATCTCGCTCGGTGTCAGGGTGAAGCGCACTGTCGTCGGGTTGTTCACGTTCTTGAACTGGTAGGCCGGGAACTCGCTGTCGGAACTGCTGCCGACGGTATAGGTGACCGGCCCCCAGCTGGCCATGCGCGCGTCCGAGGGGTGCGTCGAGGTCAGGTTGCCGGAGTTGAGGAATCCGGTCGGGGCCCCGGTCCACGTCCCGATACGGAACACCGGGCTGGCGGGCGTGACCCAGACCGAGTTGAGGTTCTGCCCGGTGAGCGTCGCGCCTGCGGTCACCGTCACCGGCTGTGACGCGACGGCCAGCTCATCGGAGTACATCGTCATCGTGTAGCTGCCGGGCTTCATGGCCGGGCTGTAGTAGTCGCCGTTGGACTGGGCAGACGCCCAGTACTGAGCGGTCGAGTTCGCCCAGCCGACGGTCACGGCCGTGCCGCTCGTCGCGCCGAACGCGCCGCCGGCCACGTAGCCGCGGCCCGATGCCGGCACGTCGCCAATGAGGCCGAGGCCGTCCATGAAGCTCATGTCGGGAGCCGCTGGCGGCGTGGTGCCGGAGATCATCAGCGCGTAGGGCCCGTACAGGACGTTGAGCCGCTGCGCTTCGGTCTGGTTGTGCGCGGAAAACATGTAGTTGTAGAGCTGATTATCGCTCGCGCCCTGCTGCTCGATGTCGCGGAAGAACGGGCCGCCCGCGCTGCTCTCCCTGTTGCCGTACGCCATGTACACGCCGATCCCGCTGCCGGTGACGCCGCGCACGGTGAGGTCCATCGCCTGGCGGTTGGAGTAGTACTTCGAGCGGGTCTGGCCGTCCAGCAGGTAGATGTCCGTGGACTCGATCGCCGTGCCGCCGTTGACCTCGGCGGCCGTGAGGACCGTGGTGATCACGCTGGGGTTCAGTCGCGAGATCCACCGCAGTTCCCCGCCGCCGGCGGAGTTCACGTAGGTGGCCATGTAGACGTTGTTCTGGCCGTTGACGACCGCGAGGTAGTGGTGCAACGTGCCGCTGCCGTACCAGTCGGTCACCGACTCGGTGATCAGGATGTAGTTGCCGGTCTGGAGGGCGGTCACGCTTGCGCCGCTGCCTAAGCCCGACTCGACCTGCGAGAAGGAACTCTGGTCCTGGAGTTCGACGCCGTTGTAGTTCAGCGATGTCATGTCGCCGTCGGACTGATTGATCTTGAAGGTGAGCCCGGCGCCAGTGCTCACGGTGAAATACCCGCCGCTGCTGGTATACCCGAACGCGGTAGCCGCCCCGGCGGGCGGGGCCAGCGTGAACTCGCCGAACGCCAGCCCGCCGAGCAGGGCCGCCAGGCCGCCGGTCCCGGCCAGGAACTCACGTCGGCCGAGCGCACGGCATCCTCGTCTGATCATGGGATTCCTCCGTGAGGGACGGCCCAGCCGGCCATCGCAGCCACCGCTCAGCCCCACGCAACAAGCCCGACGCCGCAATGGTCAAGGCCCGGCCCCGGCACACCGGTAACTGGCCGCGGCCGCGAGTGAACGATTGTCCTGCCCGCGGCCCCAATCGGAACGCCAAGGCCGGACCACGCAAGCCACGAAAATTTCAGTCCCGAACCTTCAGTGTCATTTCGCGGTCGAGGTCGCCTGCCTGAGGTACGGCACGCCTTTGCGTGACGCGGAGCCAGCTGCGCGGCGCCGCTGCCGGCCACGGCCACTTCCGCGGCCGCCATGGCCTGCTCGACCCGGGCAGTATGGTCGCGCCACGGCGCCCCGGACCCGCTTCCTGCACGGCCTCGCGCAGGACCATTACGCCCTCGCCGCGCTGGCCGACCTCCAGCAGCACCTCAGCCGCACGCAGCCGTGCCTGGAACGCCGTCACGCCAGCCAGCCGGGCCGCAGGCTGGTCCGCTGCCGCCAGCAGATCGCTGACGACCTGCCGCGGCGGCTCAAGGTGCGCGGCGCGGCTGAGCGCAAACCGCAGATCATCAGGCGCCCAGACATCCGGCATGAGGTGACGATAAGGCACACCTCACCGGCATCTCGAGAACGCGACCGCCGCGGTTCCTCGGTCGGGATGGCAGCGATGCCGAGAGTGCTGTTCTCATTTCTGGATACTGATCCTTACACTTGGTTCATGGCATCTCCTTCCCCGGAGGCGCGGGAAGCGCCTGCCGTCGATCTGTGGGCTGGGCTTCTCACTTGCCTCGACCTGAACCCGGTCGCGGGTGCCCCCGGTCGTTTCGAGGGACCGAACCTGCGGCTGAGTTATCGCCGGCTGTTCGGCGGCCAACTGCTGGCCCAGTTCGTCCGGGTGGCCGCGCTGACCTGCCCGGAAAAGACGGTCAAGTCGCTGCACGTGCTGTTCCCGCGGGAAGGACGGTCCGAGGAACACGTCCGCTACGAGGCGCACCGTCATCACGAGGGCGGCACGTTCGCGGCGCTGACGATCCTGGCCCGGCAGGACCGGGGCGTGATCGCCACCGCCTCGGTGTCCATGCACGCGGCCGAGGAGGGGTTGATCCAGCAGTCCGTGGCACCGGTCCCGGCCGTGCCCGGGCCGGAACACCGGGTCGACATGGCCCTGCTCCCCTGGGACACCCGGCCGGACGCCGACCTGGACTCGCGGGAGCAAGCGCCGCCCGAGTTCAGCCTGTGGATGCGCACCCCGCCGGTGGACCAGGCCCTGGCCCCGGCCGTCGCCGCGTACGCGACCGACCTGACGCTGATCGGCACCGCGCTGCGGCCGTTGGGGGGAATCTCGCAGCGCGACGCGCAGCGGGCGTTCACGTCCGCGGTCACCTCGCACACCATCTGGTTTCACCGGCCCGGCCGCACCGGCGGGTGGCTGCTGCTGCGCCAGCACAGCCCGGTCCTGGCGCACGGCCGCTGCTTCGGCCGCGGCGACGTGCTCACCGAGGACGGCACGCTCGTCGCCTCCTACGCCCAGGAGGCCATGCTCCGCCTCGGACTCCGCCCATGAACCTGGGCCGGCCGTCGCGCCGCGGCTACGGCTATGGCGCCGGGACCTCGATGACCGTGGCCGAGCCCATCCCGCCCCCGGCGCACATCGCGGCCACGCCGATCCCGCCGCCGCGACGGCGCAGTTCGTGTACCAGCGTGACCAGCATCCGGGCGCCGGTGGCGGCGACCGGGTGGCCGAGCGAGCAGCCGCTGCCGTTGACGTTGACCAGGTCCGGGTCGAGTTCGAGCAGGCGGACCGTGGCCACGCACATCGCGGCGAACGCCTCGTTGATCTCGTAGAGGTCGACGTCGGCCTGGGTCAGGCCGGCCCGGCCCAGGGCCTTGGGTATCGCCCGCACCGGGGCCAGCCCGGTCTGCGCGGGGTCGACGCCGACCGACGCCCACGACCGGACAACGGCCAGGGCCGGGAGCCCGAGCCGGTCGCTGGCCACGACCAGGGCGGCCGCGCCGTCGTTGGCGCCGCAGGCGTTGCCCGCGGTGATGCTGAACCCCTCGATCTCCGGGTGCAGCGGCTTGAGCGAGGCCAGCTTCTCCAGGCTCGTGCCGCGGCGCGGATGCTCGTCCACGCGCAGCGGGCCGTGCGGCGTCTCGATGGGAACGATCTCGGTGTCGAAACGGCCCTCGTCGATCGCGCGAACCGCGTTGCGGTGCGAACGCAACGCCCAGGCGTCCATCTCGTCGCGGGTCACGCCGGCCGCGACCGCCGCGTTCCAGCCCACGGTGATCGACATGTCCATGTTGGGCGCGTCCGGCCGGTCGGGATGCGTGGGCGGGACCCACGGGTCGATCCACTCGTCGCCGGCCCGCAGCCGCGACCTCGGCGCGGTCGACGCGGAGTTCACGCCGCCCGCGATCACCAGTTCGTCCATGCCCGCGCGCACGCTGGCCGCCGCGCTCTGCACGGCGGCCTGGCCCGCGGCGCAGTGCCGGTTCTGCGCCAGCCCAGGCACCGCGGGCAGCCCGGCGGTGATCGCGGCGTGCCGGGCCACGACACCCCCGCCGTACAGGCCCTCGCCGAGGATCACGTCGTCGATCTGGTCCGGGTCGAGCCCGGCGGCCGCCGCGCTGACCACGTGGTGGGCCAGGTCGAACGCGGTGGTGTCGCGCAGGGTTCCCTTGAAGGCGGTGCCGATCGGGGTGCGCAGGGCGGACACGAGCACGGCTTCAGGCATGGGTGGTCTCCAACTCGGCCAGCAGGACGCGGCGCAGCAGCTTCCCGGTTTCGGTCTTCGGCAGCTCGGTGCGGAACACGACGGCGTCGGGTGTCTTGGCGGAGCGCAGCCGGTCCTTGACCCACTGCCGGATCTCGGCCGGGTCCCCGTCCCCGACGACGACGGCGACCAGCCGCTGCCCCCACTCCGGGTCGGGCACCCCGACCACCGCGGCCTCGGTGATCCCCGGATGAGCCAGGAGAACGTCCTCTATCTCCGCGGGAGCGATGTTCTCCCCGCCGCGGATGATGGTGTCGTCGGCGCGTCCCTCGATGAACAGGTAACCGTCGGCGTCCATCCGCCCGGTGTCGCGGGTGGCGAACCACCCGTCCGGGTCCAGCGTGCTCCGCCCGCCGTACTCGCCGGAGATCTGGTCCCCGCGCACGAACACCAGACCGCTCTCCCCCGCGCCGGCCGGCCTGCCGTCGCCCGCGCGGATCTGGAACTCGACCCCGGGCAGGGCCCGGCCCACCGACCCGAGCCGCGCGGCCACCGCGGGGTCACCGGACTCCAGCGCCGCGCGGTGGTCGCGCGGCGTCAGCACGGCGACCGACGAGGCCGTCTCGGTCAGCCCGTACGCGTTGACGAACCCGGTCCCGGGGAAGACCCGCAGCGCCCGTTCCAGCACCGGCCGCGGGGTTCGCGCGCCGCCGTAGGCCAGGCTGCGCAGCGTCGGCGTGCCCGCGTCGCCGCCGCCGGCCTCGGCCACGATCCGGGCCAGCATCGTCGGCACGACCAACGCGTGCGTAATCTCCTCCCGCCGCACGGCCGCCAGCCATTCCGCGGCGTCGAACGACTCCAGGTACACGATGCGGCGCCCGGCGTAGAGGTTCGTCAGCAGGCTGGCCAGCCCGGCGATGTGGTACGGCGGCACCGCGACCAGCGCCGCGTCGCGCTCCCCGGCCGCGGCGAACTCCACCGTGTTCAGCACGTACGCGAGCAGGTGCCGGTGCCGCAGCACGGCGGCCTTGGGCTCGGCGGTCGTCCCGCTCGTGTAGATGAACGCGGCGACCGGGTCCTCCCGGTCCGCGATCGGTGCCGTGGCGCCGTCGTGGCCCGCCTCCCCCGCCGCGGTCACGCCAGGTACAGCGGACGAGCCGGCCGGGCCGAGCAGCCCGTCGAGGTCATCCTGGCGGAGCACCAGGGCCCCGGGATGACGACCCAGGAGCCCGTCGAGTTGCGCCCCGCCGAGCCGGTAGCTGAGCGGAACGAGCGGCACCCCGGCCAGCGCCGCCCCGAACAGGGCGACCGGGTACGCGAGATGGCTGGTGCCCAGGTACAAGACCGCCCGATGGCGGCGGAACCGCTCCGCGGCGCCCTGGGCGAGCCGCAGGATCTGCGCCGCGGTCAGCGCCCGGCCGCCCGCCGTGACCGCGGGCCGGTCCCCCGCCGATGACGCCATCTCCAAGATCATCGTTATGTTCATGAGAATGCTATTCTCTCTAAAAAAGATTGCCGCTTGCAAGTTGCCTGGGCGGCGGCGGCTCGGGGAGCGCCCCCGGACCCCGCTCGGATACCGCTCGCCGGAGGGACCGAACGATGCAGATCAGTGGCAGCTCAGCGATCGTCGTCGGCGGGACGGGCGGCCTGGGCGAGGCCACCGTCCGCCGCCTGCACGCGGCGGGAGCCAGGGTGGTCGTGGCCGACGTGGCCGACGAGAAGGGCAAGGCCCTGGAGCAGGAACTGGGCGTCCGCTACCTGCGCACCGACGCCACCTCCGAGGACGACGTGCGTGCGGCGATGGCCGAGGCCGAGGAGATGGGCCCGCTGCGGATCTCGGTCGACGCCCACGGCGGCCCGGCCGCCGGCGGGCGCCTGCTGTCCAAGGCGGGCGAGCCGATGGCCCTGGCCGGCTTCGAGACGACGATCACCTACTACCTGACCGCTGTCTTCAACGTCATGCGCCTCGCCGCCGCCGCGATCGCCCGCCAGGAACCCGCCGACGGCGGCGGCCGTGGCGTCATCGTCAGCACCGCCTCGATCGCCGCCTACGAGGGCCAGATCGGCCAGCTTCCGTACGCCGCCGCCAAGGGTGGCGTGGTCAGCATGACCCTGGTCGCCGCCCGCGACCTGTCCCCCGTCGGCATCCGCGTGGTCACGATCGCCCCCGGCACGTTCCTGACCCCCGCCTACGGCCAGGCCGGCGACGAGCTAGAGACCTACTGGGGTCCCCAGGTCCCGCACCCGAAGCGGATGGGCCGCTCGCCCGAGTACGCCGCCCTGGTCCAGCACATCTGCGAGAACGACTACCTCAACGGCGAAGTGATCCGCCTGGACGGCGCCCTCCGCTTCCCCCCGAAATAGCCACCGCGAGGTCGTTTGGCCGGGAGTACAGCCGGCCGGTAGCGACCGATGGGAAGCACTGCGGTTACATGGCTTCTCGATCTGGTGCCCGGGTACCGGGGATGGCGATGGATGGCATCGTCGCCGCCTTCAAGGTCGCGGGCTGGGTTGGGAAGTCGCGCATAGTGCGCAGCGACGTGGCGAGCAGGGGAAGAGGCGTAACGGCGAACAGGGTGGCCAGTGCCCACATTGCGGTGCGGATCCCGAAGGCTGTTGCCAGAGCTGCTGCGGTGGCCGCACCGAGCGGGACAGTGCCGGAGACGACGAACCCCGTGGCCGCCGTGACCCGGCCGAGGATGTGCGCCGGAATGTAGTTCCCACGGAAGGTGAAGGTGATGACGCCTGACATTGCGGAGCCGGCCAGGACCACGACGGATCCGGTCGCGAACAGCACCAGTCGCCAGCCGGGGCCACTGGCCGGCAGCAGCAGCATGAACGGCGCAGTCGCGACGTTCATCGCCAGATAGGTGCGTGCGCTGCCGAAGCGGCTGACTGTTCGCGAGGCAAGCGCGGCACCCAGGATGCCGCCGAGGCTGCCCACACTGATCAAGGCGCCCACGGTTCCTGCCGCGGCGCCATCGGTGCGCACGAGGAAGACGATGCGCAGCGCGAACACGCCTAGCATCCCGAAATTGATCATCGCCGCCACCGCGAGCATGGGCAGCAGGAACCCGCCGTGCCGCCAGGGTTCGACGCCCTCGGCGATCTGCCGGACCATACGAGGACGATCGGCCCGTGCGGATCTCGGCTCGGGCCCGGTCCGCAAGCTGAGCAGGCATGCTGCTGAGACGACGAAGGTGAGCGCGTCGATAAGCAGACCGCAGACCGCGCCGGCCACCTGGGTTAGCAGGCCGCCAAGGCCCGGACCGGCGACCTGGGCGGCCGCGGCGCTGGTCTGCAGTTTGGCGTTGCCTTCCAGGCGATCGCCGGACGGCAGCAGGTGCGGCAGGTAGGCGTTGCACGCCAGGGTGAAAAACATGCTGCTGGTCCCGGCGACCAGCATGGCGGCTAGCAGCATTGCGGTTGTGAGGACGCCGGTCCAGGCCGCGATCGGGACAGCGGCTAGGACCGCCGCAGACACCAAGTCGGCGGCCAGCAGGGTGCGGCGGCGCGGCCAGCGATCGACCCAAGTGCCGGCCGGGAGGCCGATCAGCAGCCAGGGCAGCCAGTTGGCCGCCGTCAGCAGGGCGACCAGGCCGGTGCTGGCATGCAGGGTCGACACCGCCACCAACGGGAGGGCCACCGTCGTGATCGCCGAGCCGAAACCGCTGATCGACTCGCCGGCCCAGAACAAACCGAAGTTCCGCGTACGCAGCAGACCACCCACCGGCCTGCGCCTCGCCGCAGAGATACGCTCGCCCGCGGCCTCCGGCTCAGTACTCATAAATCAGGCAACCTCTTCTCGTGCCCTATCAGGCTGCGTTCGCCCGGTGCGCGAGTGCCCGGAGTCATAAATTCATGTCCCACTCGTCAAAGGCGTCCGCGTGCGGTACGAGCCTTTCCGCGATACGTGCGATCTGTACGCCCACGGACCGGCACGCTTCGGCTCTCCGCGATTTAGCGGTGTGCGACCGGGACGGTATGAGGCTCGGTACGACGGCCGCCGCGGTCAGAGCGTAGGACTACGCGAACCAGGTCGCCAAGGCATTTTCCGGTTCTGCGACGAGCACTCGCACGGGCTTGGGCGGCAGAGGTGCTGTCCCGGTGTGCCCGGGGCTGACACCGGCTAGCCAGGAAGGAAAGGGTTCAATGAGATACCGGACACGAGCGTTCATGACCCCCCCTCTCAGCCTTGCCTGGCGGGCCGGATGGTGATGTCGCCGATGTAGTCGACGAGTTCGGTGTGCACGAATCCCGGCGAGATGGAGGTCGTGCGCAGGACCCCGTCGGTGGACTCCTGGCGCAGGGCTTCCAGCAGCGTGCGCACGGCGTTCCTGGTGCCCGCGTAGACGGCTTGAGTCGGGACGATCTTCAGGCCCGACGTCGACACGGTGGTGACGAGGTGCCCATGTCCCAGTCATCGACGTCCAGGTCTGCCATGGGGGCGGTCCGGGCGACTCCGGCATTGCCCACCAGGACATCGAGGCGCCCGAACCGGTTCACGGCCAGGGCCACCGCGCTTCGCCGAGGCGACGCCACGCGGCGTGCTCGTCGCGGCGCGGTGCCAGGTCCGCGACCTCGACGATTGCCTGCGCGATCAGGGGTGCGTGCCCCGCTTCGGAGGGCGGGCGCTCACCCCAAATCCAGTCGACGAGCATCGCCTTCGGGACTGTGTGACCTGTTTCGAGCGCGAGGGCGACCAACAGCGCGCGCAACCGGGCGCCCGGCACGTCGGCGAGGACGCCGTCGTCCGTGCGAACCTCGAATGGCCCAATCACCCCGATCTGCACCTAGCCGATTGTGCCATGGGCGACCGAGCAGCCCTGGTCCGGCGGAACAGCAGACGTTCACTAGGGCCTGCTCCTGTAGGCGTAGACCGCCGTGGAATTCGAGCCCTGGCTGGCGGCGCCGAGTGCGATGCACGCGTCGGGCTGCGGGCACTGGATGTCGCCGACCGACAGGAAGGCGTTGGGGTCGGCCCGCATGGCGGGCGGCACGTGCGCGGGGATGGCGAAGGTGACCCGGTTCCAGGCCAGGCCGGCGTCGTGGGTGATGAGGACTACCGGCGAGTCGTCGTTGACTCCGGTGCCGACCCGCTGTGGTATCGCCTCCTCGCCCGAGGTGTAGCAGGTCCTAGCGGTGGGGCAGGCGATTCCGGACATCACTGGGTTGGGGGCGCTGGCCGGAAAGGGTCGTTCGGTCCAGGTGCGGCCGCTGTCGGCGGTCACCGCCATGGCCGTCCATTCGTAGGCGTTTGGCGAGCGGACATCTCCGATCATGAAGCAGTGGCTCGCATCAACGCAGGTGAAGGGCGGGAATGGGTCAACGGTCATACCGGCTGGCAGCGTGCCGGGACTCCAGTGGGCGCCGGCATCGCGGGTGGTGAGGGCCACGCCTCGCGTCGGCGTATCGCTGTTGTTCACGCCGAGCGCGACGCATTCGGTCGCCGTCGGGCAGCTCACATTCTGCATGAACGCTCCGGCGGGGAACGCGGAGGCGGCAAAGCGCCGCCCGCCGTCGGTGGTGGCCAGGAACTTCACGCCGGTGTAGTACTGCCGGGGCGGCGTGGGTGGCGTCGCGGTAACCAGCCCGGCGCAGGTTGTGGCGGTGGCGCAGCTCAGCTGGAGGATCTGGCCGTCGCCGGCGGGCAGCGGGTCGATGGTCCAGGAGTGCGCGCCGTCCGCGGTGCTGACGAAGACTGGCTGGCCGTGGTCGAGGGCTCCGGCGGCGCAGCTTGCCGCCGATCCGCATGACAGCGCGGAGGTGAACGTGATGCCTGCGGGCACCGGCAGGGTGTTCCAGCTCACGGCGCCGTCATAGGAGACATACATCGTGTCCAGGTCGGCCGGGCCGCTGTCCGAGGTCGCGTTGTCCCCCTCCACGTAGCAGGTCGTTGCCGTCGGGCAGGTGAGAGAGCCGGGCTCGGGGCCCGCCGTGTTCTCCCGCCATCCCGCGCTGACCAGATAGCTCGCCAGCCGCCACGCCCCGGCCGGGCCGCCGACGCTCGCGGCGGCGCCTCGGGGCAGCGGCCGCGCGGGCTCCCAGGCGGTGTGCACGGGCCGGGTCAGCCGCGGCGCGCCTGACAGGAGGACCGCCAGCAGGCCGGCCACGACCACGACGCCGGTGGCTACGGCAGCGAGCCGCAGCGGCAGGCGTCGGCGCGGGGAGCGGCCCGTTGCCGGTGCTGGCTCAGGTGAGAGGCCGGTGACGCGCTCGAACGTGGCCCGGCCGAGGCTGTCGCCAGCCGCGCCGGCGAACGCGTCGTCCGCCACCGGGTTGCTCTCGCGCAGCAGCCGGGCGGCGTCCACGGGAGCCCTCATGCGCTGATCTCCGTTCCGGGAGGGAATGCGGATGACGTGCTGACGGCGTCCGGATCACCGCCGCCGGGGTCGTCGGTCTGGCCCAGAGCGCGGGCCAGCCGGCGGCGGGCACGGTGCAGCCGGACCCGGAACGCCGCAGTAGAGCAGCCCATCGCCTGCGCCGCGGCAGCCGCGTCGAGTTGCTCCCACGCGATCAGGCGCAGCGCCTCCTGATCGTTCGGGCGAAGCGAGGCCAGGGCAGCGAGCACCGCAAGCCGCTCCGCCACCTGCTGTGAGGGTTCCGGTGCGGCAACGCCGCGACCGCGCGTCGCTTCGGCCCGGATCCGCGAATCCAGCCGTTCCCGCCGGTCCCGGCGCCGCAGCTCGTTAGCCAGGCAGTTACGGGCTGTCGCGTATAGCCAGGGCAGCGGCTGCCCAGGCGGCACGCGGTCGAGCCGTCGCCACGCCGTCAGGAAAGTTTCCGCCGCGATGTCGCGTGCCGCCTCGGCGCCTACCCGGCGGGCGGCGTACCGCAGGACGGCCGGATAGTGCTGGTCATACACGGCCTTGAAACGATCGTGCTCGGGGTCGCCGCGATCGGCCACGGGCTCGCCTCCCATTGGTGGTCGACCCGGTATATGTCACGGACCAGCCGCGAGTTACACCCGGCTGGCGATCATCCGGACCTGACGGCCGCACGGTCGTAACGGCCGCCCGCCTGCCGAGCGTCCTGTTACCTCACTGCTCCGCGGCTCTTCCCGCCAGGACAGCGTGGTCGGCCAGCGGCGGCCCTGGCGTCCCTGACAGCACCAGCTCCCCCGTCACGACCGGGTCGAGCTGGCCCAGGAGCTTGCCGTAGGCCGAGATCTCCTCGACGACGAGCCGGACGGGCTCGATGCTCTCGCCGTCCTGAACCTCGCGAAACTGGTCTCCGACCAGGATCGGGCCGTCAAGGCACCGCCCGGCGACGGCGAAGCCGGCTCCGTGCGGCTTACTGACCGGCCCGCCGATGACCAGAAACCTGATTTCCCTCGACATCCTGAATCACCCTCCGGCCCGCGCGATGAACTCGGCGATCTCGTCCCCGGACATGCGCCCGGTATTCTCCAGCGCCGCCTGAACGGCGGCCGGCGTCGCGATGGAGCCGGGAATGCCGTACCCCATGTCGCCCAGTATCGAGCGGGCGCTGGCCGAGGAGATGGTAGTGCCCGCCCGCGCGGCGAACTCGGCCGGCGTGATCTCCGCCGCCACCTCGCGCTCCAGACCGCTCAGGACGTTCCCTGGCAAGATCTTCACTCCCGCCAGGTCGGCGGGGGACGCGATGTGCAGGACTCCCGCTCCGAACTGCTCGGCATGGGTCGCGAAGATCGCCCCCACCACCGGGTCGGTCGTCGCGGGAGTGACACCGACGGCCCGGAGGCCAGGGCTTCCCGTGAAGCCCTCGGAGGTGCCGCGGAACAGGGTTTCCCCTTCTTCCGGGGCATGACTGGCCAGGTTGAGTCCCTCGGCCGCGTCCTCCGCGTCGCCACCGCCGGGGATGATGCCCACGGTCGCGGTGAGCAGGTCGCCGTAGGTGATGTTCCGGTCGCCGGCCGCCTTGGCGATGCCTTCCGCGGCCAGGCCGCCCACCGCGGCGGCCAGCGCGGCTCCCTCCAGGACGGGCGTCAGGAAGTCCAGGCCGGGAATCGGCGCGATGGCCAGCCCGGCCAGGGCCAGCGCCCCGCTGACGTTGCTCAGGATCTTGCCGATCTTGCCGATGATCTGGTTGTGCTTCTTGAACCAGTGCCCGACGCTCGTGGCGGTGCGGGCCACCGCGCCGACTGACTGCCTGACCGCGTCGCCGACGGCATGGACGACCCGGGTGGCGCCCTCGCGGAGCACATGGAAGACCTGGCCGGCGTCCTTGCGGGCGATCGCCGCGATGTTCTGCAGCCCGGTGGTGACGGCATGGTAGGCGTGCGCGACCGTGCTGGCCACGACGTGGGCGGCGCGGGTCACCGTCCCGGTCACGGCGTGCACGACGTGCTGCACCGCGGTCACCACGCGCGAGGCGGCCGACTTGACCTTAGAGACGGCCGCGTGGAACAGCGAGCCAAGCGACCAAAGGCCGAGCGGGTCGGTGTGGTTGAGCGGGTCGTTGCTGGCGTAGGTGTACGGGCTGGCGGCCGCGGTCGCCCTGGCCACGGCGGCCAGCGGGTCGGGTGTGGTGAACCGCCCGAGGTGCGCGTCGCAGGTTCTGGCCCGCAGGTAGATCAGCGGGCCGAGGGCCAGCTCGCCCCGGTAGCCGAACCGGGGCAGCTCGGGCAGGCCGTCGGGCCGCGGCTCGTGCTCGTGCTCGTGGCCAGGCTCGTGCCAGGGCTCATCCTCGTCGCCAGGCTCATGCCAGGGCTCATGCTCATGGTCATGCTCATGCTCATGCTCATGGTCATGGCCGTGCTCGTGCTCGTGGTCGAGCGGGTCCAAGGGTGCGCCGAAGGTGTTGTAGCGGTCGGCCTGAGTCCAGGGCCGAGTGCCGTCCGTCCTTATGGCCGAGCCGTAGGCGTCGGCGTGGAAGGTGGCTGCCGCGTGCGGCGAGCTGGCGAAGGTCCGGCCGTAGCCGTAGGCGAAGTCCGCGTCCAGCCGGGCGGGCCGGTCGCGCTCCGCGTCGTCCAGCCGCGGGCTGGCGGTCTGGGTGAGGATCTGCGGGATCGAGTCGGCGCTCCACCGGTACCGGACGGCCGCGCTGCGCTGCTCGTCATCGCGCAGGTTGGTGAACGTCAGCGCGAGCGAGGCCAGCAGGCTGTTCCCGTCGAACACCGGCTGCCGCCGTTCCTCGCGGCCCGGCTCGCTGATGGTGACTCCGGACGGCAGACCCAGGCCGTTGTAGGCGATGACCCGGCGCCGCTCGCCCTCGACCTGCTCGGTCAGTCGGCCCGAGGTGTCATACCGGTACTCGGTGCGTCGCCCGTCCTCGTCCGAGCCCAGGAGCTGGCTGGCCGCGTCGTACCGGTACCTGGTCTCAGACTCGCCCAGCCGCAGCCGGGTGCGGTTGCCGACCACGTCGTAGTCCAGGCGCAGCTCCTCGAACCAGGCCTCGGGGTCGCGCTCCGGCCCGCGGTGCCGGTATTGCTCGCGGGTGATGCCGGTGAGCTGCCCGGTCGGGTCGTACTCGTAGCGCTTCAGCTCGCCGTCGCCGCGCTGGCTGGCGACCCGGCCGTCGGGGTCGTGCGTGAAGGCCGCCCTGGCCACCGGGTGGCCGTCGCGGATAACCAGGAACTTCGACAGCAGGCCGTGGTCGTAGCGGTACCGGCGCGCGTTACGGCCGGGCAGCTCCTCGGTGAGCAGCCGTCCGTCCGGGTCAAGCGCGTAGGCGGCGGTTCCCGCGCGCGAGTCGTTCAGGCTGATCAGGCGCCCGTTGAGGTCATAGCCGAAGCTGACTTGCAGGCCGCTGGGGTAGTGCAGGGAGGTCCGCTGGCCGGCCGCGTCGTAGGCGGCGACGGTGATCTCGCCGTCGGGGTCGGTGACGGTCAGCAAGCGGCCCGCGGCGTCATAGGCATACCGCGTGGTGCCGGCCGCGTCGGTCATGCTGACCCGCCGCCCGGCGGGGTCGTAGGCGTAGCTCACCTGACTGCCGTCGGCGGCCGAGCGGCGCAGCAGCCGCTGACCGCCGTCATAGGTCAGGTGCTGGGCATTGCCGGACGGATCGGTCACAGTGATCAGGTTGCCGGCCGTGTCGTAGGCGCGGGCCGTGGCCCGGCCCAGCGGGTCTGTGCGGGATACCTGCCGCCCGGCGGCGTCGTAGGCGAACCGGGTGACGTCACCCTTGGCGTCGGTGACCTGGGTGAGGTGGCCGGCGTCGTCGTAGCCGAAGCGCGTGGCCGAGTCGTTGGCGTCGATAATCTCGGTGCGCTGCCCGGCCGGGTCGTAGCGGTACCTGGTGACCGCGCCGCTGGGGCTGATCAGCGCGGTCTGCTGGCCCCGCGCGTTGTACTCGAAGCGAGTGATCCAGCCGCGCGGGTCCACGCTGGCGGCCAGCCGCCCGGCCGCGTCGTACCGGGAGCGGGTGGCCAGCCCGGCGGGCGTGGTCGAGGAGACCTGCCGCCCCGTGGCGTCGTAGCCGAACTGGGCGACGCCACCCTGCGGGTCGGTGATGGCGGTCAGCAGCGAAGTGGGGCTGTAGGCGTAGCGGGTGACGCGGCCCAGCGGGTCGGTGCGCGTGGCCAGCCGCCCGCCCGGCGTCCACGCCTGCCTGGTCACCGCCCCGGCCGGGTCGGTGCCGGTGATCAGCTGCCCGGCGGCGTCGTACCCGCTGCGCCACGTCCCGCCGCTGGGGTCGGTCATGGTGACCTGCCGGTCGGCGTCGTCGTAGGCATACCTGGTGATGGCGCCAGCCGGGTCGGTGATCTTGACCAGGTTGCCGCGGGCATCGTAGTCGCGCGCGGTCACGTTGCCGAGCGGGTCCGTCACGCTGGTCAGGTTGCCGTCGGCGTCGTAGCCGTGCCGGGTGACCGCGCCCGCCGGGTCGGTGATGGCCGTGACCCGGCCGAGATGGTCGTACTCGGTCTTGGTGACGGCCCCGCCGGGCGAGGTCGTGGACGTGAGGTTCCCGTCCGTGTCGTAGGCGTACCTGGTGACCCGGCCCAGCGGGTCGGTGACCGTGGCGAGCTGGCCGGCCGCGTCGTATCCGTGCGCGGTGACTGCACCGGTCGGGTCGGTGATCGTCAGCACCCGCCCGGCCGCCGAGTACCCGTAGCTGGTGACCTCGCCCGCTGGGTCAGTGACCGCGGTGATCCGGCCCGCCGTGTCGTAGGCGTACCGGGTGGCCGCGCCGTCGGGGGCGATGTTCTCGGTGCGGTGCCCGGCGCTGTCGTAGGTGAAGCGGGTAATCGCCCCGGCCGGGTCGGTGATCGAGGCCAGGTTCCCGGCGGCGTCGTAGTCGTAGGTGGTGGTGTTGCCGTCGGCGTCGGTGATCCGGGTGACCCGCCCGCTGCCGGAGGCGAACCGCGTGGCGGCGCCGTTCTGGTCGGTGACGCTGGCCGGGACCTGGCTGGACCCTGAGTACTGGTAGGCGACGTGACCCCCGGCCGGGTCGGTCACGCCGGTCACCCGGTCGGCGCTGTCGTAGCCGTAGCTGGTGGACGCCCCGGCGTACACCGACGAGGTGAGGTTGCCGCGCGCATCGTGGACCTGGGTGAGCTGGCTGCCGCCTGGCGAGATGGCCGTGGCCAGGTAGCCGTTGTCGTCATAGCTGAAGCTGGCCGCGTTCCCGGCCGGGTCGGTGACCTTCGTCATCCGGCCCGCGGCGTCGGCCTGGAAGCTCAGCACGGCGCCGGACGGACTGGTGGTCACCGTGGTGGTCCCGCTGGCCTGGTCGTAGGCGAAGTCCGCGCCGCCACCGGTCGGGTAGTCCTGGTGGCTGACCCGCCCGCTGTCGTCGTAGTCGTTGGCGACCGAGGCATTGCCGTCCGGGTCGGTGACGCGCGCGACCAGGCCGCCCGGCGTGACCGCTAAGCGGGTGACTTCGCCGCCGACGTCGGTCACCGACTCAAGCGCGCCGCCGGAGTCATAGCCGTACGCTACCGTCCTGCCGTCGCCCGAGGCCACCTGCGACAGCCGCCCCTGGCTGTCATACGACCAGCTCATCGAGGCGCCGGCGGAGTGGGCCGCGCGCTGCAGGCGGCCGTCGGGGTCGTAGTCGTAGCTGACCGACTGTCCCTCGCTGGTCTTGCCGGTCAGCCGCCCGGCCGGGTTGAAGGCCCACGCCTCGCCCGTGCTGAACGCGAGCGTGTAGCTGCCGTCGCTGGCCTGGGTCAGGTCCGCATTCAGGTCCTGGGCCCGGTTGTAGCCGCCGGTGTCGCTGGGCGTGAAGGTCAGCACCCGGCCGTCCTCGTCGTGGAACGTGACTGGTCCTGGCGCCGGCTCGCCGGGCGGCGGCGGGGTCGGGCTGGCCGGGGTCAGGCTGGCACTGTGGGTCGTGACCCAGCCCAGGCCCAGCGTCCCGGCGGCCGTGCTTCCTGAGTTGTAGGTTCTTGTTAAGTCGAGCAGGCCGAGCGTCCCGCCGGGGAACCCGAGGTCGATGTCGGACTGGGTGTAGTTGCCGATCGCGGTGTTCACGCCGATCCCGGCGAACCCGTATCCGGGGTTACGGCCAAGGATCTCCTGCGTGGGCCGGGTAATGGGTGACGCGGACTCAGACGCCATGGTTCTTCCCCTGTTTCCGCGGCCGGGAGCAGCGCTCCCCGTGTCCCGGGCCGCAGTCGCGTTTGTCCCCTTTAGCGACACAACGCTATAAGTGGTCACGTAATGATCGCAACCCGCAAGTCGGGGATGATCTGGGGGAGGTCGACGGTGGTGCGGATGCCGGGCGGGGCGGCGCAGACGTAGGGCACGGCGTTGACCGCGCGGTGGGCGGTGTAGCCGGGGGTGGTGGCGGCCATCTGGTCCAGCGTGACCGGGAACCGGAGGTCGACGTCGAGCGGGGCGTCGCCCTCGACCGCGATGTGCCAGCCGGTGGCGCGGACGTCCCAGGCGGGGTCCAGGTCGGTGGTGCAGTACCAGGTGGCGCGGAAGCGGAGCAGCGGCCGGCCGCCGCGGATGCCCGACACCGTCATCCGCTGGGCGGCCACGGTGCCGGGGCCCAGGCGGCCCGCGGCGATCTGGACCGGGTGCGCGGCGGCGGCGACCTGGCCGCTGGCCTCGACCGAGTCGAGCGGGATCCCCAGCGCGTCGGCGACGAGGTGCAGGGACGGGCCGAAGGCGACCTGGCCGTGGGCGAGGCGGCGGGGGTCGAAGCCGGCCAGGGGGCGGCCGAAGCCCATCACGTCGAAGAGCAGGCGGGGCGAGTCGCGCTGGGACAGGTCGGCGAACTCGTCGATCGTCAGGGCGTCGAGCCGGCGCTGGATCGAGGCCAGGACCAGCGGAACGGCCTCGGTGATGAAGCCGGGACTGCTCCCGGTGCTGTGGATCGAGGTGCCGCCGCGGGCGCAGGCGGCCTCGACCCGGTCGCGGGCCGCGGGGCCGAGGCTGGCCGGGCGGTGGAACTCGCCGCGGGTAGTGACGATGTTCGCGCCCGAGGCCAGGAGGCGGCAGACCTCGTCCAGGTCACAGGAGGCGGGCATGTACAGGACGCAGTCCGCGCCCAGGGCCAGGATCAGGTCCGGGTGCTCGATGACGGAGTGCAGTGAGCGGGTGCCGATGTTGCCGGTGGCCCACTGGACGACCCGGTAGCGCGGCCTGGTGCCGGTCACCGGGCCTGGCCCCGCGTGAGCCTGGCGATGGCCGAGGCGAAATCCTCGGTCTGGAACGACTGGTCTTCGGCGGTGGTGGCGAAGTCCAGGGTGGCCAGGACCGCGCGTTCAAGCTGCAGGTTGAGCAGGCGCTTGGTGCTCTCCACGGCCTGGCGGGGCAGGCCGGCGATCCGTTTCGCGCACGCCAGGGCCTCGGTGAGCGGGTCGGGCACCACGTGGTTGGCCAGGCCGAACTCGACGGCGCGAGGCGCCGGGATGCGGGCGCCGGTGAGCGCGTACTCCTTGGCCCGGTGCAGGCTGGTGTGCAGCGGCCAGGTGAGCGGGCCGCCGTCGGCGGCGACCAGGCCGACCTGGACGTGCGGGTCGGCCAGGTAGGCGTCGGGCGCCATGTAGACGATGTCGCTCAGCGCGACCAGGCTGCAGCCCAGGCCCACGGCCGGGCCGTTGACGGCCGCGACGACCGGGACGCGGCAGCGGGCCATGCCGAGGACCAGGTCGCGGCCGTGGGCGATGGTCCGGGCCCGCAAGCCGGGGTCGCGGCCCAGTTCCTCCAGGTAGCCGACGTCCCCGCCCGCGCAGAACGCCCGGCCGCTTCCGGTGAGAACGGCGGCCCGGGCGCCGGCGTCCTCGCTCAGGCGGGGCCACAGCCGGGCCAGGGCGGTGTGCAGGGCGTCGTTGACGGCGTTGAGCACCCCGGGGCGGTTCAGCGTGATGATCCGCAGCGGGCC
>DATAVV010000420.1:0-1752 GCA_036267555.1 Streptosporangiaceae bacterium | reverse complement strand
CTTCCAGCCCAGCGGGACCCGGGTGCGGGTGCCCGGCGGCGTCACCGTCTTCGACGCGGCGAGCTGGAACGGCATCGCGATCGACTCGACCTGCGGCGGGCACGGCACGTGCAAGAAGTGCAAGATCAAGATCACCGGCGGGACCGCGCCGGTGTCGCCGCTGGACGCCCGGGCGTTCTTGCCCGACGAGCTTAACGCGGGCTGGCGGCTGGCCTGCCGGGTCCAGGCCACCGAGGATCTGCAGGTGGAGGTGCCGCCGCTGGTCACCAGGCCGAAGGCGGCCACGGTCGGGGTCGGCCGCCAGGTGATCCTGCGCCCGGCGGCGCAGAAACGCTACCTGGAGCTGGACGAGCCTTCCCTGGCCGACCAGCGGACCGACCTCGAGCGGGTGCTGGACGGCCTCGACGACCTGGAGCCGCGGGCCGATCTCGCCGTGCTGCGGTCGATCGGCTCGGTGCTGCGCGCGGCCGACTACCGGGTGACTGCCGTGATCGTGGACGACGTGCTGATCGCCGTCCAGCCCGGCGACACCACCGCCCGGCTGTACGGCATCGCGTTCGACCTGGGCACGACCACGGTCGTGGCCACCCTGCTTGACCTGTCGACCGGCACGCCGCTGGCCGTCGCGTCCATGCTGAACAAGCAGCAGCCGTTCGGGGCGGACGTGATCACCCGGATCAGCGCGATCATGATGGACCCGGCCAAGCTGGACCTGCTGGCCGGGCTGGCCCGCGAGAGCCTGGCCGAGCTGACCGCGGACGTCTGCGACCAGGCCGGGGTCGACGCGGCCGAGGTCTGCGAGGTGGCGCTGGCCGGCAACGCGACCATGACGCACATCGCCCTCGGCATCGACCCGGAGCCGCTGGGCGTGGCGCCGTTCATCATGGCCGCCCGCCAGCTTCCCGAGGTGCTCGCGGCCGACCTGGACCTGCCGGTGCACCCGCGGGCCCGCGCGTTCGCGTTCCCAGCCTTCGGCGCGTACGTGGGCGGCGACATCACCGCGGGCCTGCTCGCCTCGGGCATGAACCGCGACGCGCGTACCCGCCTGTTCGTGGACATCGGCACGAACTGCGAGATCGTGCTGGGCAGCCGGGACTGGCTGCTGGCCACCGCGGCCCCGGCCGGGCCCGCGTTCGAGGGGGCCGCGATCCGGTGCGGCATGCGCGCGGCCGACGGCGCGATCGAGGTGGTCTCGATGACGCCGGACGGCGTCGACCTGCGGGTCATCGGGGACACCGGGCCGGCCGGGCTGTGCGGCTCGGGGCTGGTCGACGCCGTGGCCAGCCTGATCGGCGTGGGCCTGCTCGACCGCTCGGGCCGCTTCGTGGCCGAGCAGGAGGCCGCGGCGCTGGTCCCGGCCCTGGCCGGGCGGCTGACCACGCTGGGCGCCGAACGGGTCTTCGTACTGCACTGGCTGGGCGAGCCGGGGGACGTGGGCCGCTCGATCTACCTGTCCCAGCGCGACGTGCGGGAACTGCAGTTCGCCAAGGCCGCGATCGCGACCGGCTGGAGCATCCTGCTCGAGGAGGGCGGGCTGGCCGCGGCCGACATCAAGCAGGTCCTGCTGGCCGGCTCGTTCGGCAGCTACCTGGCGCCGGCCAACGCGATCAAGCTGGGCCTGGTGCCCCGGCTGCCCGCGGCGCGCGTGGTCAGCGCGGGCAACGTGGCCGGCGAGGGCGCCAAGATGGCGCTGCTGTCGGTCCGCGAGCGGGCCGGGGCGCTGGCGCTGCAGGAGGAGGTGAGGTATGTCGA
>DATAVV010000419.1:0-7518 GCA_036267555.1 Streptosporangiaceae bacterium | reverse complement strand
GGGTAGCCGGTCAGCACGAGCACGACCGGGAAGCGGGCATGCGCGTAGGCGGGCTGGAAGTACTGCGGCGGCAGGTACACGTAGTTGGAGTAGCTGGTGATGCCGGTGTGCTCGCCCCGGACCGTGATCTGGAGCACCTGGCCCACCGATCGGATGGCGGCGGCGACCCCGTCCTTGAGGTTCAGGCCCGGCGCCACGGCCAGGTTGGCCGACCCGGGCTGCTGCGCGCTGATGTGCGGGGGCTTGGCCGCCAGCCGGCCGTCGGCCTCCTCGGGGAGGGCGGACCCGCCCGGCACCGGGCCGAGGTCGGCCCCGGTGACGAGGATGGGCCGGGACGAGGCGACGACGCCGGCCGCGGGCACCGGCGGCGACTGCCCGCTGCCGAACAGCGAGGACCAGGAGCCGAAGAACGCGAAGTAGCCGTTGATGAACACCAGGATCGCGGTGATCGTCAGTAGCTGGCTGGCCGCGATCAGGCCGAGCCTGGCCGCCATGGCCTGGATCTGCTGGGCGGCGAACCGCGGCCAGAGCCAGACCGTGGCCGCGATCGAGGCGAGCGCCGCGACGATCATCAGCCCGATGAAGAGCCCGCTGGTCAGTCCCATGCCGTCAGCTCCCGGCCGCCGCGGGCTGCTGCAGCGCGCCGCCGAGCCAGTCGAGCACTCCGGCCAGCCGCCACGGTCCTGTGACCAGCCCGCTCTGGCCGACGTGCATGGGCGGGCGTGCCTGCGCCGCGAACGGGCGCGTCCGGCCGGGGCCGGTGAACAGCACCGAGATCGGCTGCATGGGCTGGTGGCGCAGCAGCCAGGCCAGGTTTTCCTGGGTCCGGATCTGGCGGCTGCCGCCGTATTCGGCCGGGCCGGGCGGCGCGGCATAGCCGCCGGGCGGCACCGCGGCGGCCGCGTAGTCCTGCGAGTTCGTCATGGCCAACTGGAGCGCGCAGTATCCGCCGGCGGAATCCCCGAGCAGCGCCCAGCGCCGCACGTCCGGGGCCTGCGCCCGGTAGGCGGTGCCGATGGCCTGCGGCAGGTCCTGCGTGAAGAACGTGGCCGCCTGAGTGCTGCCCGGCACGTCCAGGCAGCCCTGGTCATCCGGGCCGGTCTGGGCGGGGAGCACGACCAGGATCAGGGGCGCCAGGCGCCGGGCGCCGATCTGGCGGGCCGCGGCGTCCGCGAGCCGGGTCGCGCTGTACGCGTCGCCCGCGCTGTCCAGGTGCCCGGAGACCGCCACCACCACGGGCAGCGGCGCGGACCGGCCGGTGTAGCCGGGCGGCAGGTAGACATAGCCGGGGATGCTGAGGCCGGACAGGGCGCCGTAGATCCGCACGGTCTGGAGCCGGCCGCCGGACGCCGCCCCGTGGTGACCGGGCAACGCGATGTCGGAACGGGCGTAGACCATGACCGGCGGGGTGGCCGGGGCGGACACCTGCTGGCCGCCGGCGTGGTACTGGCCCGCGACGATCGCGCCGCCGCCGCCCTGCTTGCCCAGCAGGTCCGACCACGAAGAGTAGAACTCGGCCGAGTTGTTGACGATGGCGAAGATGAGGCCGAGCACGATCAGCTGCAGCGCGCCGAGCACGCCCACCCGCGCCAGCACCGGCCGCAGGCCGGGCCCGGCCAGCCGCGGCCAAAACCACAGCACCGCGCCCAGCAGCCCGGCCGCCACGACCGCCAGCACGACAACGAGGCCGGGGCTCGTTAATCCCACCCCGGCACCTCCAGACATGTCGTCGACGGCCAAGCGTCCCAGCCAGGACGGAAAGGTTACCGGACTACGCACGCCCGGTTATAGGACGCGCGGACGGTCCCTTACGTTCCCTGACCCGGGGTGAACCGCACCGGCATGTGCTTGATCCCGTTCAGGAAGCTGGACCGCAGCCTGCTGACCTTCCCGTCGAGGGCCAGATCGGGCATGCGCTCGGCCAGCGCCTGCAGCAGCACCCGCATCTCCAGGGCGGCCAGGTGCCGGCCGAGGCAGAAATGCGGCCCGCCGCCGCCGAAGCCGACGTGCGGGTTGGCCTCGCGGCCGATGTCGAACTCGGCCGGCCGGTCGAACACGTCCTCGTCGCGGTTGGCCGAGGCGTAGAACACCACTACCTTGTCGCCCTCGGCGATGGCCTGGCCGCCGAGATCGGTGTCGCGGGCCGCGGTGCGCCGGAACAGGTTCACCGGGCTCACCCAGCGGACGATCTCCTCGGCGGCGGTGGGGATCAGGCCCGGATCGGCCAGCAGCCGCTGCCACTGGCCGGGATGCTCGAAGAAGGCCAGCATGCCGCCCGACACCGCGTTGCGCGTGGTCTCGTTGCCCGCGACGGCCAGCAGCAGGAAGAACAGGTCGAACTCGTCGGTGGACAGCATCTCGCCGGAGTCGTCGGGCTGCAGCAGCCGGGTCACGATGTCATCGCCCGGCTGCTCACGGCGGCGCGCGGCGAGTTCGCCCGCGTAGGCGTACATCTCCGCGGCCGCTTCCATGCCCTCCTCGGGCGAGTGGCGGAACTCGGGGTCATCGAAGCCGACCATCTTGTTGGACAGCTCGAAGATCCGGCCGCGGTCCTCGACGGGCGCGCCGACCAGTTCGCAGATCACGTACAGCGGCAGCGGCGCGGCGATGTCGGTGACGAAGTCCGCCTCGCCGCGCGGCACCACCTCATCGATCAGCTCGTCACAGATCTCCCTGATGTGCTTGGCCAGCCGGCCGATCATCCGCGGGGTGAACCCGCGGTTCACGAAGCTGCGCTGCCGGGTGTGCTGCGGGGGGTCCATGTTCAGCATCATCAGCCGCTGCATGTCGATCTCGCCCTCGGGCACCTCGTTGAACAGCGCGAGCCGCTGGTGGGAGGAGAAGACCTCGGGGTGCCGGGAGATGTGCCCGACCTCGGCGTGCCGGGTGACGGCCCAGAACCCGGGCCACGCCGGGTCCCCGCCTTCGGAATGCCAGTACACCGGTGAGTGCTGCCGCAGCCAGGCGAACTGGTCGTGCGGAGCGCCGCCGCTCTGGTATATATCCGCGTCTATTAAGTTGATCTCGGGAGCCACTGCGGCCTCCTTCGCGCGCGGGTACCGGGACTACCAACGATACGGAATGCAGAGGGCGTGGATAGATGTCGTCTTCCGATGACTTCGACGAAGAGCTGACCACCATGTCGTACCGGGCGGTCGGCGTCGGCCTGCCGGTGGTCACGCACTCGGGCGAGCAGTTCGGCGTCGTCGAGCACGTGCTCGAGGTGCCCGACCTCGACCTGTTCGACGGCATCGTGGTGTACACCGGCACCGGGCTCGGCGCGATGCACCCCAAAAACGAGCGGATGGCACGCTACGAGATGCTGCGCGTCGGGCAGTTGCGCGGCTGGCTGCGCTTCGTCGACGCCGACCAGGTGGCGGCGATCACGCCCGGCTACGTCAAGTGCACGTTCGAGCGCTCCCAGGTGGACCTGCTGCCGGCGCCGGACGGCCCGCCGGTCCTGCAGCCGGACATGACCCTGGAGGACCGGGCCGCGACCGCGGCCATGCACCCGTGGTTCGGCCGGTGGTTCGGCCGCCCGCACTGGATCCGCAAGTAGCTGTGTTGTTGGGGGGTGCCGCCCCCGAGGCAAGCACAGCTACGGCAGGGTCAGCGGCCCGCTCGCGTGGACCATCGTGGTCGTGCTGCCGGACTTCGGCACGGCGCTGTTGGTGGTGTTGCAGCGGCCGGTGCCGAGCTTGGGCAGCGTGCCGGTGAACTTGAGGCTGGCGCTGCCGCTGCCCTGGATGCCCTGGTAGTTGCCGGTGCCGTTGCTGAGCTTGTAGCTGCTGCCCTTCTGGTTGAAGGTGGCGGCGCAGGTCTTGGGGTCGATGCTGGCCGACTGATGGCCGGCGGTCAGGTGGCCGAGCCTGAACGTGCCGTCAGGAAACTTCGCCAGCAGCGGGGCATCGCTCGCGCCGGACGTGGCCGCCACGGTGCCCGTGGCCGAGAACACGCCGCTGGCCACCGCGTGGTAGACCGGGTTCGGCGAGATCGAGTGCGTGGTGAGCGTGAACGTCTCGGTGCCCGTCGTCGGGCCCGACGAGCAGGCGGCCAGGGCCAGGCTTCCCGCGGCCGCCGCGGCCGCGGCCGTCTTCCACAGCGTACGTGCCATGATCATCATCCCCCGTGTGTGCAAGATCCCCAACAGGGGGGATTCCCGCTGCCGGGCGCTTTCACCCACCGCCCCGCTACGCTCGGTTACGCGATGGTTTCAGCGCGGGCGTACCGGTATGCCACTGTGCCGCGTACCCGTATCCGCGTGCGCAGCGGCGCTACCATGGACGGCATGAAGCCCGACTTCCGCCCGACGCTCGACGGCCTTGAGGACAAATGGATCCGCCGCTGGGCCGAGGGCTGTGTAGTACAAGTTTGACCGTTCTCGCCCTCGTGGCGACGTCTACGCCATCGACACCCCCCCGCTGACCGCCAGCGGCTCGCTCCATCTCGGGCACGTCTTCTCTTATACCCACCCGGACCTGTTCGCGCGGTTCTGGCGCATGCGCGGCAAGGAAGTGTTCTTCCCGGTCGGCTGGGACGACAACGGCCTGCCGACCGAGCGCCGGGTGCAGAACTACTACGGTGTGCGGTGCGACCCCTCGCTGCCGTACGACCCGGCGTTCGCCCCGCCCGGGCCCGGCCCGGCGAAGACGGCCGCGCGGGACCAGGTGCCGGTGTCCCGGCGCAACTTCGTCGAGCTGTGCCAGCGTCTCGTCGGCGCTGACGAGCAGGCATATGCGGACGCCTGGCGCCAGCTCGGCCTGTCGATGGACTGGTCCATCAGCTACCAGACCATCGGCGACGTCGCGCAGGCCACCTCGCAGCGCGCGTTCCTGGCCGGCCTGGACCGCGGGGACGCGTACCTGGCCGAGGGACCGTCGCTGTGGGACGTGACGTTCGGCACGGCCGTGGCCCAGGCCGAGCTCGAAGACCGGGAGATCAGCGGCAGCTACTACCGGATCGCGTTCCCGCGCGACGGCGAAGACGGGGCGGTGACCGTCGCCACCACCCGGCCCGAGCTGCTGCCCGCCTGCGTGGCGCTGGTCGCGCACCCCGATGACGAGCGGTACACGGGCCTGTTCGGGACCACGGTCCGCACGCCGGTGTTCGGCGTGGCCGTGCCGGTCCTGGCCCACCGGCTGGCCGAGCCGGGCAAGGGCACCGGCATCGCGATGGTGTGCACGTTCGGTGACACCACCGACGTGACCTGGTGGCGGGACCTGCAACTGGATACCCGCCCGGTGGTCGGCAAGGACGGGCGGCTGCTCGGCGGCCCGCTGCCGTGGCTGACCAGTGCCAGCGGGCAGGAGGCGTACCAGGAACTGGCGGGCGAGCGGGTGAAGAAGGCCCGGGCCCGCATGGCCGGCCTGCTGCGCGAGGCCGGCGATCTGCGCGGCGAGCCCGAGCCGGTGGCGCACGCGGTGAAGTTCTACGAGTACGGCGACATGCCGCTGGAGATCGTCACCACCCGCCAGTGGTACATCAGGAACGGCGGCCGGGACGCGGCGCTGCGCGAGGCACTGCTCGCCCGCGGCCGCGAACTCGACTGGCATCCCGCGCACATGCGGACCCGGTACGAGGACTGGGTGAACGGCCTGGCCGGGGACTGGCTGATCAGCCGGCAGCGCTTCTCCGGCGTGCCGGTCCCGGTGTGGTACCCGCTCGGCGCCGACGGCCGGCCGGACTACGACGCGCCGATCCGGCCGGACGACGGCATGCTGCCGGTGGACCCGGCCGCCGACACGCCGCCCGGCTACGCCGAGAGCCAGCGCGGCCAGCCCGGCGGGTTCGCCGGGGATCCGGACGTGATGGACACCTGGGCCACGTCCTCGCTCACCCCGCAGATCGCCAGCGCCTCTGGGGGCACCGGCGGGGACCTGCTCGCGCCGCTGTTCCCGATGGACCTGCGGCCGCAGGCGCATGAGATCATCAGGACCTGGCTGTTCTACACGGTGCTGCGGGCCCACCTGGAGCGCGGGGCGGCGCCGTGGCGGCACGCGGCGATCTCCGGCTGGGTCCTCGACCCGGACCGCAAGAAGATGTCCAAGTCCAAGGGCAACCCGACGACCCCGAGCGACCTGCTGCGCGAGTACGGCTCGGACGCGCTGCGGTACTGGGCGGCCAGCGCCCGGCTCGGCGTGGACACGACGTTCGACCCCGGCCAGCTCAAGATCGGCCGGCGGCTGGCGCTCAAGATCCTGAACGCGAGCCGGTTCGTGCTCGGCATGCCCGCCCCCGGCGGCGAACTTGGCGGCCAGCCCGACGGCGCCACGGCCCTGGACGATCCGGCGCGGATCAGCGAGCCGCTCGACCGGGCCATGCTGGGCCGGCTCGCCACGGTCGTGGAACGGTCCACGGCGGCGTTCGAGGCCTACGACCAGGCGCTCGCCCTGGAGCTGACCGAGCGGTTCTTCTGGTGGTTCTGCGACGACTACCTGGAACTGGTCAAGCCCCGCGGCTACGGCGGCCGCGGCTCGCAGGCCGCGGGCTCGGCGGTCGCCGCACTGCGGCTCGCCCTGGGGGTGCTGCTCCGGCTGTTCGCCGCGTTCGTCCCGTTTGTCACCGAGGAGGCGTGGACCTGGCTTCACGAAGAAAGCCCGGACGGGCGCAGCCTCAGCGAAAGCTCGGTGCACCGCGCGCCGTGGCCGGAGCCCGAGCCACTGCGCAGGCTGGCCGGACCGGCGGGCGAGGAAACGCTGGACGCCGCCTCGGCCGCGATCGGCGCCATCCGCAAGGCGAAGTCACAGGCCAGGCTGCCGATGCGGACCAGCGTGCGGCGGCTCACGGTGACCGCGTCCCCGGACCGGCTTGATGCCCTGCGGCAGGTGCTGCCCGACGTGCGGGCCGCGGGCGCCGTGGCCGACGCGGACCTGCGCCCGGGCCCGGAAGCGGAGCCGTTGCACGAGGTCACGCTCTGACCCGGGGCGGCCCGGAGGTAGTCTCACCGGCATGGACAAGGTTCAGCGGACCGACGCGGAATGGCGGGCGCAGCTTACGCCCGAGGAGTACAGCGTGCTGCGGGAGGCGGGCACGGAAGCGCCGTTCACCGGTGAGTACACCGACACCAAGACCGAGGGCGTCTACCGGTGCCGGGCCTGCGGGGCAGAACTGTTCCGCTCCGGCGCCAAGTTCGAATCGCACTGCGGCTGGCCCAGCTTCTACCAGCCCACCGAGAACGACGCGGTGGTCCTGATCGAGGACCGCTCGATGGGCCGCCTGCGGACCGAGGTCCGGTGCGCGGCCTGCGACTCGCACCTGGGCCACGTGTTCGAGGGCGAAGGCTACGACGTGCCCACCGACCAGCGGTGGTGCATCAACTCGGTCTCGCTGGCCCTCGAGCCGGCGAGGTGACACGCGTGCCGCGGCACGACATCTCCGCGTGGAGCGGCGTGGCCCGCAAGCCCTGCGGCCCGCGGGCCACGCCCCGGTCTTGAAACAGATCAGTCCGGCCTCAGCTCACCAGCCGGAGTTGACCACCTCGCCGGTGGTCGGGTTGAGGATCACCGGGCGGAAGTGGGG
>DATAVV010000418.1:0-6724 GCA_036267555.1 Streptosporangiaceae bacterium | reverse complement strand
TCGCCAGGCTCACCCGGGCCCGCCGGCCGTCCCGGCTGGTCGCGTGCATGGACGCGGACTGGCGGCCGGCCTTCCGGGTCGCGAAGATCAGCTCCTACAAGGCGCACCGGGCCAACCCGGACGGCAGCGAGCAGGTCCCCGCCGAGCTGGTCGCGCAGGTCCCCGTGATCGAGCAGGTCCTCGCCGCGGCCGGGGTGGCCATGGCCAGCGCCCGCGGCTACGAGGCCGACGACATCATCGGCACGCTGGCGGCGCACGACGACGGCCCGGTCGACGTGGTGACCGGCGACCGGGACCTGTTCCAGCTCGTGGACGACTCCCGCGGCGTCCGGATCATCTACACCGCCCGGGGCATGTCCAACCTCGAGATCGTCGACGAGGCCGCCGTGACCAAGCGCTACCAGATCCCCGGCCGGGCCTACGCGGCCTTCGCCACGCTGCGCGGCGACCCAAGCGACGGCCTGCCCGGCGTGCCCGGGGTGGGGGAGAAGACCGCGGGCGCGCTGGTCCGGGTGTTCGGGAGCATCGAGGCCATGCTGACCGCCCTGGACCAGGGCCACGGCGGCTTCCCCATGGGCAGCCGGGCCAAGCTCGTCGCGGCCCGCGACTACCTGGAGGCCGCGATCCCGGTGGTCCAGGTGGCGACCGACGCGCCGCTGCCGCCCGTCGACGGCCGGCTCCCCGTCACTCCGGCCGACCCCCGCCGCCTGGCCGAACTCGACGAGCAATGGGACCTGGGCTCGTCCCTGGGGCGCATGAACGCTGCCCTGGCTCATAGGCCTTAGGGGGGACGACCCCCCTAAGACCCCCCGACGCTCCGCCTGGCGGCTCCGCGAACCCATCAGCCTGGTCGGCCGGGGCTGCGGAGGCGGGCCCGGCTGCTAGGGCCGATGAATGCGGCGCTGGGGTAGTTCCATGTGCCCTGGACTCGCATTCATCTTCATGATCACCGAGTGTGGGCGGGGTTACAGGACGTGGAGGGCGACCAGGCAGGTGTCGTCTTCCAGGTCGGCGGAGCCCAGGGCGTGCAGGGCGGCGGTGATGGCGTGCTCGGGATCGGTGATGCCGCGTACCGCCTCGGCCAGCGCGGTCAGGCCGGCCTCGACGGACCGGTTCCTGCGCTCGATCAGCCCGTCGCTGTAGAGCAGCAGCAGGTCACCCGAGGCCAGGGCCAGGGTCGCGGCGTCGTATCCCTCGGTGCCCGCGCCGAGCAGGATGCCCGCGGGCGGTTCCAGCAGTCGCGCCGACGAGCCCCGGACCAGGATCGGCGGCGGGTGCCCCGCCTGGGCCCAGGTCAGGGTGCGGCTGGGCGGGTCGAAGTAGCCCGCGATCACCGAAGCGGTGTGCTCGGGCGCGACGTGGCGCACCAGGTCGTTGAGCCAGCCGACCAGCCGCTCCGGGGGCGAGCCGGTGATGGCCAGGCCCGCGAGCGCGCCGCGCAGCCGGGCCATGCCCGCCGCGGCGGCCAGACCGTGGCCGGCGACGTCCCCGATCGCGATCAGCACCTGCCCGCCGGGCATGTCCGCGGTGACGTACCAGTCGCCGCCCACCCGGCCCGCGCGCGACGCCGGCAGGTACCGCACCATCGTGCGCAGCCCGGGCAGGTCGAACGGCTCGTCGTGCAAGGGCAGGATCGCTCGCTGCAACTCCAGCGCTACGTGGCGTTCCTCGGCCAGCTCAGCCGCGAGTCTGGCCTCGGCGGCCAGGCTGGCCCGAGCGCCATTCACCTGCGCCGCCGCCGCACCGTTTTCCTGCGGTCGGGCCGCGCCATTTCCCTGAGCCGGGACGGCCGGGCCGGGTGCCGCCTTCGCGGGCCCCGCCGGGCGGTCGGAGGGAGGATTAGGCAACGCAAGAGCCTCAGAAGTCATCACGGGTCGCATCTGGTCAGCTTTCGTGCACCTAGCGTGAGGCATCTCGTGCCTCGCTGTCTAGATGCGGGCACAATTCTCACTGGTGAGATGATGCCCAGGCAAGCTAAGTACGAGTTTCGCTACCAATGAGACCGGAGAGCGGCATGGGAAACGACCAGGCAGACGCGGGGCTCTACCCTTCCGGCCGGCTGCAGCAGGCCGCGGCCGCCGCTCGGGACGCGAGCCTGGCCGCGCTGTTGCTCACCCCCGGACCCGACCTGCGCTACCTCACCGGGTACGACGCCAACCAGCTCGAACGCCTCACCTGCCTGGCGGTGCCGGCCGCGGGCGACCCGTTCCTGGTCGTGCCGAGGCTGGAGCTGCCCGCGGCCCAGGCGTCGCCCGCGGGCGCCCTGGACCTGGACATTGTCCCCTGGGATGAGACCGACGACCCATACGCGCTGGTGGCGCGGCGGCTCGGCGGGCTCGGCGCCGGCGCCAGCGCCAGGGTCGGCCTGTCGGACCGCATGTGGGCGCTGATGGTCCTCGGCTTCCGCGACGCGCTGCCCGCCGTCCGCCAGGACCTGGCCAGCGTGGCCCTGCGCGCGCTGCGGATGCGCAAGACGCCCGCCGAGGTGGCGGCGCTGCTCGCGGCGGGCGAGGCGATCGACCGGGTGCACGCCCGCGTGCCGGGCTGGCTGCGCGCCGGCCGGACCGAGCGGCAGGTCGCCGCCGACATCGCGGACGCGATCATCGAGGAGGGCCACGCCCGGGTCGACTTCACGATCGTGGGTTCGGGCCCGAACGCGGCGAGCCCCCACCATGAGGTCTCCGACCGGGTCTTGTCGGCCGGGGATGCCGTGGTCGTGGACATCGGCGGGACCATGCCGAGCGGGTACTGCTCGGACTGCACGCGCACCTACGTGCTCGGGACGCCACCGCCGGACTTCACGGCGTATTACCAGGTGCTGCACGACGCGCAGGAGGCCGCGTGCGAGGCCGTCCGGCCGGGCGTGGCCGCGGAGGCGATCGACTCCGCCGCGCGCGAGCCGATCGCCGCGGCGGGCTACGGCGAGTTCTTCGTGCACCGCACCGGCCACGGGATCGGCCTGGAGGTCCACGAGGATCCCTACATCGTGTCGGGCAACGCCGAGCCGCTGGCGCCGGGCATGGCGTTCTCCATCGAGCCCGGCATCTATCCGGGCCCGCACGGCGCCCGGATAGAGGACATCGTCGTGTGCACCGAGCGGGGCGGCCAGCGGCTGAACAACGCCCGGCGCGACCTGGTCTGCGTGCCGGACCGGTGAGCATGACCTCGGCCGCCTTCACATCGGGCCCGCCGCGCCTGATCGAGCGCGACTGCCCGGACGAGGAAACCCGCGCGCTGTTCGAGCTGACCAGGGAGCTGGCCGACGCCGAGCTGCGGCCCCGGGTCGACGAGGCCGAGCGGGACGGGACGTTCCCGCGCGAGGTGTTCCGGGTCCTGGGCCGGTCCGGCCTGCTCGGGCTGCCCTACCCCGAAGCGCTCGGCGGGAGCGGCCAGCCCTACCGGACCTATCTCCAGGTCGTGGAGGAGCTGGCCCGCGCCTGGCTGGCCGTGGGCCTCGGGGTCAGCGTGCACACGCTGACCTGCTTCCCGCTGGTCACCGAGGGCACGCAGGAACAGCAGCAGCGGTGGCTGCCCGACATGCTCGGCGGCGAATTGCTCGGTGCCTACTGCCTGTCCGAGCCGGCCAGCGGATCCGACGCCGCGGCCATGCGGACCGGTGCCGACCTGGACGGCACCGACTACGTCGTCAACGGGGTCAAGGCATGGATCTCGCACGCCGGGCAGGCCGACTTCTACACGCTGTTCGCGCGCACCTCCGGCGAGCACGAGGGGCCGGGCCGGGCCCGGGGCATCAGCTGCCTGCACGTCCCGGCCCAGACCGCCGGCGTGTCGGCCGCGCCCGCCGAGCACAAGATGGGCATGCGCGCCTCGGTCACCGCGCAAATGATCTTCGATGGTGCCCGCGTGCCCGCGAGTCATCTGGTCGGCCCGGAAGGCGAGGGCTTCCGCATCGCCCTGGCCGCGCTGGACGCGGGGCGCCTGGGCATCGCCGCCTGCGCCACCGGCGTGGCCCAGGCCGCGCTCGACACCGCGGTGAACTGGGCCAGGGAGCGCCGCCAGTTCGGCCGGCCGATCGGGCACTTCGAAGGCATGTCGTTCCTGCTCGCGGACATGGCCACCGCGGTGGAGGCGGCGCGCGCGCTGTACCTGTCCGCCGCGCGGCGCAAGGACGCGGGCCTGCCGTACGGCCCGCAGGCCGCCATGGCCAAGCTGTTCGCCAGCGACGCCGCGATGCGGGTGACGACCGACGCCGTGCAGGTGCTCGGCGGCTACGGGTACGTCGAGGACTTCCCGGCCGCGCGGCTGATGCGAGAGGCCAAGGTGCTGCAGATCGTGGAGGGCACCAACCAGGTCCAGCGCATGGTGATCGGCCGGTCCCTGACCCGCTGACGTCACTGCTACCGGCGGCTACGGTGGCGACCCGGCGGCCGGGCGATGCCCCGCACGGACGGCAGCATCGACGCGCACAGGCAGAAGAGGATCAGTATGGCGCCGCCCCCGGCCAGCACGGCCGAGCTTCCCGTCCAGCGGGCCAGGAACCCGGCCGCGGCCAGCCCGAGAGGCAGCAGAGCGAACGAGACGACGATGCTCACGCTGTAGACCCGCGACAGCAGGTGCTCGGGGACCCGCAACTGCACGACCGTGTTCTCCAGGACCTCGGAGGCCATGCCGATCCCGAGGATGGCGGCACCGGCGTACAACGCGGCCTGGCGATCCGCCATGAGCCCGATCACGATCGTCCCGACGCCGATCAGCGAAGCCAGCGAGAGAAATGCGTAGCTCACCCGGACGATCTTGATCTTTCCGATGATCAGCGCCGCCACGATGCTGGTCAGCACGTCAGCGGAATTGAGGAACCCGAGCGTGCCCACCCCGTAGTGGTGAGCCCGGACGATCTGGGGGAGCAGCACGAAGAACGGCGCCAGGCAGGCGAAGTTAGCGATCATCGAGACCAGGAGGATGAGCAGCAGCCAGCCGGTCGAAGCGGTGTACTTGAGCCCGAGAACGAGGTCGCGCCACATGCTGTTGCCCTGCTCGTCCTTCGCCCTGGCCGCCGGCACCCGGGTGGCGATCATCGCAACCACCGCGATCGAGAACGAGGCGGCGTCGAGCCCGAACGCCAGGCCGGGCCCGCCGAGCCCGTAGGCCACCCCGCCGAGGGCCGGCCCGGCCACGTAGGAAACGTTGGCCGACGTGCTCAGCAACGCGTTCGCCGCCTGGAAATGCTGGTTCGGTATCAGGTCCCGGTTCATCGCCGAATACGCGGGCCGGTAGAACGCGGAGACGATCCCGAGGGCCACGGCCGCCGTGATCAACAGCGGCAGGGTCAGGTCGTGCCGTCCGGCCGCCACGCACAGCGCCCAGGTCACCACGGCCGCGCCGGTGTCGGCGGTCAGCACCACCCGCCGCCGGGAGAACCGGTCGGCCAGCGCCCCCCCGAACAGAACTAATACGACCTGCGGTACCGCGTTGGCGGCCAGCACGATCCCCATGTCCGCCGTCGACCCGGTCAGCTGGTAGACGGACCAGGCCAGTCCCACCTGGTAGACGCCGTTGCCGATCATCGACACGCTCTGCCCGCCCCAGAACAGAACGAAGTTCCGCTCCCGCAGCAGCGCCAGGTACCCGCTCTTGACCGGCTCAGGCTCGGGCGGCTCGGAACTCTCGGCAAGGTTGGCGAGGCCGCTCTGGTTCTCCGCCGATGAGGACATCACGGTTCTCGCTTCGCTCGCGGTTCGGGTGCCAACCACGTTTCCTAGTTCATTCCCGGCAAACAGCGATTTGACGCGTCACACACCAGCCCGACTCGCCGCTGGCCACCGGCGTCCGCGCCCCGGTCCTCGCTCGCCGATGCGCGGCCGCCCAGGCCCAACGGCGGCTAAGCGCACAGATTGGGTTGTTCTGCCCACGGGTGGGACAGCGTGCACAGCGCACGGCCGAATCGGATGAGCTGATCATTGAGGATGCCCGAGAACGGGTACGCGGTGGTTCGACTGGAATCTGGAACTGCAGCGCTTCGTCAACCGGGTATGGACTTACCTGGCCCTGATGCGCGATTTTGTTCACCGGCCGCTATCCCCGCGGCATATTTAGTTTTGTGGAAAGCGTATTCCGCTGGCACAACCGCGTCGTCGCCTATGCGTTCACCCTGGTAACCGATCGGTACCCGCCCTTCAGCCTGGCCCCATGATCCAGGCATCTTCGCTCGTGTTAGCGTGAAGTTATCGCCGCTCTGGACCCCGGTGGCCGTGGCTGTCGATGTCGCCAGCTGCCGGGGAGCCTTATCCGAGGGGGATGTGAGATGGCTGACCAGCGAGGAAATGATCAGTGGAGTGTCACGGAGTGGCACGGCAAGATGCTCGTAGATCTCAACGGGGAGAAGATCGGGAAGCTGCAGGACGTCTACGTCGATGTGGAGACTGACCAGCCACAGTTCGCGACCGTCAAGGAAGGCATCGTCGGACGGCACCTGACCTTCGTGCCGCTGGGCGGGATCCGGATCGGCCCTGAGGACCTGCAGGTGGCAGTAACCAAGGAGCAGGTTAAGTCGGCGCCCGATATCGATATGCACGGTGACGAACTCTCCCAAGGCGCCGAGTCCGCCCTCTATCACCACTTCGAGCTGAACTACACGCCGCCTGACATCCAGAGCGGACGTCGCCTGGCGCGCCGCTGAAGCGGCAAGGCCCGTCTAAGATCGCGCCGCAGCGTGGTAGCACCCGCGGCGCCGGTACCGTTTAGGCGTGCGATGGGGGCCTTTGAC
>DATAVV010000417.1:0-7994 GCA_036267555.1 Streptosporangiaceae bacterium | reverse complement strand
CCCGGCGGCCGACATCCGGGTCAGGTCGCGGAAGATCTGGCCGCCGGGGATGAAGATCTCCTTCTGCGTGGGCAGGTCGGCCCCGCCCGACTCGACCAGGTTGATCAGCGGCAGCCGGTTGGTCAGCGCGATCTCGGAGGCGCGCAGCGTCTTTTTCAGCGTCCACGGGTTGGTCGACCCGCCCCGGACCGTCGGGTCGCTCGCGATCAGCACGCACGCGGTGTCGCTGACCACGCCGACGCCGGTGACCACGCTGCCGCCGACCGGGAACCCGGTTCCGTAGCCGGCCAGCGGCGAGAGCTCGAGGAACGGCGAGTCCGGGTCGATCAGCAGTTCGATCCGCTCGCGGGCCAGCAGCTTGCCGCGTCGGCGGTGCCGCTCGACATACTTGGGCCCGCCCCCGGCCAGGGCCTTGGCCTGCTCGGCGTCCAGGTCGGCCAGCCGGGCCAGCATCGCCTCCCGCCGCGCCGCGTAGGCCGCCCCGCGGGTGTCGAGCGCGCTGGCCAGGATGCTCACATGCCGAACGATATTCGCCCCCCGCCCCGGCCCACCAGGCGCCCACCGCCGTTGCGCCTGTACTGCCGCGCCGCGCGCCGGGGCCTTCATGGAGGCCCGGGGCGGCTTGCGGCAGGCTCCGGGCGGCTTGCCGCAGGCTCCGGGCGGCTTGCCGCCATTTATCGTCGATCTCATTGAATTCATTGGGATGCCGGTAAGAAGCCGGTCCCGATGGCGGCCGCCGCTTATGCGCGGTGGGAAATGACGCAGGCTAACCGTACCGCCTCGTATCGAAACGGTCTTGTCACGTTATCGGAAAAGTGCTGCCAGTCCGGTAGTAATCTGATCAGATAGGTCCGGGGGTGGAGCAAGTGACTGATGTCGTGCCGTTGGATCGTAAAGATCCTGATCCTGAACTCATCGCGACACAACGAGATTTTGGCCGCGAGCTGACGCTGCTCAGGCAGCGTGCGGGGCTCACAGTTCGTGATGTGGCCAAGGCCACCGGATTACCGGCGAGTACCACCGGTGATTATTTTTCCGGCTCGCACCTTCCGCCGCCGGGCCAGCCTGACCTGCTCAGGAAAATACTTCAGCACTGTGGCGAAACGGACCAGGCCACAGTGCAGAAATGGATTGTCGCGCTAAGCCGTGCGCGGCGGGCTCCCGGCAAGCGGGCGGCGCGGGCCGTGCCGCCCTACCGGGGCCTGGCCAGCTTCGAGCCGGAGGACGCGCCGTGGTTTTTCGGCCGGGCCGAAGTAATCGAGCGGCTTGTCGCCATGGCGACGGAAACGGGGCAAACCAGCGGAGTGCCGCTCACCCTGGTCGGGCCATCGGGCTCGGGCAAGTCCTCGCTGCTGCGGGCCGGCCTCGTCCCGTGCCTGCGGGAGGACCCGGACCGCGACGGATCCTGCTCGGGCGGCCCGGCGGCGCGCCCGCTCGTGCTGTTCACTCCCGGGGCCAGCCCGCTGAGTGAGCTAGCCGCGCAACTGGCCGGGCTCATGGCAGCAGGCCACCCAGCCGCGCTCGGCGCCCCGGACATCGAGGCCAGGCTGCGCCACGCCCCGGACAGCGCCGCGGAACTGCCCTTGACCAGGTCCGCAGGCCGCCCCGTGATCGTGGCCGACCAGTTCGAGGCCGTCTTCACCGACTGCTCCGATGAAGACGAGAGGCACGCGTTCGTCAGCACCATCTGTGCGCTTTCCGGCCCGGCCGTGGTCACGATCGCCCTGCGTGCCGATTTTTACAACCATGCCCTGCGTTATCCGGACTTAGCCCAGGCGCTGCAGAACCGGCAGGTCGTCCTGGGACCGATGACCCACGCGCAGTTGCGATCGGCGGTCGTCGAGCCGGCCCGCAAAGCGGGCCTGGAAGTCGAAGAAGGCCTCATCGAGATCCTGCTGCGGGATCTTGCCCCCCGGGACGGGGGCGGTGCACCGGGCGCCGCGCACGAGGCGGGCGCCCTGCCGTTGCTCTCCCACGCGCTGCTCGCCACCTGGGAGCACAGCCGGGGCGGCAAGATCACCGTGGCGGACTACCAGGCGAGCGGCGGCATCAGGGATGCCATCGCGCGGACCGCCGAGCGGGTCTACGCCAACCTGGCCGACGCAGAGAAAACTCTGGCCCGGAGGCTGTTCCTGCGCCTGGTGCACGTCGCGGACGACGCGCCGGAAACTCGTGCCGCTCTCCAGATCAGCGAACTGCACGGTGCACCCGAGGAGAGCGCCGCCATTGACCGCCTCCTGCGCCGGTTCGTGGCCGAACGCCTGATCACGATGGAAGCCGATACCGCACGGATCGCTCACGACGCCCTGCTCACGGCGTGGCCGCGGCTGCGGGAGTGGATCGATGTCGACGAGGAGAACCTGCGCACCGGCCGGCGCATCAGCCAGGCGGCCCACGCCTGGGCGGAGACCGGGCGCGACAGCGCGTCGCTACTGCGCGGAACCCAGCTGGGCGTGGCCAGGGACTGGATTGCCGGAGCGGAGAACCGCAATAGCCTGAGCCGGCTGACCCAGGACTTCGTGACGTCCTCGGTCGCCCAGGACTTGACCCGCCAGCGCGCGGAACGCAACCGGATCCGCCGGCTGCGCCGGCTGGCGGCCAGCCTGATGGTCTTGACCCTCCTTACCTGCGGGCTGGCGGTGTATTCCGTCCAGCAGCGGCAGGCCGCGAACGTCGCGCGCGTCATCGCGACGGCCGCGCGCGACAACGCCGATTCTCGCGAGGCCGGCATCGAGGCCGACCAGGTCCGGGGGCAGAACGTCGCTCTGGCCGCTCAGTTGAGCCTGGCCGCGTACCGGATCGCGGCCACGCCGGAGGCCCGGTCCAGTCTCCTGGAGTCCTCGGGGACTCCCGCGGCGGCACGGATGATCGATTCCAGCGGCGTCGTACAAGCCGTCGCGCTGAGCCCCGATCACCGCTGGTTAGCCGTGGCGGCCGCGGACGGGACACTGCGGCTGTGGGACGTGGCCCGGCCCGGGCATCCGGTGCCAGCCGGGCCGCTGCTGTTGCCGGCCAGCGGCGCGCCCATGTACGCGGTGGCGTTCAGCCCGGACGGTCACCTCCTGGCCGCGGCTGGAGCCAGCCGGACGGTGTGGCTGTGGGACGTGAGCCAGGCTGATCATCCGGTGCGGCTCAACACGGCACTGACCGGGCCGACGAGCACCGTATACGCGCTCGCCTTCGACGAGAGCGGAAGAGTGCTGGCCGCGGCGAGCGCCGACCAGACCGTACGGCTGTGGTCCATGGACGCGCCCCGCCGGCCGGCGCCGCTGGTGACGCTGGCGGGCCCGGGCGGGGCCGTGCAGTCGGTCGCGTTCAGCCCGGACGGCATGACCATGGCCGCGGGCAGCACGGCCGGCCGGGTCGGGTTGTGGGATGTGCGCGATCCCGCTCGCCCGGCCCGGCTCGGCCCGCCCCTGGGCGGCCCGGCCGGCCCCGTCTACTCCGTGGCCTTCAGCCCGGACGGGGGGCTGCTCGCGGCGGGCGGTCAGGACAAGAAGGTCTGGCTGTGGAACCTGAGCCGGCCCGGCCGGCCGCAGCCGGCTGGCCCGCCGCTGACCGGCCCGACTGACTGGGTGAACGCCGTCGCGTTCAGCCCGGACGGGGCCAGCCTGGCCGCCGGGAGCAGCGACGGCGATGTGCGGGTATGGCGAGTGGCCGGATGGCGGCTCGCGGCCAGCCTGCCGCACCCGCAGCCGGTGACGTCGCTGGCCTGGGACGGCGTCGGCGTCCTGATCTCTGGTGATGCGGACGGCGCCGTCCGCGCGTGGGCGCTGCCGGCGCCGGTGCTGTTCACGGGCTGCCCGGTGAACAGCATCGCCTACGGCCCGGGCGGCCGCCTGCTCGCGACCGGCGGTCAGGATCTCCAGTTGTGGGATGCCGCCAGCCGCACGTTGCTCGGGGCCAGCCCGGTGCCGGGCACCGTCGTCAACCCGATCGCCTTCGCCCCGCACGCGCCGATCCTGGCGGCCGGGTACGCCAGCGGGACGGTCCAGCTGTGGAACGCCTCGGCTGGGGCACTGGTCCCGTTCGGCCAGCCGTTCCAGGGGTCGGCCGGCAGCACCACCGAGTCCGTGGCTTTCAGCCCAGACGACGAGTTGCTGGCCGAGGGCGGCAACGACGGAATGGTGCGACTCTGGAACGTCAGCGATCCCGCGCGCCCGCGGCTGCTGGCCGCGCTGGACGACTCGGGCATTTACTACGTCTTCTCGGTCGCGTTCAGTCCCGATGGCCGCATGCTCGCCGCCGCCAGTTCCGACGGAAAGATCCGGCTCTGGCACATCAGCGAGGGGTCTGCGATCCGGCTCCTCGGCCCGGCGCTGACCGGGCCGACCAGTTACGCGCTGTCGGTGGCGTTCAGCCCGGACGGCCGCGTTCTCGCGGTGGGAAGTGCCGACAAGACCATCCGGCTGTGGAATGTCGCCAACCCGGCCCATCCCGTCCGCCTCGGTCAGCCGCTGACCGGGCCGGCCGGCTACGTCTACTCGGTCGCGTTCAGCCCCGATGGCCGCATGCTCGCCGCCGGGGCCACCGATGACACCGTGTGGCTGTGGAACGTCGCGCAGCCCGTTCGGCCCCGGCTGTTCGCCACCCTCACCGGGCCGGCGGGCCAGGTGTTCGCCGTCGCCTTCGGCGCCCGCGGCCGGAGTCTGGCCGCGGGCAGCGAAGACGGCACGGTGCGCCTCTGGGATACCGATGTCCGGGTGGCCGCCGCCGCTGTGTGCGCGACCGCCGGTCAGTCACTCACCCGCCGCGAATGGGCGGCCAGCATCCCCGGGCTGGCCTACGACCCGCCCTGTCCCGGGTAGGCGGTACCGCGGTTGACGTAGAAGTAGGTCGGCATCGAGTACACCGCGAGCTTGCCGCGGGCGGGTTCCGGGAGCGCCGCAGCATTGGCTAGCTCACGGAGTTTGTCGTGGGCGTCCTCGCGGCCGGGAAACTGCCTGAGCCGCCAGGCCGCGGCGCGCTGAATGCAGTCCTGGGCCACCTGCAGGGCCGGAGCCGAGCCCGGCACAGTCAGGTCTAGCCGGTAGAGCCGGATCTGACTTCCGGTCCTTGTCTCGCAGACCAGCCGTATGGTCCCGTGAACCGGGCGTCGGTGACGTACGCGGAGCCGTTGACCTTCGTGAGCCGGTTCACCGTCTTCGCCCCGCCGGGCTGCACCTCTTGTTCCAGGAGCCCCGTCACAGTCATCCAGCGCAGGCGATCCTGCCCTCCGTCCCACTCCTCCAACTCGACCAGCAGGTCCTGATCACATGAGGGAACGGGCCAGATGGCGCCGTCGTGGCTGGTGTCGCCGATCTCCCGGACGCGCAGGATCATGGCGTCTCACCCGCAGCCAGGAACGCCGTTCTCATCAGAACTCGTTCCTGTCCCGCTCGACGATGGCACCCATCGTCATGGTCGGCTCGGAGCTGCATTCGTACTGTATTTCCGGCAGCGCGAGCGGGCTTCCGAAACCGCCGATTCCCTTCGACAGGGCAATGTTCACTAGCGCCTGCTGCTGGGTCTGATCGTCTGCGTTCAGGAATTGCTGGCAGGTGGAACCCGCCGTGAGTGCACTGCCCTGAGATGAGCCGAGCGCATTGACCAGGACCACGGCGAGGACGATGACCGCTGCCACAACCGCGATCGCCACGAAGACTCCGGCCTGGCCCTTCTTGTGGGTAACGCGGTTGCGTGTCGTGTTGTAGTTGTGGCCTTCGTGGTAGCTGCCACCGTGCGTCGCCGCCCGGCCGCCGGTGATGTTGTCGCCTATCTGTGCCGTCCCCGGGCCCGAGGAATTAATCGTGTTCGTGCCCGCCGCACGGGGCCGTTCGCGACTGGCTTCGGCCACCGCCGCCTCGAACCGCCCCCGGAATTCGGCGTCCTGGCTTAGGGCCTGCTCCAGCAGATGGCGCAGGAGAGAATCGTTCTGCGGATTACTGCGAAAATCTTGCCAGGCTTTGGCTTGGCCGTCCCGCTGGAGCCGTTGCGCGACCATGTCACCCAGCACCTTTACGGCAACCCCCTGGGCGATGACGGTGCCTTTCGCCGCGAGCGGCGCGAGGAGCGTCACGGCCTGCGCGACAGCATCGCTCGACTGCATGGTGTTATTTCCCCTCTTGCGATGGATGATCAAGCTGGGTCGCTCCTGCTGGTGAGGAGTGACCGCCCCCGAGGGGATTGATGATGGCCGGAATCTGTTCCGGGCCGCCAGAGACCTGGGATTGGTCGGACAACGTCGGACAAGCGCACGCGCACCCGACCCCGCCGGACGGGTCAGACGCGGGCGACCTCGATACGCTCGGCCCGGGGGCGGCCCGGTTCCTCGGTCAGGCGGCGCATGTCCTCGACGTCGCTGGTGAGCAGCACGACCGGCCGCGGCTGGGCCAGCGCCACCACCGCGAGCAGCGCGTCCATGGCGCATCGGTGGCCGGACAGACCGGTCCGCCCGAGCAGTTCGCCGGCCGCGCGGCCCTGCTCGGTCCCGATCGGCATCACGGTGATGTCGGCCAGGACCCGGTGCACGGCCGCGTCCCGCCGGCTGCCCCGCAGCACCTCAGCCAGGGTCGACGCAGAGGTGACGATGCTCGCTTGCGTTCGGTAGGTGCCGCGCGCCAAGGCTACGGCCAGCGGGTGGCCTCGCGCGAGCTTCGTCAGGCCGTCGGCGTCCAGGACCAGCGTCCCGCCTACTGGCCCTCGTCTTCGTCCTCTTCGTAGTCTGGCCACATTCGATCCGCCTGCTCCTGAATCTCCGGGGGGACAGGGCCGTACTCGGCCTCGAGTTCATCCAGCAGCTGGCCCAGCCGCTCGTGCCGGATCTCGCGCTCGACGACCTCGGACACGTAACGGCTGAACCCGCCCGTACCGACCCGGGAGCGTACCGCCTCGACCAGTTCTTCAGGCATGGAGACGCTCACCTTCCTTACCTTGCCGCCGTGTAGCGGAGTGCTTTCGTCAATAAGGAGTTCGACCGGGAGCGAGGTAACGACGCACCTCACGACCTGCTCTCGCGGCACGGTGTCGAGAGCCCGCAGGAGCGCGGCCTCAAGCTCGCTCAGCGGGCTGCCGCTCGCAGGCTCGTTCTGGCCTTCCGAGCTCCCACCCACCGCCCCTTCCCCCTTCATAGGACGATGCTACCGCCGGTAGCAACATCCGCCAACGTCTTTTCGCCGAAGCAGTTCCCGGTCGGCCGCCCGCGTTCAGCGGGCGATCTCGCCGACGCAGTCGATGGCCCAGTCCAGGTCCTCTTGGGCGATCATCAGCGGCGGGGCCAGCCTGATCGTCGAGCCGTGGGTGTCCTTGGCCAGGATGCCGCGCTCGGCCAGTTTCTCGCAGGCCTCCCGGCCCGGCAGCGACGTGAACTCCACGCCCGCCCACAGGCCGCGGCCGCGGACCTCGCGCACGGCGCTGCGCGGCAGCGCCGCGAGCCGGTCGTGCATGTGCGCGCCGAGCTTGGCCGAGCGCTCCTGGAACTCGCCCGTTGCCAGCATCGCGATCACCTCGCGCCCGATCGCGCAGGCCAGCGGGTTGCCGCCGAACGTGGACCCGTGCTGGCCCGGCCGGAACACGCCGAGGATCTCGGCCGAGGACACCACGGCGGACACCGGCACGATGCCGCCGCCGAGCGCCTTGCCGAGCAGGTACATGTCGGGCACGACGTCCTCGTGCTCGCACGCGAACGTGGTGCCGGTCCGGCCGAGCCCGGACTGGATCTCGTCCGCGATCATCAGCGCGCCGTAACCGGAGCAGATGTCGCGCACCGCGGTCAGGAACCCCGGCGGCGGCACCAGCACCCCGGCCTCGCCCTGGATGGGCTCGACGAGCACGCCGACGACACGGTCGTCCATGACCGCGGCCAGCGCGTCGGCGTCACCGTAGGGCACGACGGTGAACCCCGGGGTGTAAGGACCGAACGAGCCCCGGGCGTCCTCGTCGGTGGAGAAGCTGATGATCGTCGTGGTGCGCCCGTGGAAGTTGCCCGCGAAGGCCACGATGACGGCCTCGCCCGG
>DATAVV010000416.1:0-12974 GCA_036267555.1 Streptosporangiaceae bacterium | reverse complement strand
GGGGGTGCGGGCTTTGCGGGCCGTACGGGCGGGCGGGGCGGGGTTAGGTGGGCTGGTGGGTGCGGGCGCTGCGGCGGGCCCTTAGGTTGCGGTTCTTGATGATGTTTCCGCAGGCCGCCATGTCGCACCAGATGCCACGTCGGCTGTGGGAGCGGTCGTAGAAGGCCCACTGGCACTCGTCGTTGGCGCAGGTCTTGAGGCGATGCCAGGTGCCGTCGTGCTGGGCGTCGCGGATGATCAGCAGGAGCCGGACCAGGCCGTCGGTGAGCGTTCCGCCGGATCCGGGGTCCAGCCCGACGGAGCCGGCCGGGTCCACGGCCAGCCGGAGTCGGGCCGCGCGGGTCAGGGCCCGCAGCGGCGCCAGTTCGCCGGGGGATAGCTCGGGGCCGTGGGCGTTGCGGGCGATGAGCGCCCGGATGCTCTCCCTGACCTCGCACGCCGTGCGCAGGTCCCGGGCGGTGGCCGCGGCGTCCGGCCCGAGCAGGCCGCTCTGGCGCAGCCACTCGTTGCCCGCCTCGGCCTCGGTCAGCAGGTCCGTGCGCTCGCTGCGTTCCACGGTGTTGACGAATGCCTGCACGAGCAGCAGCGACCCCGGCGCCGGTTTGTCCTCGATGGCCTGGACCCAGGCGGGCAACGTCATCTTCCCAGGCTATCAGCAGTGACCAGTCAAATGGTTTGACTGGTCACGCGTGACCGGTAGAGTCGGTTTGGGGGTCACGAACATCTGCGGCTGACACCCGCGGCTGGGAGGAACCTGTGTTGCTCTTGCTCGACGTGGCGGACTGCCCGATCGCGGCGACCGCCCGTCCCTGGGACCGGTGGCTGGTTCGTATCCGTGCTTCCCGCCTCGACCGGCAACTGGCCTCCGGGGTCTCACCCGACGCCAGCGTGGCGCTGGCCCTGCGGGCGCAGATGCTCGTGCGCACGCGGGTCCGGCGCGACCTGGCCCGCAGCGCACGCCGGATACTGCTCGCGGCGACGCGGGCGCCCGGCGCCGACCGTCTCCCCGTGCCGGTCTGCCGGGGCCGGGTCCGGGACTGCTCCGAGGAGTTCGCGGAGCTGATCAGCCGGCTGCTCGCTGCCGGCCCGGTGCCGGCTCAGGGCGTGGCCCGGGCCAGCCTGCTGCTGACCGACGCCACCGGCCCGCTGTACCACCCGGACTGCGCCGGCGACCTGCGCACGGTGGTGCGGGCCGCGGCCGACGCCCTCGCGGCCTGAGCAGCCAGCGCGGGCGCCGCTAGCGCAGGCCGGTGCCCTTCCGCAGCGCGGTCTGCAGCATCCGGTCGATGAGCTGCGTGAGGTCGAGCCCGGTCGCCGCCCACATCATGGGGAAGGCCGATGTAAGCGCGAACCCCGGGATCGTGTTGATCTCGTTGATGATGATCTGGCGGTCCGGGGTGTAGAAGAAGTCCACCCGGGCCAGTCCCTCACACGACACGGCCTCGAAGGCCAGGGCGGCCATCCGGCGGATCTCCCGCTGGTCCTCGGCCGGGATCGGCGGCGGGATCGCCACGCCGCTGGCCTGGTCCAGGTATTTCGCCTCGAAGTCGTAGAACTCCTCGCCGCCGTCAATCGTCAGCTGGGCGGGCACGCTGGCGTCGGGCGAGCCACCGGGCGGGCCTTCCAGCACGGCGCACTCGATCTCGCTGCCCCCGATCGCGGCCTCCACGATCACCTTCGGGTCGTACTGGCGCGCGTTCTCGATGGACGCGTGCAGCCCGGCCAGGTCCGAGGCCTTGGAGGTGCCGATGCTCGACCCGCCCCGGGCCGGCTTGACGAACAGCGGCCAGCCCAGCTCGGCGATGGCGTCGAACACCCGCTTGCGCTCCAGGACCGCGGCACCGTCGGCCGCCGCGAGCACGTCCTCATCCTCCTCCGGCGGCCAGTCGCCCTCGCGCACCACCACGTGCGGCCCGACCGGCAGCCCCCGGGCCTGGAAGATGATCTTCATGTACTCCTTGTCCATGCTGACCGCGCTGGCCAGCACGCCCGCCCCGACGTAAGGGACGCCGGCCAGCTCCAGCAGGCCCTGGATGGTGCCGTCCTCCCCCCACGGGCCGTGCAGCAGGGGCAGCACCACGTCGACCTCGCTGAGCAGGGGCGGTATCTGGCCCGGGGCGCTGGTGGTGAGAGCCTGCCCGGGCCCGCCCGACAGCGCCTGCCCGGGCCCGCCCGACAGCGCCGGCCCGCCCGCCCAGGGCACGACCTGGGCGGCGGGATCGGTCGCCGCTTCGACGGACGGCAGCCGGCCATCGGTGATCGTCAGCCGCGCGGGTTCGTCGGCGGTCAGGACCCAGCTGCCCTCGCGGGTGATCCCGACCGGGACGACCTCATAGCGGTCGCGGTCGATCGCCCGCAGCACGTTGCCGCCGCCCATGCAGGACACCGCGTGCTCGGGGCCCCGGCCGCCGAAGATGACCGCGACCCGGATCTTGCGTTGCTCGTTCACACTGCTCCCTCCGTGCCGGGTGGACACGCTTATGCTGCCCCCCGAGACAGCGTTCAGACGCCGTAGCGCTCAGGCTTGGCTGAACGGCTGGTGAGCAGGGCCGCCACCTTGCCGATCTCCAGGTCATGGTGCATGATCCCCACCACGACCTCGGTGAGAGGCATTTCCACGCGGTGACGCCTGGCCAGTTCGAGCACGGACTGAGACGACTTCACGCCTTCAGCTGTCTGCCTGGTGATCGCGATCACGTCCTCGATCGCCATACCCTTACCCAGGTTCTCGCCGAAGGTGCGGTTGCGGGACAACGGCGAACTGCACGTCGCGACCAGGTCGCCCATGCCGGCCAGCCCGGCGAACGTGTGCTGGTCGCCCCCGAGCGCCGCGCCGAGGCGGGCCGTCTCGGCCAGGCCGCGGGTGATCAGGCTGGCCCGCGTGTTGTCGCCAAGCCGCATGCCGGACGCCATCCCGACCGCCAGCGCGATGATGTTCTTGACCGCGCCGCCCAGCTCGCAGCCGATCACGTCCGGGTTGGTGTACGGGCGGAAGTAGGCGGTGTGACACGCGCGCTGCAACTGCTCGGCGTGGTCGTTGTCGGTGCACGCGACCACGGTCGCCGCGAACTCCCGCTGCGCGATCTCGCGGGCCAGGTTCGGGCCGGACACCACCGCGATGCGCTCGGGCGGGGCCCCGGCCACCTGGCCGATCACCTCGCTCATCCGGTCGCAGCTACCGAGTTCGACGCCCTTCATCAGGCTGACCAGCAGTGCGCCGGGCGGCAGCAGCGGCGCCCAGCGCGCCAGGTTCTCCCGCAGCGACTGCGCGGGCACGGCCAGCACGACCAGGTCGGCGCCGTCCAGGGCCTCGGCCGGGTCCGCCGTCGCGCGCAGCGCGTCGGTGAGCCCGATTCCGGGCAGGTAGTCGGGGTTCTCGTGGCTGGTGTTGAGCGCCTTGGCCAGTTCGTCCCGGCGGGCCCAGAGCACCGCGGGCGTGCCCGCGTCGCAGAGCACCTGGGCGAACGTGGTGCCCCACGATCCGGCGCCCATTACGGCGGCCCTCACGTCGGGTTGGCCTCGGCGTCGGCAGAGTCGGACGACGCATCCGTTACGGCTGATTCTTCACGCTCGCGGGCTTCCTGGCGGGCCTGGCGCCGTGCGACCGCCGGGTGGAATGGCACCGCGGGCGGCGTCTCGCCGCGGATGCCGGCCAGCAGCCCGGTGATTTCTTTCATGATCACTTCGGTGGCCTCGCGCAGAACCGGCGAGGTCAGCGGCTTGCCTTCGAACGCGGACAGGTCGACCGGCGGTCCCGCGACGATCTGCACGGTGGTGCGCGGCAGCAGGTGCGGGCGGACGCTGCCGTACGGCAGGATCCGCTGCGCTCCCCACTGCGCGACGGGGATCACCGGCACGCCAGTGGCCAGCGCGAGCCTGGCCACGCCGGTCTTGGCCACCATCGGCCACAGGCCGGGGTCGCGGGTCGCGGTGGCCTCGGGGTAGAAGATCACGCAGGCTCCGTTGCGCAGGCCCTGCTCCGCGTCCTTGAGCACCAGCGCCGCGTCGGCCTGGTTGCGGTGGACAGGCAACTGGCCGGTGCCGCGCATGACCGCGCCGAGCCCCTTGATCTCGAACAGCGACGACTTGGCCAGGAACACCGGGTAGCGGCCCGACTTGTGGGTGAACAGGCAGATGGGCAGCGGGTCCACGTAGGACAGGTGATTGATGGCCAGGATCAGGCCGCTGTCGGAGGGAACGTTCCTGATGTTCTCCTGGCCGTGCCAGTCCTGCTTCATCAGCGAGTAGACCACTGGCGGCACGACGATCTTCGTTAGTCTCCGCCAGGCGGATGAGTAACTGCGGTCCGCGCGTTTGCTCATAGGAGAAGTCTCCCGCTCTGGGTGCCGGTCGCGCCCGTGCCGCTCGTTATTGAAGTCAGTGTCGCGGTTCGCGCGACACGCTGTCGAGGCAGGATCAGGTGCATGCCGGTCGATACCCCGCTCCGCTGGTCGATGGTGATCCCCGTCAAGGTACTTGCCCTGGCGAAATCCCGGCTCATCGGACCGGTCGGCTCGCACCGCGCCGAACTGGCCCTGGCCATGGCCGCGGACACGGTCGCCGCCGCGGTGGCATGCCCGGCCGTGGACCGCGTGATCGTGGTGACCGACGACCCTGACGCGGCGGCCAAGCTGTCCGGGCTCGGCGCGCTCGTGCTGCCCGACCAGCCTGGCGACGGGCTCAACCCGGCACTGGCCTACGGCGCGGCCTACAGCGACGACCACTGGCCCGGGCGGGGGAGAGCCGGGATGGCCGCGGACCTCCCCGCGCTGGACCCGGCCGGGCTGGGCCTGGCACTGGGCCGGGCGGCCGAGGTGCCGGAGGCGTTCGTGCCCGACGCCGCGGGCACCGGCACCACGCTGTACGCGGCGGGGCCTGGCGCGGCCTTCTGCCCCAGGTTCGGGCCGGAGTCGAGGCGGGCGCACCTGTCGGCGGGGGCGGTGGAACTCGTGCTGCCCGGCCTGCGCGGACTGCGCCGGGACGTCGACACCGTGGACGACCTGCGGGACGCGGCCCGAATCGGCCTGGGCCCGCGTACCGCGGCCGCGACCGAGGCGGCCCAGGTCTCGCTGGCCTAGGTTCCGCCCGGCCCGGGCCGTCGCTGGCGCAGCCGAGGCGAGCGCGCTAGATGTGAACGATCGGGCAGGTCAGTGTCCTGGTGATGCCGGATACGCCCTGGATCTGCGCGACCACGAGCTTGCCGAGGTCGTCGACGTTGTCCGCCTCGGCCCGGACGATAACGTCATAAGGGCCGGTGACGTCGTCCGCCTGGGTTACGCCGGTGATCTGCCCGATCGCCGCCGCGACGTCGGCCGCCTTACCGACCTCTGTCTGGACGAGGATATAAGCGTGAACCATGCCGTCCTCCCAGGCGCAAGTGTGGGGGCCACGCTACCTTAGGTACCCGGCGGCTGGCCTGGGGAATATGCCCGGCCGGGCCCGATCGCGGCCCGGGCCGCGAGCCTGACAACGGGCGGGAGGCCTGCCATTACCGTCGCTGACCTGGGCGAGTTCGGCCTCATCGCCGCGATCAGCGCCCTGCTCCCCGCGGGCGGTTCCGAGATCATAGGCATCGGGGACGACGCGGCCGTCGTCCGCGCCCCCGACTGCCGGGTGGTCGCGACCACCGACCTGCTCGTGGAGGGGCGGCATTTCCGCCGCGACTGGTCAGGCCCCTTCGACGTCGGGGTCAAGGCCGCCGCGCAGAACCTGGCCGACGTGGCGGCCATGGGCGCGTCGGGCACCGCCCTGCTTGTGGGCCTGGCGACTCCCGGTGACCTGCCGGTGGCGTGGGCGGAAGACCTGGTCCGGGGCCTGGCCGCTGAGTGCGCGCGGGCCGGGGCCAGTGTGGTCGGCGGGGACGTTAGCAGCGCCGACTCGATCATGCTCGCGATCACGGCCCTGGGCGACCTGGGCGGCCGCGAGCCGGTCACCCGGGCCGGGGCGCAGGTGGGCGACGTGGTCGCCGTCGCGGGCCGGACGGGCCGTTCGGCCGCGGGCCTGGCGCTGCTCGCGGCCCGGCGGGCCAGCGGGTTCGACGCGCTGGTCGCCGCGCACCTGCGGCCGTCGCCGCCGTACGCCGCGGGCCCGGAAGCGGCCGGCCTGGGCGCGACCGCGATGATCGATGTCAGCGACGGGCTCCTGGCCGACCTGGGGCACGTGGCCGACGCCAGCGGCGTGCTGATCGACGTCGAGACCGCGCGGCTGCCGGCTGACCCGGCGCTCCGGGCGGCGGCGGAGGCCCTGAGCGCGGACCAGGGAGCACCGGGTGGCGTGGCGCCGGGGCCCGGCGGCCTGGGCTGGGTGCTGGCCGGGGGTGAGGACCACGCGCTGACGGCGACCTTCGGTCCGGGAACGACGCTGCCCGGCCACTGGTCGGTGATTGGCACGGTCCAAAAGGGACACGGGGTGACAGTGGACTCCCGGCCCGCGGGTGGCGTCACCGGCTGGAGCCATTTCCGTTGACGTATGAATCATGATTTGTGACGGACAGTAACTTATTAGTCACTAGCCCGTGGCCTCGTTGCTTGGTATAAACCCCTTGATGCCAAGACATCGCAAAGAGTGCGGGCGCGTGCACAGTGCGCTGCGCCGGGAGGGCAGCTTCCGGCGCAGCGTTCTTCGTGGCCCCCGGCAGGCTGCTCGTCACCGCGTGGGCCCCGCAGGGCGCGGTGCCTCGGGCCGCGTCGCGCCCGGCCGCGTCGCGCCGGGCGGTGTCATGCCGGGCGGTGTCACGGCGGATGCTCCGCAGGCCACCTGCCGCCGTCAGCTTCGGCTGGTGCGCTCACTGCTGCTCACGCCCTGGTTCGCGGCGGGCGCGGGCGTGGTGATCGCCGCCGCGCTGGCCGTGGACTCGCCGGCCGCGCTCACCTACGCGCCGAACAGTCCCGGCTTACGCTGCGCCGCCAGTGGCTGCGTGCGGCCCTCACCCGGCCACGCGCCCGCCGTGGCGACCGCGAGCCCGGGCGTGCCATTCCTCGGCGGCACGCGACGACGGGAGGGCCCGGCGGCCAATCCCGGGCCGCCGCCGGGCACTGGCGCCGTCTACCAACTCGGCTACCAGGTCGTCCAGCGCTGGGCCTCGGGTTTTGTCGCGGTGATCACCCTGCCGGGCAACGCGAAGCCGGGCCCGTGGAACCTGCAGGTGTCGTTCCCTTCGGCCCGGGTCGACCGGGTCTGGGGAGCGCTGTGGCAGCCGTCGGGCCAGGCAGGCGCGGGCACCGCGCTCGGGCCGTGGCCGGGGCGCGGTCAGGGGGAGGGAAGACCGGGCAGCCGTCAGCTGATCCTGTCCGTGACGGGCGTGCCGACCTCTCCGTCCGGCTGCAGGTTAGACGGGAGCACTTGCTCCTTCGGGCCGTAACGAGCGGTCAGCGCTCGATCTTGCCCGCCTTGATGCACGAGGTGCACACGTTGAGGTGGCGCCGCGCCCCGTTGACCTTCGCGCGCACGCGCTGAATGTTCGGGTTCCAGCGGCGGGGGGTGCGGCGGTGCGAGAACGACACGTTATTGCCGAATCCTGGCCGCTTGCCGCAGACGTCGCATACGGAAGCCACGAGATGCTCCATTGGGTAATTGCCAGCTGGGTCATCGTCCCGGATGAGGCCGGGACGGTCGCTGAACAATAGCCGACCAGCGCCCCTTCGCGCGAACCGAGCGCAATTCTGGCCGCCTGCGGGGTCACGGGCGTGCGCGGGGTCCCGGGCATGCGCGGGTCGTGAGCCGACCGTCGTGGCCAGGATCTACGCTGCGGGGTATGGCGGCACAGGTCCTCGACGGTGACACCGTCAGGCGCTGGTGCCGTCTGAGCGTGGACGCGCTGGCCCAGACCAGGGCCGCGATCGACGCGCTGAACGTCTTCCCGGTGCCCGACGCCGACACCGGCACCAACCTGCATATCACGCTGATGTCGGCCGCCGGGGCCGTCGAGTCGCTGGCCCCGGACGCGGGGGCGGAGGAGGTCTGGTCGTCGGCGGCACGGGGAGCGCTGCTCGGGGCCTGCGGGAACTCGGGGATCATCGTCAGCCAAATCCTCCGCGGGCTCGCGGACGTGTGCGCCACCGAGTCGCGCTGCGACGGCGCGGTCCTGGCCCGGGCCCTGACCCACGCCGCGGCCAGCGCCAGGTCCTCGGTCGGCCGGCCGGCCGAGGGAACGGTGCTCACCGTGGCCGACGCGGCGGCGCGCGGCGCGGTCGACGCGGCACGTGGTGGGGCCGGTGAGGCACGTGGTGGGGCCGGTGAGGCAGGTGGTGCGGCCGGGGCGGTCGACGCGCCACGTGGTGCGGCTGGTGAGATCGGTGAGGCCGGTGAGATGCGCGGTGAGGCCGGTGAGGTACGGGGGGCGGGCGGGGCGGAATCCGGCGGGCTGGCCGCCGTGGTGACCGCCGCGGCCCGGGCCGCGCGCGAAGCGCTGGCGTCCACCCGAGGGCAGCTTGACGTGCTGGCCGCCCGCGGCGTGGTCGACGCGGGCGCGGCCGGGCTCTGCGTGCTCCTCGACGCGCTCGCGGCCGTGGTCACCGGCGTCCGGCCCGAGAGTTTCGAGGTCCCCGCGGCCACGGTCCCAGCGGCCACGGGCTCGTCTGGCACGCGCTTGTCCGGTACGCGCTTGTCCGACGCCGGGGGCGCGGCGCCGGCCACGGACGAGGCGGCGGCCGGCCCGGCCGGGGGCCATGCGCCCAGCTCGTTCGGGTACGAGGTCACCTACCTGCTCGAAGCGTCGCCGGAGGCGGTCCGGCGGCTCCGGGCCGGGCTCGACGTGCTCGGCGACTCGCTGGTCGTCGTGGGCGGTGATGACCTGTGGAACGTCCACGTGCACGTGGCCGACGCCGGGGCGGCGATCGAGGAGGGGCTGGCCGCTGGCCGCCCGCGCCGGATCACGGTCACCTGGCTCGGCACCGCGGCGGACGCCGGGCACGGTGAGCACAGTGAGCACAGCGGGCCGCCGCCGCGCGGCGTGGTCGCGGTGGCCGACAGCGACGGCCTGGCCGCGCTGCTGCGCTCGGCGGGCGCGCGGATCCTGCGGCCCCGCGACGGCGGCGACCCGGCGGCCCCCGCTCTGATCGAGGCCATCCGGCAGGCGGGGTCAGCTGTCGCCGTCATCCCGAACGGGCCCCGGGTGGCCGGCCTCGCCCGCGCGGTCGCGGCCCGGCTCGGGGATGAGGGGACCGTCGTGTCGGTGGTCCCGGTGTGCTCCCCGCTGCAGGAGATCGCGGCCCTGGCCGTGCACGATCCGGAACGCGGCTTTGAGACTGACGTGATAGCCATGAGCCAGGCCGCCGCCGGGGTGCGCTTCGGCAGCGTGATCCACGGCGGCGCCGGTTTCGTCGGGCTGGAGGGCGAGGAGGAGAGGGTGACCGCGCAGGCACCGGCCGAGGTGGCCGCCGCCCTCGCGACCGGGCTGCTGGCCCGGGGCGGGGAGCTGGTGACGCTGATGGAAGGCGCGGGCGCGGAGCCCGGCCTGGCCCGGCTCGTCGCGGACGAGATCGCCGCGGCCCGCCCGGACCTGGAGATCGTGTGCTACGAAGGCGGCCCCGCGCCGCTGCTGATCGGTGTGGAGTAGCGGGTCATGGCCATACTCGAAGATCCCCTGCGCCTGGTGGTCGGCGACAAGGTCGCCAAGCCGCTGGAGAGCGCGCTGGACCTGAAGACCGTGGGCGACCTGCTGCGCCACTACCCGCGCCGGTACGAGACCCGGGGCGAGCTCACCGACCTGGCCTCGCTGCGCGACGGCGAGCACGTGACCGTCCAGGCCGAGGTGGCCAAGGTCAGCACCCGCCCGATGCGGGGCAGGCGGGGCTCGATCTTCGAGGCGACCGTGACCGACGGGCACGGCCTGCTGGTCCTGACCTTCTTCGGCCGGACCAACCAGCACTGGCGCGAGAAGGAACTCACTCCCGGCGTGCACGGCCTGTTCACCGGCCAGGTGTCCACGTACCGGGGCAAGCGCCAGCTCGCGCACCCCGGGTACGAGCTGCTGGGCACCGGCGACGACACGACCCGGGCCGCCGAGTACGCCGCGGAGATCATCCCGGTCTACCCGTCCGCGAAGGAGATCTCCTCCTGGCAGATCGCCAAAGCGGTACAGGTCGCCCTCGACGTCCTGGACGTCGTGGACCCGATCCCGCGCGCGATCAGGGACCGCCACAAGCTGCGCGGCCTGGCCGACGCGCTGCGCGGCATCCACCGGCCGATCGACATGGCCGACATGCAGCGTTCCCGGTACCGGCTGAAGTGGGACGAGGCGTTCCTGCTGCAGACCGTGCTCGCGCAGCGGCGGCTGGCCGCCACCGCGTTCTCGGCGACGCCGCGGCCCCGGGTGCCCGACGGACTGCTCGACGCCTACGACGCCCGGCTGCCGTTCGACCTGACCATCGGGCAGGACCTGGCGGGCACCCAGATTGGCGACGAGCTGGAGCTCGACCACCCGATGCACCGGCTGCTGCAGGGAGAGGTCGGCTCGGGCAAGACCGTGATCGCGGTGCGGGCCATGCTGCAGGTCGTGGACGCCCGAGGGCAGGCCGCGCTGCTCGCCCCGACCGAGGTGCTGGCCCAGCAGCACTACCGGTCGATCAGCGATCAGCTCGGCCCGCTGGCCCAGGCCGGCGAGCTCGGCGGGGCGGAGCACGCCACCCGGGTGACGCTGCTCACCGGGTCGCTGGGCGCGGCAGCGCGGCGGCGGGCCCTGCTGGAGGCGGCGTCGGGCACGGCCGGGGTGGTGATCGGCACCCACGCACTGCTCGAAGAGAAGGTCCAGTTCGCCGACCTCGGACTGGTCGTGATCGACGAGCAGCACCGCTTCGGCGTGGAGCAGCGCGACGCGCTGCGGGACAAGGCGGGCGACGGCCGGCCGCACGTGCTGGTGATGACGGCCACGCCGATCCCGCGCACCGTGGCCATGACGGTATTCGGTGACCTGGAGATCTCCACGCTGACCGAGCTGCCGGCCGGGCGCTCGCCGATCAGCACCCACGTGGTGCCCGCCGCGGAGAAGCCGCATTACCTCGAGCGGGTCTGGGAGCGGCTGAAGGAGGAGGTGGCCCAGGGCCGCCAGTGCTACGTGGTCTGCCCCCGGATCGGGGACGGGACCGCCGCCGAGGGCGCCGGCGAGGAAGGGCCGCGGCCGGCTGACGAGGCCGACGATGGCGCCCGGCCGGCGATCGCCGTCCTCGACCTCGCCGAGGAGCTGGCGCGCGGGCCGCTGGCCGGGGTGCGCCTGGGGGTGCTGCACGGCCGGCTGCCCGCCGACGAGAAGGACGCCACGATGCTGGCCTTCGCGTCCGGGTCGCTGGACGTCCTGGTCACGACCACGGTGGTGGAGGTCGGCGTGGACGTGCCGAACGCCACCGTGATGGTGATCATGGATGCCGACCGGTTCGGTGTCTCGCAGCTACACCAGTTGCGGGGCCGCGTGGGCCGGGGCCGCCACGAGGGACTGTGCCTGCTGGTCACCGAGGCCGAGGCGGATGGCAAGGCGCGACAGCGGCTCGACGCCGTGGCCGCCACCCTGGACGGGTTCCAGCTATCGCGGCTCGATCTTGAGCAGCGCCGGGAGGGCGACGTGCTCGGCGCCGCCCAGGCCGGCCGCAGGTCGAGCCTGAAGCTGCTTACCCTGCTCGCCGACGAGGAACTGATCGGCCAGGGCCGCCGCGAGGCCACGGACCTGGTCACCGCCGACCCGGCGCTGGCCGGGCAGCCCGCGCTGGCCGCCGCGGTCCGTGTGCTGCTCGAGCGGGAGCAGGCCGAGTATCTCGAGAAGGCCTGAGCCACCGGTGACCCGCATCATCGGCGGCACGGCGGGAGGCAGGAGGCTGTCGGTGCCCGCGGGCCGGGGGACCCGGCCGACGTCGGACCGGGCCCGCGAGGGCCTGTTCGGCACCATCTTGTCGATGTGGGGGCCCTTGGCTGAGGCTCGGGTGCTCGACCTGTACGCGGGCTCGGGCGCGGTCGGCCTTGAGGCGCTGTCGCGCGGGGCGCAGGACGTGCTGCTGGTCGAGTCGGACAGCCGGGCGGCCCGGGTCATCCGGGGCAACATCGAGGCGCTGCGGCTGCCTGGCGCGCGGCTGGCGGCCGGCCGGGTGGACCGGGTGCTCGACCGCGGGCCCGGCACGGACCCGCCGCGCGACATCGTGTTCGCCGACCCGCCCTACGCCACGCCGGACGAGGAGGTGCAGCGGATGCTCTCCGCGCTGTGCGACCGCGGCTGGCTCGCGCCCGGCGCCCTGGTCGTCGTGGAGCGGGCTACCCGGTCGGGCCCGATGCACTGGCCCCCGGCCTATACGCCCGACCGGTCTCGCGGTTACGGTGAGGCGACACTCTGGTACGGTCTGGGCGCAGGCGCCGGGCCTGTGGCAACGTCATCGCCAGGAGGGGGAGTCAGCGTGCGCCGTGTGGTCTGTCCAGGATCATTCGACCCGGTCACCAACGGACATCTCGACATCATCTCTCGCGCGGCTCGGCTCGCCGACGAGGTCGTCGTCGCCGTCTTGCGCAACCCCAGCAAGACCGCGCTCTTCACCCTCGACGAGCGGCTGGAGATGCTGCGCGAGGCAACCAAGGAGCAGGACAACGTCAGCGTGGTCAAGTTCGACGGGCTGATCGTCGACTTCTGCAAGGCCAACGACATCTCGGCGATCGTCAAGGGGCTGCGCGCGGTCAGCGATTTCGACTACGAGCTGCAGATGGCTCAGATGAACTACAACCAGGCCGGCGTGGAGACGCTGTTCATGACCACGAACCCGCTGTATGCGTTCCTGTCGTCAAGCCTGGTCAAGGAATTCGCCCAGTACGGCGGCGACGTCACGAGCCTGGTGCCGGGACCGGTCCTGAACCGGCTCACCGTGCGCTCGGCCGGCACGTAGCGGGAGGCCAGCCCGACGGCGCGCCGGCCGACTTGGGTTTCGCGCCGGCCGCCAGGTATGCTCACCGCCCGATACTCTCCTCTGCATCCCAGCTTGCCATGCCACACGCGAACTCCCACC
>DATAVV010000415.1:0-15783 GCA_036267555.1 Streptosporangiaceae bacterium | reverse complement strand
GGTCTTTGGCGATCCGGCAGGTCGGCATCTGACCGGGGAGAGGGGGAATATGTGGCCTGGGGCGATTTCCGTAACATCAGCCTTCCCCCGGGGGGCGATCGGTGGCCGTGCCGCCTGCGGCCAGGCCACCGCGCGGTTATCCGGCTTCGGGATCCGCCGCCGGCGCGGCGCCGGGCGGCGATGACGGGCCGGGGGCAGGGGCCGACCCGGACGGCGGCGCTAACCCAGGAGTCTGCGAACCGGATGTGGCCGCGCCGGGCGGGGATGACGGGCCGGGTGACGTGGCCGGGGCGGGCGGTGACGCCGGGGCCGACGGTGGCGCCGGGGCGTAGGAGGACGCCGGAGTGTAAGGGGACGCCGCGGCGTAGGGCGGCGGCGGGGGGAGGGGCAGCAGCCGCTGACGGCGGCGTTCGCGCAGCGTGATGGCCAGTTCGATGCCACCAGCGGTGAGGCCGGCGGCCAGCGGCCAGAACGCCAGCAGCCCCACGCCACCCACCGCGAGCGGCTCGCGGAGCGTGACGCCGGGCCGGCCGGTCAGGAGCATGTGGTTGAACGCGGCCGCGCCCGACTGCTGGCCGATCCATTTCGCGAGCAGCGCCGCGGCCAGGCCGCCGAGCAGGACCCCGGCCATGGCGAGCGCACCCTGGCGCCGGACCGCGAGCGCGTAGCCCAGCAGCCCGGAGATGACGCCGCCGATCACCGTGAGCAGCGTGAACCAGCCGTCCGCCGCGATGAAGGCGGAGGTCTCGGGGTTCACCACGCCGGCGGAGCCGCGGCCGACGACCACGATCAGGGCCCGCGGCGCGACCGAGGCCCACAGCAGCCCCGCGCCCGCGCCGAGCAGCGCGGTTCCCGCGATCACCGCGATCACCGTGGCCAGGGTGACCAGGACGGCGGTCGCGCTCGGGCCGGCCGCGACGGCAGCGTGCTGGGCCGGGCTTCGGCTCGGGCCGGGCGGGACGGGAAGGTCACTGGGATTGGCCATACTGCGCAGCAGGGTACGTGACCGAGGATCCGGCCGTGCGGTCAGGCCCCAACGCCGCGGCGCCGGGCCGGGGCGCCGCCGCGCCGGTCCGGCCCCGGAGTTTGCGATCATGCCCGGATATAGACAAAATCGGCCATACGGGAACGGCGCCACGGGCCGACACGTTGGCTGAACATCCGATGTCGCGGGGAACCTTGCTAACTTAGGCGGGGGGCGCTGCAGCGAACTAATACCTAGTTCCTAAACAAGGAAGCAGCTGCATGATCGAGGTACACAACCTGACCAAGCGCTTTGGCGACAAAGTAGCGGTCGATCATCTGACCTTCACGGTCGAGCCGGGGCGGGTGACCGGGTTCCTCGGTCCCAACGGCGCCGGCAAGTCGACCACCATGCGGATGGTGCTCGGGCTTGACCGCCCGGACACCGGAACCGCGACCATCAACGGCAAGCGCTACCGCGACCTGGCGCAGCCACTGCGCACGGTCGGGGCCCTGCTCGAGGCCAAGTCGGTGCACCAGGGCCGCTCGGCCCGCAACCACCTGCGGTTCCTCGCGCAGACCCAGGGACTGCCCGCCTCGCGGGTGGATGAGGTCCTCGGCCTCGTCGGCCTGCGCGAGGTGGCCGACAAGCGGGCGGGCGGCTTCTCGCTCGGCATGAGCCAGCGGCTCGGCATCGCGGCGGCCCTGCTGGGCAACCCGCAGGTGCTGCTGCTGGACGAGCCGGTGAACGGGCTGGACCCCGAGGGCGTGCTCTGGATCAGGAACCTGATCAAGGGGCTGGCCGCCGAGGGGCGCACGATCCTGGTCTCCAGCCACCTGATGAACGAGATGGCGGTCACGGCCGACTACCTGATCGTGATCGGGCGGGGCAAGCTCATCACCGAGTCCACCACCGAGGACGTGATCGCCCGCAGCGCCGACAAGTCGGTGCGGGTGCGCACGCCGGACTCGGCCCGGCTGACCGGGCTGATCACCGCGGCCGGCGGCACGGTCACCGAGGGCGACAAGAACGGCGGCTCGGCCACGACGACCGCGGGCAACGGTGTCGGCCTGCTGACGGTCACCGGCCTGGACGCGCCCCGGATCGGGGAGATCGCGGCCAAGGGCGCGGTGGTGCTGCACGAGCTGACCCCGCTGGCCTCGCTGGAAGAGGCGTTCATGGAACTGACCTCCGACAGCCTGGAGTTCGGTCAGCGCGATCAGCCCAATCCGGTGAACGCGGCCCAGGGAGGTACCCGATGACCACGACCTCAGTGGTGAGGCCGGCCGGCGCGCCGGCGGCCGCGCCCGGGCGCATAGGCAACTTCCGCAACCTGATCGCCGCCGAGTGGACGAAGATCCGCTCGGTGCGCTCGACGATCTGGACGCTGATCCTCTTCGTCGTCATCACCATCGGCCTGACCGCGCTGTTCACGTGGCTGACCTCGTCCAACTGGAACGGCCCGCACGCGGCGGACCGCGACGCGACCATCCTGAGCGACCCCGTCGGCTTCATCATGGGCGCCGGGCTGGGCCTGGGCCAGCTCACGCTGTGCGTGCTCGGCGTGCTGGTGATCAGCACCGAGTACTCGACCGGGGTCATCCGCGCCTCGCTGCTCGCGGTGCCCAAGCGGATACCGATGCTGGCCGCCAAGGCGGTGGTGCTGACCGTGCTGCTGCTCGTGGCCGGCGAGATCGTCGCGTTCGGCTCGTTCTTCCTCGGCTCGGCCATCCTGCACAGCCACGTGCCGGTGTCGCTCAGCGACAACGACGTCACCCGCGCGGTCGTCGGGTCCGGTCTCTACCTGACCGTGCTCGGCCTGTTCTCGCTGGCGATCGGCGGCCTGATCCGGCACACGGCCGGCGCCATCACCACGGCCATCGGCGTCGTGTTCGTGCTGCCGATCCTGTCCGGGCTGCTGCCGAACAGCTGGGGCGCGCACGTCAACGGCTACCTGCCCGAGCAGGCCGGGACCCGGGTCGGCCAGGTGCACGCGACCGGCGTCCAGGTCCTCTCGGCCTGGCAGGGGTTCGGGATTTTCTGCCTCTGGACGGCGGTGCTGCTGATCGGGGCGGCTTACCTGCTGAACCGCCGCGACGCGTAACGCGGCGACGCGGCTGGCCCGGGTGCGCCACGGCACCCGGGCGCCGCGTTACGGCTGTCGGTCGTTACGGGGCGCGGGGCGCTCCGGAAGCGGACGACGGGGCGGCCCGGGCGGCCCGGACCCCGGCGTGCACGTCGAGCACCCGCTGGTAGGCGCGGCGGACATCGGCCCGGTCGGATTCCTCGTCGACCGTGGCCGCGCTCAGCCGGTCGATCATCGCGGCCTGGTCGAGCAGCACCTGGCCGTCGCCGGGCGCGGTCGCCCGCTCCATGATCTTGGCCAGCGCGTCGAGCTGCCGGATCATCACGGCGGGCATGCCCCGGCCCGCCTGGCGCACCTTCTCGAACGCCCGCTGGACCAGGCGCTCGTAGGTGGTCTGCGTGGCGATCAGCCGCACGGCGCCCGGGCCGTCCCGGTAGACCCGGGTCGGCTGCCACCGGCCCGTCACCTTGCATAGGCTGTCGCCCATCCAGTCGATGCAGGTCAGAGCCGTGAACGTGTCGTTCACCGCGGCCGAGAGCGCCCGGATGCAGATCTCGACGAGCTGGTCGAGGCCGAACGACACGTCCTGGGCCAGCGTCCGGTAGGGACCGGTGACGTGGGCCCGGGCCAGTTCGCGCGAGACCTGCTCGGCGACGCGGGCCGGCCACACCGTGGCGTACGGGTGCCCCTGGACCAGGAAATGCCCGGGCCGGTAGCGCAGGTGGATCACCGCGTTCTTCTCGGCGGCGATCCGGACCAGCGTGCGGTGCTGGATGTACTGCAGGTAGCCGCTGCGCGGCGCGGCGACCTCCCCGCCCGGCCCGTCCATGTCCGCGATCAGCAGCGCGGCGTACCGGGCGTCGGCCCCGACCGCCGGGTCACCGGCCTGCAGTTCGATCGCCTCGGCTAGGTCGCCGGCGATGCCCGCGATGACCTGGGGCAGCTGGATCTGGATCGCGATGTGGTGCAGGAAGTAGATGAGCACCGCGAGGTCGGCCACCATCAGCACCAGCGTCACCGTGATGCTGATGTGCGGGACGAAGCTGCCGTTCGCGCTCTGGCCAATCGACCCGAGGGCCAGCACCGCGTAGACGAACGTGGCCACGAACGTGCCGAGCGTGACCTGCGTGCCGCGGTCCCGGATGAAGTTTCGCAGCATCCTGGGCCCGAACTGCGTGGACGTCAGGGTCAGCGCGACGATCACGATCGAGAACACCACGCCGACGACCGTGATGATGGCCGCGGCGATCGCGGTCAGGATCTGCCGGGCCGCATCGGGCGAACCGCTGAGTACCCATCCGGGCACGCGGAACACGCCGTCATAGGCGGCCCGGTCCAGCGCGTAGGTCCCGGCGAACAGCAGCGCGGCGACGACGACCTCGACCGCGGGCACCAGCCACAGGTTGGTGCGCAGCACCTCGCGGCGCCACTCCGAGCCGCGCCAGGGACGGCGCATCAACGCGGCGCCCCGCGGCGATACCGGATGAACTGCATGGCAAGCCTTCCCGCGAACGTAAACGACGCCGACCAGGCTTCCCGGCTCACCTGACCCCATCCTACCTGCGTCGATACGTTCTGTACCCGCCCGGAGCGGCCAGGTAGCCACCCGGGAGCAGCCCGGGCCCTGGAACGGCCCTGGAACGGGCCGGAACGGGCTGAGCCGGGTCAGCCCGGCGTCAGCTCGCGCAGGCGGGGCCGAGCAACTGCTTCAGGTCGGCGATCAGCGACGGCGACGGCTTGACCCGCAGCTTGTCATCCAGCCGCACCACGGTGGTACGCGCCCCGGTCTGCAGCCGCAGGTGCACCTCGGTGGGCCCCGGGTGGGTCTGCAGCACCTCCCGCAGCCGCTCGACCACCGGCGGCACGCACCGCGCCTCCTGGACCGAGACCACGAAAGGGCCCTGGCCCTCCGCGGGCATCTCGGGCACGCTGACCTCCATCGCGATCAGCTTCGGCACGTCCTCGCGCCGGTCCAGCCGCCCCTTCACGATCACGATCGCGTCGTCGATGATCAGCGACATGCAGGCCTGGTACGTGGCGGGGAAGATCAGTACCTCGATCGCGCCCTCGAGGTCCTCCAGGGTGGCCGCCGCCCACGCGGCGCCCTGCTTGGTCACCTTGCGCGCGACCCCGGACAGGATCCCGCCCAGGGTGACCTGCTGCCCGTCGCCGCGCTCCCCCTGGGCGCGCGGCGCCTCCTGGTCGGCGGACCCGAGAAGCTGGGCCACCGAGCAGTCCGTGGCCGCGGCCAGCACGTGCTCCAGGCCGAGCAGCGGGTGGTCGGAGACGTACAGGCCGAGCATCTCCCGCTCGAAGGTGAGCAGCGTGCTCTTGTCCCATTCGCCGTCGGGCACCGGGACGTCGAACGCGGCCGAGACCTCGGTGTCCTCGCCGAACAGCGAGTCCTGGCCGATCGCCTCGTTGCGCTTGACGTCGATCACGGTGTCGATGGCCTGCTCGTGGATCATCACCAGGCCCTTGCGGGGGTGGTCGAACGAGTCGAACGCGCCCGCCTTGATCAGGGACTCGATCACGCGCTTGTTGCACACGTTGACCGGCACCTTGCGCAGAAAATCGGCGAAGCTGGTGAACGCGCCCTTGGACTTGCGGGTCGCGACTATCGACTCCACCACCGCGGTGCCGACGTTGCGCACCGCGGCCATGCCGAACCTGATGTCCTCGCCGACCGGGGTGAACATCGCCGTCGACGCGTTCACGTCCGGCGGCAGCACCTTGATCCCCATCCGGCGGCACTCGTTGAGGTACAGGGCCGACTTGTCCTTGTCACCCGCGACCGAGGTCAGCAGGCCCGCCATGTACTCGGCCGGGAAGTTGGCCTTCAGGTAGGCGGTCCAGTAGGAGATCAGCCCGTAGCCGGCCGCGTGCGCCTTGTTGAACGCGTAGCCGGAGAACGGGACCATGACGTCCCAGATCGTCTTGATCGCGTCGTCGGAGTACCCGTTGGCCCGCATGCCGGCCGCGAATGGCTCGTACTCGGCCTCCAGGATCTCCTTCTTCTTCTTGCCCATGGCCCGGCGCAGCAGGTCGGCCTTGCCGGGCGAGTACCCGGCCAGCTTCTGCGCGGCGAACATGACGTCTTCCTGATAGACCAGCAGGCCATAACTCTCGCCCAGGATGTCTTCCAGCGGCCCGGCGAGCTCGGGGTGGATGGGGATGACCTGCGCTCGCCCGGTCTTGCGGTCGGCGTACACCGGGGCGCTGGCCATCGGGCCAGGCCGGTACAGCGCGATGACCGCGGAGATGTCGCCGAACTTGTCGGCCCGCATGGCCCGCAGCAGCGCCCGCATCGGGCTGCCGTCCAGCTGGAACACGCCGAGGGTGTCGCCGCGGGCCAGCAGTTCGTACGTCGGCTTGTCGTCCAGGCCGAGGGTGTCCAGGTCGATCTCGACGCCGCGGTTGTCGGCGATGCCGCGGATGGCGTCATCGATCACGGTCAGGTTGCGCAGCCCCAGGAAGTCCATCTTGAGCAGCCCGATGTCCTCGCACGAGGGATAGTCGAACTGCGTGATCACCGCCCCGTCGGCCTCGCGCTTCCACACCGGGATGTGGTCGAGCAGCGGCTCGCAGCTCATGATCACCCCGGCCGCGTGCACGCCGGCCTGCCTGATCAGCCCCTCAAGACCACGCGCGGTGTCGATGACCTGCTTGATCTCGGCCTCGGACTCGTAGAGCGCGCGGACCTCGCCGGCCTCGCCGTACCGGGGGTGGTCCGGCTCGAACACGCCCGACAGCGGCATGTCCTTGCCGAGAATGGGCGGCGGGAACGCCTTGGTGATCCGGTCACCGAGTGAGTAGGGGAAGCCGCGCACCCGGGCCGCGTCCTTGACCGCGGCCTTGGCCTTGATCGTGCCGTAGGTGATGATCTGCGCGACCCGGTCGTCGCCGTACCGCTCGGTGACGTAGCGGATGACGTCGCCGCGCCTGCGCTCGTCGAAGTCCACGTCAACGTCGGGCATGGACACGCGCTCGGGGTTCAGGAACCGCTCGAACACCAGGCCGAGCGCGATCGGGTCCAGGTCGGTGATGCCCATGGCGTAGGACACGATCGAGCCGCCGGCCGAGCCCCGGCACGGTCCCACCCGGATCCCGTTCCGCTTGGCCCACATGATGAAGTCCGCCACGACCAGGAAGTAGGAGCAGAACCCCATCGTCTCGATGACGCCGATCTCGTACTCGGCCTGGGCCCGGCACTGCTCGTCGTAGCCATCCGGGTAGCGGCGGTCCATCCCCCGCCACACTTCCTGGCGGAACCAGCTCGCCTCGGTCTCCCCCTCGGGCAGCGGGAACCTCGGCATCAGGTTCGACTTGGTGAACTCCACATTCGCGCGCTCGGCGATCAGCAGCGTCGAGTCGCACCCCGCCTGCCAATCGGAGTCCGCGCTGAGCGCGCGCATCTCCTGCGGGCTCTTCACGTAGTAGCCGCCGCCCTCGAGCCGGAACCTGTTCGGATCAGCCAGGTTCGTGGCCGTCTGGACGCACAGCAGTGCCTCGTGGGCGGTCGCATCGCCCTCGCGGGCGTAGTGCAGGTCGTTGGTCGCGAGATACGGCAGCGAGAGATCCCCGGCGATCCGCCGCAGCCCGCTGGCGGCGCGCCGCTCCAGGTCGAGGCCATGCTCCATGAGCTCGACGAAGTAGTTCTCCGGCCCGAAGATGTCCCGGTAGGCGGCCGCCGCCTCCAGGGCCTGGCGGTCCTGGCCGAGCCTGAGCCGCGTCTGCACCTCACCGCTGGGGCAGCCGGTGGTGGCGACGAGGCCCTTGGCGTACTGGGCCAGCAGGTCGCGGTCCATCCGGGGCTTGCGGAAGTAACCTTCCAGGGACGCCATGGAGGACAGCTTGAACAGGTTGTGCATGCCCTCGGTGGTCTCGGCCAGCAGCGTCATGTGCGTGTAGGCGCCCGCGCCGGATACGTCGTCGTCCTTCTGCGCCGGCGTGCCCCAGCGGACCGGCTGCTTGTGCCCGCGGTGCTCGGGAGCGACGTAGGCCTCTATGCCGATGATCGGCTTGATGCCAGCCGCCCGCGCCTTGGTGTAGAAGTCGTAGGCGCCGTACACGTTGCCGTGGTCGGTGATGGCGATGGCCGACATGCCGGTGCGCTCGCACTCGGCGAATATGTCCTTCAGCCGGGCGGCCCCGTCCAGCATCGAGTACTCGGTATGCACGTGCAGGTGGACGAAGCCCTTGCCCGCCGAGGCTGCCGCCATGAAAATACCGCCTCCTTCGGGCATGCGTCACAGCACCCTCACCAGGGCGTTCATGAAGGGGCCGGGGGAAGTGACCGACATGCCCACGCCCCCGGCGGCTGGGCTCTGCGACCGCCGCTGGCGCGCGCTCCGGTCCGGCTCATCGAGCCTAACCGAACCGGCGCCGCGCCGCTGACGCGACACTCCGGATGCACCGAAGGCCTGAATTGCTGTACTTGCCTCGGGGGGCGCCCCCTTCCTCGGGTGGGCGACTTGGCTAGCGCCGGTCTCCGGGACCTTGCGGGTAGAGCATCAGGAGGACGGCTTGGTTGCGGGGGGTGAGACCGCGGTAGCCGTGCGGGGTGTCGGCGGCGAAGTGGATGCTGTCCCCCTCGGCCAGGTCGGCCGGCGCGTCGTCCGGGCCGGTGCGGACGCCGCCGCCGGTCACGACCAGGCACTCCGCGACGCCCGGCAGATGCGGCTGGGACGACTGCGCGACCGGGTCGATGTCGAGCGCGTAGACCTCGACGGTGCCCCGCAGCGCGATGCGGTGCAGCAGGCGGGCGTGCACCGCGGCGCCGTCGGCCCGCGGCCCCTCGCCGGCCCGGGTCACCGCGACCGGCGGGGCGGGCGGCTCGAGCAACTCGCCCAGCGACACGCCGAGCGCGCCGGCCAGGGCCCCCAGCGTGCTCAGCGTCGGGTTACCCGCGCCCTGTTCCAGGCCATGCAGGGTGGTCTTGCTGATGCCGCCCGCGGCGGCGAGATCGGCCAGCGACAGCCCGGCCGCCGTCCGCAGCCGGTGCACGTTCCGCCCCGCCGCCCTCGCCCCGGTTGCTGATGCGCCTTCCATGCGTACCAGCATAGTGCTATAAACATATCGCTATAACGAACGCCTCGCAGTCTAGAACGCACCGTCGGAAGGTGGTGTCCCCGGCCATGACCGTGTCCCGGCTCCGTGACATTCCTGGCATCGGCGTGGATGTGGTCGGCGACGCGGCGGACGCGGCCGGCGACCCGGAAATCCTGCGCCTGGAGAACCTGGATACCGACGTGCGGCCGCCGGAGGTGGCGCTGGAGATCACCCCAGCGCAGGCATCGGCGCTGTTGTTCGAGCACGGCCAGGTGGCCGCCACCCCGATGGACGGCTGGGGCCCCTCCGGCGCGCACTACCTGCGCCTGGTGTTCGCCAACGAGCCCATAGAGCGCCTGGCCAGCCTGGCCGGCCGGTTCCGCCGCGCCCTCGGCTAGGGGCACTCCCCCGCCCGGTCCGCGCGGAAGCCGGCCCGGCCACCTCGCCGCGGAAGCCGGCCTGCCCACCTCGCCGCGGACGCCGGCCCGGCCACCTCGCCGCGGACGCCGGCCCGGCGAGCGCCCGCCCGCGCCGCGGCGGCTGCCGTCTGACTCGGCGCAAGCCCCCTACGTCCCGCCAGCCCCATAACTCACTCAGCCCCCGGCCTGACTCGTGATCTTGGTTATGAATGTGAGTCCAGGTCACACGGATGAGCCCTGGACTCACATTCATAGGCCCCGGGACGGCACTCACGCACCGGATCGGGGGCGGGGCGGCGGGCACGGGGCGGGGCGGCGGGCGCTTATGAGGGTCGTGAGGGCGGGGCGGGGGCGTCGTCGCGCCAGGTGATCGAGCGGACGGCGGGCAGGGCCAGGACGACCAGGGTGCTCAGCACCGACCAGGCGGCGCCCGCGCCGAGCACCGCGCCCGGGCCGGCGAGCGCGGCGACCGGGCCCGCGACAGCCAGGCCGACGGTGCCGGGGCCGAACGCGCCGATCGTGCTGAACGAACTCACGCGCGACAGCCGGTCTGGCGGCACCTGCTGCTGCTCGGTGGTCGAGTAGAACGTGTTGAACAGCGCGCTGCCGACGCCTTCCACGGCGGCCCCGGCGGCGACCGCGAGCGCGGTCGCGTGCAGGGCCAGCAGCAGGCACGGCACCGGGTACCCGAACGTGGCCAGGGTGGCGACGATCAGCGGCCGGCGGGGACGGCGGCCGAGCGCGGCCAGGCCGCCGAGTATCGCGCCCGCCCCGTTGGCCGCCATGATCAGCCCCCAGGCCCGGGCGCCGCCGAGGTAGTCGCGGGCCAGGACCGGGCCGAGCAGCAGGTACGGCGCCCAGGTGATCATGTTGAACAGCGCGAACTGGGCCGTGATCACCCACAGCCAGGTCCGGGACCGGAACTCGGCCCAGCCCTCCCCCGCCTGCCGCAGCAGCGAGTCGCGCCGCGCGGCCCCGGCGGCGGGCACGGCGCGCGGGATCCGGAGCCCGGCGAGTGCCGCCAGGCTCACGCCGTAGGTGGCCGCGTCGATGGCGATCACCACGGCGGGCCCGGCCGCCGCCACCAGCAGCCCGGCCAGGGACGGGCCGATGACCCAGGTCGCGGACTGGGCCATGCCGCACAGCGCGTTCGCGCTGCCCAGGTCGCGGCGCGGCACGATCTCGACGGCCAGACCGCTCAGCGCCGGGCCGAAGAACGCGTCCCCGGTGCCGACCAGCGCGGCCACCACCGCGAACAGCCAGACCGGCGGGTGGCCCGCCAGCAGCGCGGCGGCCAGCGCGGCCTGGGCCGCGCAGCGCAGGGCGTCGGCCCCGAGCATGACCGGCCGGCGTCCGATCCGGTCGGCCAGCACGCCGCCGCCCAGCACCAGCGCCACCTGGGGCACGATCCCTGAGGCCATGACGTAGCCGAGGTCGGCGGCCGATCCGCCGCTGTCCAGCACGGCGAACGTCACCGCGACCGCGGACATCGCTGTGCCCAGCAGCGAGGTCACGTACCCGGTGTAGAACCGGCGGAAGTCCCGCCCCCGCAACACCGCCGCCCGCTCCGCGGCGCGCGCGAGCCGGGACGGCCGCCCGGGGCTCTGGGCCGGGCGGCCCACGTCGCGGGCACGGTCCGATCCGGCGCTCACGGCCGCACCGTTCGGCGACTGCCGCCCGCGCGGGGTCCGGCGGCGTCACCCACTCGACGCCGGCCGGCGGATCCTGCCCCCGCCGCTCGCGGCCGCGAATAACGCCGCGGGCCGAGGACCCTCTTGGTCGGTACGGGCCCGTTAGCGGGCCGGGACGAGCGAGGACGCCAGGGCGCCTCGCCGCTGGCTCTCGGGCGGCTGGTCATTTTCTGGTCGGCAGGCCGGGCGCCGGGACGACGGCGGCGCTCACCTCAGGGCCAGCGCGCGCTCGGCGAAGGCGAGGCGGTCGGCGGCTTCGGCGATGGCCTTGGCCGTCGGCTTGCCGGCGCCGTGGCCCGCCGCGACGTCGACGCGCAGCAGGATCGGGGCGCCGGATTGCTGCGCGGACTGGAGCGCGGCGGCGAACTTGAACGAGTGGGCCGGGACCACCCGGTCGTCGTGGTCGCCGGTGACGAGCAGCGTCGGCGGGTAGCCGGCCGGCCGTACAGGACCGGCTGGCCCTGCAGGCCGGCGTTGCGGGTGACGAACCAGCGGCCGCCCCGCTCGAACGGCACCCCGGACCGGGGGTGATCCCACCACCGCGTGAGCCGGGAGCGAATCTCGCGGCGGGCGGGCGCGCCGTCCAGCCAGGCCTGCGTCAGGCGGTTCTGGGCGGCCACCCATGACGCGGTCTGGGGGGTGTCGTCCTCCAGCCACCGGTACGGATCGGGAATGGCCTCACCGTGGTAGTAATCGACGTCATCACATCGGCGCGAATACGGATAGGCCCCGGCTGATTTACTGCGCTTATTTGCGGGCGCGATAAACAATTCTGGCATGGCTGCCAGCTTGCCAGAACGCAACAATTAACGGCAACTCAGGGTCGGAATTGCTTTAGCAGTTAATTCTTAGGGCGGTAAATGATTGCCGCAGTAAATGCGCTTTGCGGGCGCGGTTATGCTGAAGCCATCGATTGGCATGTGCCCCATCCGAACGGAGGTCCGCCGTGCGCCCTCGCCCCGACGCCGCGATCGTGCCCCGGCCCGGACCGGAGCCCGCCGGCGTTCCGGTCGAGTACGCGGTGGCCGTCGAGCGTTACCTGGCCGAGGCGTCGCTGGGCGACGCGTCGCGCCGGGTGTACCGGATATCGCTGACGAGCTGGGCCTGGGCGCTGGTCGGACGGCGGCCGCCCGGCGGAGCCGGGCGGCGCGGGGCCGCGCCGCCCGTGGTCCCGCTGGCGCTGCTGGACCGCACCGACGCCGGGTCCCGGCTGGCCGCCGCGCTGGCCGACCGGGCCGCCGCAACCGACCTGCGTACGGTCAACCGGGAGCTGTCCGCGCTGCGCAGCGCGGTCGGCTGGTGGCAGGACCAGCAGTGGATCAGCGCGGACCCCACCGCGGGCCTGCGGAACGTGGCCGGGCGGCCGACGCCGGTGCCCGCGCTCACCGGCGGCCAGGTGACGGAGCTGTTCCGGGCCCGGGCCACGCTGCGCGAGCACGCGTTCTGGCGGGTTCTTTACGACTCGGCCGCGTGCGTGGACGAGGTGCTCGGCCTGGACGCGGGCCGCCTGGACCTGGCCGGACGGGGCGCGCCAGCGAGGCCGGGAGCCGGCCGCCACGACGGCTGGATCCGCTGGTGCGACGGCACCGGGCAACTCCTGGGCTGGCTGCTCGCCGGCCGCAGGTGCGGGCCGGTGTTCCTGACCGACCGCCGGGCACCGGCCCGGGCCACGCGCGCCGACGTCTGCCCGGTCACCGGCCGGGCCCGGATGTCCTACCGGCGGGCCGCGGAGATATTCACCTCGGCCACCCGCCCGCTCGACCCCGCGGGCAAGGGCTGGACCCTGGGCCAGCTACGCCAGGCCGGGCTCGTGGCCCGCGCCGCGGCCGGTTAGACGGCCCGGGGCCGGTAAGCCCACGGTGCCGGCGGTGCGCCAGTATTCACCGTGATCGCGGGACAGGAACTCGCCGTCGACCAGGTGCCGCCGCAGCGCCGCGTAATCGTCGTGGATCGTGGCCAGGAAATCGCTTACCACGGCCTCGGAATAGCGCACTCCGGGCTCGAATGCCTGGGCCACGGCGTCGAGCAGCAGCCGGCGCTTGGCCTGTTTGGCCGGCATCGCGGTTATCCGGTCGTTGCGCACGAACGCGCGCAGCCGGTCGTCGGCCAGCAGCAGGCCCATCACCCGGGCGCGATCCAGGTCAGCCACGAACGTAGCGTAATGGATGATCATGATTCGGCGCTGAGCACGTCGAGCGCGCGCGAAAGGTCGGCCGGGTACGTGCTGGCGAACTCCATCCGGCGGCCGTCGGCCGGGTGGGCGAAGCCCAGGCGCATCGCGTGCAGCCATTGCCTGGTCAGGCCCAGGTGCGCGGCCAGGACCGGGTCCGCGCCGTACAGCCGGTCGCCGACGCACGGGTGCCGGATCGCGGCCATGTGCACGCGTATCTGATGGGTGCGCCCGGTCTCCAGGATGATCTCGGTCAGGCTCGCGGCCCGGAACGCTTCCAGGGTGTCGTAGTGGGTGACCGAGGGACGGCCGCCGGCCACGACCGCGAACCGGCCGTCGCCGGACGGGTGCCGGGCGATCGGCGCGTCCACGGTGCCGCGCAGCGGATCCGGGTGGCCCTGCACCAGCGCGTGGTAGATCTTTTCCACCTCGCGTTCGCGGAACGCGCGCTTCAGCGCGCTGTACGCCGACTCGCTCTTGGCCAGCACCATCAGCCCGGACGTCGTGGCGTCCAGCCGGTGCACGATGCCCTGACGCTCGGCCGCACCGCTGGTGGCGATCGAGTGCCCGGCGGCCAGCAGGCCCTGCAGCACGGTGGGCCCGGTCCAGCCGGGCGTCGGATGCGCGGCGACGCCGGGCGGTTTGTCCACGACCACGATGTCGTCGTCCTCGTACACCACGGTAAGCCCGGGCACTGGTTCGGGCCGCGCCTGGACCGTCACCGGCGGGGGCAGCGTCACGTCCAGCCACTCCCCGGCGGGCACCCGGTCGGACTTGGCCGCGGGCTCGCCTCCGACGAGCACCGAACCGTCACTGATCAGTTCGGCGGCCCGGGCCCGGGACAGGCCGAAGAGCCGGGCTAGCGCGATGTCCAGGCGCTCGCCATCAAGTCCCTCGGGCACGGGCACCCGGCGCTGGCCGGGCGAGGTCATCCGCTGCCGCCGCCCGGTGGGTGCTCACGCGGCTGCTCGGCCGCGGACGGCTGCGCCGACGCGGGCTCGGGGGGAGACGCGGAGGCGGACGCGGAGGGCGAGGCAACCGGGGGCGGGCCGGCGGGCCGGGACGCGTCCGGCTGTGACCCGTTGCGCTGGGAGGCGGGCGGCGCCGGCGCGGGCTGGGGCCCGGCGTCCAGGCGGTGCCCGCGCGCCGCGAGCAGGACCATGAGCGCGCCGCCGCACACGATCGCCGAGTCGGCCAGGTTGAACACGGGCCAGTGCGGGACCTGGATCCAGTCCACGACCCAGCCGCGGAACGGCCCTGGTGCGCGGAAGATCCGGTCGGCCAGGTTGCCGGTGGCCCCGCCGAGCAGCAGGCCGAGAGCTATGGCCCAGGCCAGGCTGTAGATCCGGCGCGCCGTGCGGACGATGAACACGATCACTCCGACGGCGATCGCGGTGAACAGGATCGTGTCCGAGGGCCCGATGCTGAACGCCGCCCCCGGGTTCCGCGACTCGGTCAGCGTCAGCAGCCCGCCGAGCAGCCGGATCGGCGCGCGGTCCGACAGCGTGGCGACCACGACCGCCTTGGTGATTATGTCCGCGGCGAGAACCAGCACGGCCACGGTGAGCAGGATGACGACCCTCGGCCTGGCCGACCGCGGCGCGCCGGGCTCGGGGTCGCGGCGGTCAGGCCCGCCGTCAGCCTGGCCGCTCAGTGGCGTTCCTCGCGCTGCTTGCAGGCCACGCACAGAACCGCGCGCGGGAACGCCTGCAGCCGAGCCTTGCCGATGGGCTCCCCGCAGGACTCGCAGGTGCCGTAGGTCCCCGCGTCGATCCGGGCCAGGGCCTGATCGGTCTGGACCAGCAACTCGCGGGCGTTGTGGGTGAGGGCCAGCTCATGCTCGCGCTCGTAGGCCTTCGCGCCCACGTCCGCTTGGTCGTCACCGGCGTCGACGGCCGCGTCACCGAGCCGGGACGCGATGTCGGATTCCGCCCGATCGATGTCCGCGCGCAGCTCTTTGGCCTCCGCCGCTAGGGTGTCGCGCACCTTGGCGAGCTCGGCTTCGGTCCAGTGCCGCTCTCCCGGCTGCACCGGAAGCGCGGCGGCGCCTGAACGCGCGGCAGCGGTCATCCTCGGCCTCCCTCGGTGCAGTTAGTTAATGATCTTCGTAGCGAGCAGTCACGCGAGGATAAGTGGTGACCGGGGGCTACCGCAAACACGCCCGCCGATACTACCTCCAGGTTCGCGACGGGTGAACGACTGGGTTACGCCCGGGGCGGAAGGGACGCGTGGGGCCCAGGCGGCAGGGCTCCAGGCGGCAGGGCTCCAGGCGGAGCGGGCCGGGCGCGATATCGGCTATCCTGGGCTTCTGCACGGCGCTGATGGGGACAGCTGCCGCTGCGGCGGCCAGGAGCGACCGGGGATGGTGCGAGCCCGGGGATACGCGCAGCGGACCAGATCAC
>DATAVV010000414.1:0-3755 GCA_036267555.1 Streptosporangiaceae bacterium | reverse complement strand
GATCGCGCGGTGCTCCGGGCCGCCGACGCGCTGGACCGCGACAGTGACCTGTCCGACGCCGACTGGGCCAGCCTGGCTGGTCAGGTCGGCCCGGCGGGCGCCGTCGACACCTTGCTGATCTGCGGCTGGTACCGGGCGATCTCGTACCTGGCCCGGGCGACCCGGCTCGCGCCCGAGCCGGGCGCGCCGCTGTTCGCCGACGTCTGATGACGGGCCAGACCCGCCCCGCGGGTAAATTACGGGGGGTGCGAGCCATCGTGGTGCGTGAAGCGGGCGACCCGTCGGCGCTGCGGCTCGAGGAGCTGCCCGCGCCGTCGCCCGGTCCCGGTGAGGTGACGGTCGACGTGACGTACGCCGGCACCGGCTTCGTGGACACGCTGTTCCGGTCGGGGGCCCTGCCCGCGCCGCTGCCGTTCGTGCCCGGGATCGAGGTGACGGGCACGATCCGGGAGGTCGGCGAGGGCGTCACCGGCCTGGCGTCCGGCGACGTGGTCGGGGCCCTGCTCAACGACTTCGGGCGGGGCTGGCGGGCCGGCGGGTACGCGTCCGTCGCCGTCGCCCACCACACGATGACGGTGCCGCTGCCGGCCGGGGCCGACCTGGCCCGGGTGACCGCGGTGCTCATCAACGGCGTCACCGCCTGGCTGGCCCTGCGCGACCTGGCCCGGACCGCCAGCACGGACTCGGTGGTGGTGCTGGGCGCGAGCGGCGGCCTGGGCGGTACCACCTGCCGCCTGGCCGCGCTGCTGCCCACCCGGCGGGTGACCGGCGTGGTCAGCCGGGACGTGAGCCGGGCGCCGGCCGCCTGCACCGACGTGGTCCTGTCGGACGGGTTCGGTGAGTGGATCGCGGACCCGGCCAACGCGCCCGATGTCGTCATCGACCCGGTCGGCGGCGAGTTGCGGGCCGCGGCGTTCGGGCACCTGGCGCCGTTCGGCCGTCAGGTCATCCTGGGCAACGCCAGCGGCGACGACCCGCCGCTGTCGGGCGACGGCATCTGGCACGGCAGCCGGGTGGTGTCCGGCCTGTCGCTCGGCGCCACCGCTCATCTCGTGGTGCCGCAGATCCAGGCCGCCCTGTACGGCCTGGTCGACTTGCTGGCGCGGGGTGCCCTGGACGAGCCGATGCCGGCGGTGGCGGCCCTCGGTGACGCCGCCGCCGTGCACCAGGCGTTCGCCGACCGCACGGCGCCGCCCAAGACCGTGCTCGACGCATCGGCCTGATCCAGCACCGGGCCAGCGCAGCGCCGCCGTGCCGGGACAGCGCGAATTCCGTGAAAGTGGCTCTGTCCGGCATAGGCCCCGTAGAGAGCCGCTTTCACGGAATCATGTCCAGAGCGGTCAAGCGATGGTGCTGCGGTTCTATCCCAGCAGTTAACGACACTATGCTGTCATTAGCAGCATTGCTAGCATTGTAGTCAAGGCAGATTCTGGAGAGACTATGGCGACGCTGACGATCCGGGGGCTTGATCCGGTGACGCATGCGCGGCTGCGGGTCGAAGCCGCGCGGCATGGCCGGTCCATGGAAGCAGAGGTCAGGGCCATTCTTCAGGAGCGGCTGACGCCTAGTGCCGGCGAACGTGGCCTCGGCAGCCGCATCCAGGCCCGCTTCGAAGGGCTTGAAGGTGATCTGGAGCTTCCCGATCGCAGCGGCGAACTGCCGCGCGCCGCGGAGTTCGGCCCGTGATCGCCCTCGATACCAACGTCATCTCCGAGCTAGCCCGCCAGGTGCCTGACCCTGGAGTGCTGTCCTGGCTCGACTCACTTGACGTTGCCGAGGTAGTCACGACCGCGGTTACCGCGGCCGAGCTGCGGTACGGCGTCACGAGGCTTCCTGCCGGTCACCGTAAGCGGGAGCTGACCGCGGTGATCCGCGGCATCTTGACCGAAGACTTCCAGGGCCGGGTGCTTCCCTTCGATGAACGCGCCTCCGTGTGGTACGCGGAGATCGTCACCGATCGTGAGCGGGCCAGCCGGCCCATCGGCGTCGCCGATGCGCAGATCGCGGCCATCTGCCGGGACCTGGGCGCCATGCTGGCCACCCGCAACACCGCCGACTTCGAGGAAACGGGAATCGAGCTCATCAACCCCTGGAAGCTCGGCTGACCCCGGCAACTGGCGCGGTGGTGCAGAAAAGGCGCCTGAGGCGTGCCTGGTTCCGGACCTGCGCCGGGGCCCCGTGGTCGTACCACGAGGCCCCGGCGGTGAACTGCGGCTTACCGCTAGTTCGAGGTCGTGAAGAGCACCACGGTGCCGTTGACCGCCTGGAGCCGGGGCTGGACCGTGACGTAGAACCCCTCGCCGTCGCGGTGCGCCGACGTGACGTGGTAGGTAGAGATGCGGCCGCCGTTCGCGCCGACCAGGTTGACCACCTGACCGACATGCAGTGAATGCCTGGTCAGCAGGCCCCCGCCCACGTTGTGCCCGACAAACGGCGCACGTGCTGCCGCCGTGGCAGGCGCGGTCGGCGAGGCCAGCGCCGGCGTCGCCGCCAGGCCCCCGATTGCAGCAGCGGAGAGCGCCACGCCGATGACTGCCTTGCGAATCCTCATGATGTGTTCCTCCCGTACCTGCCAGGTCCCTCCTGGCCAGCCAGCCGGTTCGTCGTGATGAACGCCACTCGGTGCTCATGGCGATGCGGATCGGCGAGACTGACGAGATACTAGTAATCGATTGAACACAATGAGTAATCGACAGGGCGTAAGGCGGGCCGTCCGGTATCCATAGCCGCCGAGAACGGGCGTAACCCGTTCCCCGGCGGTCACGGGGTTCAGTTCGCGGCGTGGCGGGCGGCGTCGAAGGGAGCCCGGTCGAAGATGAACCGGCTGCGGGTGATCTTGCCGTCGGCCACGGTGACGCACTCGGCGGCGGGTGCGCTGGCCACCGGGGCGGTCGCGGTGTCGTACACGACGACCGCGGTTTTCTCGTCGCCGAACGCCGCAATGAGCTCCGAGCCGGTGAGAATCTGAACGAACGGGCGCATGAAGCCCAGGTACGCCTCCCGGCCCTCCAGCCGGCCCGCGGGGGCGTCGCAGACGATGTCCTCAGCGATGTACTCCATGGCCTGGTCCAGGTCGTGACTGGTCCACGCGTGAAAATAGGCCAGGGCGGTGCGCAGCGCGGGGCTGGTGGTCTCGGTCATGGCGTGTCTCTTTTCCTTCGTCGTATCGTTCCGTCACTGAGGTAGACACCGCGGCGGGCCGGAACGGAACGCTGACCGGGACGTTCCGGCGAGCTGGCATGCTGGGACCGTGGAGCAGGCCATCCTGGAACGCGCCCGGGCCGGCGAGGAGCAGGCGTTCCGCGCCCTGGTCGAGCCGTACCGCCGGGAACTGCAGGTGCACTGCTACCGGCTGACCGGTTCGGTGGCCGACGCCGAGGATCTGCTGCAGGAGACGCTGCTGGCCGCCTGGCGGGGCCTGCCCGGCTTCCAGCAGCGGTCGTCACTGCGCTCGTGGCTGTACCGGATCGCGACCAATCAGTGCCTCAACGCGCTGCGCGCGGCCGGCCGGCGCATCCCGGCTAGCCCGGTGCCGCCGTTCCAGCCGCCAGAACCCACCCGGCGCAGCGAGATCACCTGGCTCCAGCCGTACCCGGACGCGCTGCTCGAGGGCATCGCCGACACCGCGCCGGGCCCGGAGGCCAGGTACCAGGCCACCGAGGCGATCGAACTGGCCTTCGTGGCCGGGCTGCAGCGCATGCCGCCCCGGCAGGCGGCCACGCTCGTACTCCGCGACGTGCTCGGCTACCCGGCCG
>DATAVV010000413.1:0-3353 GCA_036267555.1 Streptosporangiaceae bacterium | reverse complement strand
CACGGCTGCTGGGTCCTGGCCCTGGGCACCAACGACACCGCCGACGTCGCGATCGGCTCTCCGGTCAGCCGCCTGGCCCGCATCGAGCAGATGATGTCGGTCGCCCACGGCCAGCCGGTCCTGTGGGTCAACGTGGTCTCGATCCTCAGCAGCGGGCCGTATTCCGAGACCAACATGCAACTGTGGAACGACGCCCTGCAGCAGGCCTGCCAGCGCTACCCGAACATGCGCGTGTTCAACTGGGCTTCCCTGGTCCAGCAGGGCTGGTTCATCAACGACGGCATCCACTACACGCCGGCCGGATACGCCACCCGCGCCCAGCAGATCGCGCAGGCCCTGGCCAAGGCGTTCCCGGCCAAGGGCCGCAGCAAGGGCTGCGCCATCAGCTAGCCGGGGCCACCATCGGCTAGCCGGCCTCATCCCGCCCGGCCGGCCAGGCGGCAATAAGCCGCCTGGCCGGCTCAGGGTGCGAAGTGAGCCTGGCTGAGGTGCGCGGCCAGCACGTCGTCGCCGAAGTCGCTGCGCGGTCGGCGCAGCACCGTGTGCTGGTGGTTGCCGCCCTCGGTGGTGTCGTCGTATTCGATCAGCAGGTCGTCACCTTGCAGCCGGTAGTAGTAGTGCGGGGCCCCGGGCGTGACCGGGCCCTCCCAGGCGAAGTAGACCTCCTGGCCGGCGATCCGGGCCGACTCGCGGGCGGCCAGCCCGGCGGGCAGGCGGTCCAGGTAGACCGTGACCAGCCGGTCCAGCATCTCGCGCGGCGCGGCACCGAGCCGGGAGGCGGGCAGCCCGGCCGGCTCGATCCGTTCCTGGGCGCGCGGGCGGGTGGAGGTGCGCAGGTCAAAGGGCGCCCGGTCGGACACCACGGCGACGGAGCGCTGATCCGGGGTCAGCGCGGCCAGCAGTTCCCGCGCCAGGTCCTCCTCCAGCGGCAGCGGCCGGGAGACCGGCTGGCCCCCGTAGCCCACGCGCGCCGGGTTGGCCCCGAGGAACACCGGGGCCGGGGAGACCTCGTCCCCGAGCAGCGTCATCGTGACCGACACGTGGTGGCCCTCGAAGCGCCATGCCCACGGCTCGCCGCCGCCGGGGTCACCGAAGACGTTCACCCAGTAGTCGTTGCTGTGCCGGTGCCGCGCCCACCCATCGCGCCGGTCGAGCACCTCCTCCAGTGCGATGATCACCATCGCCTGCGCGTAGGCGTGCTCGCTGGTCCCGGTGGCCAGCAGCCGGTGAGCGGCCTTGCGCGCCTCGGTGCTCATGTCCGCGAGGCAGGCCCCCGGGCGCGGCTCGGGACGGTACTCGAGCCACCGGCGCGCGGCGTCGTCCGCGAACGGGTGCACGGCCAGTTCGTGCTGCCCGGCATCGAGCGCCTTGAGCAGCACGGTGGCGGCCGACCGCATCTGGGCCGCCATGGAGTCGTCAGCCATGTCTCCGGTATACCTCGCGGACCAGGCCCGGCACGAGCCGCGGACCGCACCGTTCCGCGCGTGATGCATGCTGGAGGGCGGCGACGGGGACGGGGACGGGAGGTGGACGGCGATGCCGTTGCAGAACCGGGTCATGCCGACCGGGGAGATCGTGGCCGACCCGGGACGCGGCCTGCTGATGGGCAACCGCGGCTGCCTGCACCGGCCGGACCGCGCGCTGGGTACCACGCGGTGGCGTTCGAAAATGTGGATCTGCTGCGTGCTGGAGTGGCGCGGCGTCCAGCGTGACCCGATGCCGCCCGGGCGGTGGACGGCACTGTTCTTTCTGGACGAGGCCACCGCGCTGGCCGCCGGGCACCGGCCCTGCGGGTACTGCCGCCGCGCCGATTTCCTGGCCTACGCCCGCGCGTGGCAGCGGGCGACCCGGCTGGCCCGGCCGCCGCGTGCGGGGGAGATGGACACCCGGCTGCACGCCGAGCGGGTCGACGCCCGAACGCGGCGCCAGCGTACCCGGCCCGCGCGGGCCGGCGACCTGCCCGACGGGGTGATGATCCGGCGCGCGGATGCCTGCGGGCTGCTGGCGGCCGGGCAGTTCCGGCCGTGGTCGCTGCGCGGCTACCTGGCTGCGGCGGCGATCGCGCCCGGCGAGCGGGTGGAACTGCTGACCCCGCCCGCCTCGGTGGCGGCGATCGCGGCGGGCTACGGGCCGATGCTGCATCCGAGCGCCCAGGGTCCGGGCCGATGACCGGCCCGGCGACCGGGCGGCCCGGGGCCCGGTGTTCCTCGTGGTGCGGTGCGTGGCCACGGGCCTGCCGTAACGTTTCGGCACCGCCCACATGGCAGGTAGCCCGCCGGGCTCCGGTCTCCACGGGAATAGGGCGCCTGCTGATAGTCTTGCACTGTAGGCGGCAATCTTCGCCGCCGCTCCGCGGGCGAGCAGCCCGCCGGTCGCAGTGTGAGCAGCCCGGCTCAATGAGCCGGTCGCCGTTGTCATTAACGTCTGCCGAGCATGCGATCCCCGAACCACCGATGGAGTTTCTGCATGCCACGCAGTTCCAGGCGTCCGCGCGCGTCTTCGGATCGCTACGGCCGGGGCGGTGAGCGCACCACCAGGCGCCCCGGTCCGGCCGCGGCCAGGCGCCCGCAGGTCCCACGGCCGCGGCGGCCAGAACCGTATTCCGAGCTTGACCTGGCTCTGGACGCCGCCGCCGCGGCGTCGCCGCCCACGGCGGCCACGTTCGCTGAGCTCGGCCTGGACGCCCGGCTGGTCGGCGCGCTCGCGGCGCGTGACATCCGCGAGCCGTTCGCGATCCAGGCCCGGGCGCTTCCCGACGCGCTGGCCGGCCGCGACGTGCTCGGCCGCGCCCAGACCGGGTCGGGCAAGACGCTGGCCTTCGGCCTCCCGCTGCTGACCAGGCTCGCCGCCACCACGGGCCAGCGACGCGAGAAGGCGCCCCGCGGCCTGGTCCTGGTCCCGACCCGCGAGCTTGCCCAGCAGGTCGCGGACGCGCTCGCGCCGCTAGGCCGCAGCGTGGGCGTGAGCATCGCCACGGTCTACGGCGGCGTGTCGATCAGCAGGCAGATCGCCCGTGTCCGCCACGCCGACATCGTGGTGGCGACGCCAGGCCGGCTCATCGACCTGCTCGAGCGGCGGGCCTGCACGCTCTCCGGCATCCAGGTCACCGTGCTCGACGAGGCGGACCACATGGCCGACCTGGGCTTCATGCCCGCGGTCACCCGCATCCTTGACCAGACGCCCCCGGCCGGCCAGCGGATGTTTTTCTCCGCGACCCTGGACCGCGGCGTCGGCCAGCTGGTGACGACCTATATCCATGATCCCGCCCTGCACGCGGTCACCCGCTCGACCGATTCCGGGCCCGCCGAGCACCGGGTGCTGGTCCTGTCCGCTCAGGACAAGGTGCCGGTCGC
>DATAVV010000412.1:0-2538 GCA_036267555.1 Streptosporangiaceae bacterium | reverse complement strand
AACGTCGGCAGTGACTTCACCGGCGTCGGCCGGCTGCTGGCCGAGGGCCGGATCCGGCGGCTCACCGCCTCGTTCCCGGTGCTCCCCGAGTTCTACGGCGAGTATTTCGCGGGCAAGGTGGAGTTCGAGCTGGTTCCCCAGGGCACGCTGGCGGAACGGCTGCGGGCGGGCGGATCGGGCATCGCGGCGTTCTACACCCCCTCCGGCGCGGGGACCATGCTGGCCGACGGCACGTTCGCGCTCCGGTACGCCGCCGGCGGCGGGACCGCCGAGCGCATGCCGCCGCGCGAAACCCGTGACTTCGGCGGCCGCGAGCACGTTCTGGAGTACGGCATCGTCGCGGACTTCGGCCTGGTCAGGGCCCACCAGGGTGATCGCAAGGGGAACCTGCGGTTCCGCCTTTCCGCCCGGAACTTCAACCCGCTGGCCGGCATGTCCGGGCGCCGGGTGTTCGCCGAGGTACAAGAACTGGTCGAGGTGGACGAGTTGCACCCCGACGACATCCACCTGCCCGGGGTGTTCGTGGACGACGTGCTGCTCGCCTCGGCCACCTCCCCGAAGCAGCCAACGATCGCGGGGTCCGCCTAATGACGTGCGGGGTGGCCGCTCTCAGCCGGGAAGGCATCGCCCGGCGGCTGGCCCTGGACCTGCGCGACGGCTACGTCGTCAACCTCGGCGTGGGCATTCCGCTGCTGGTCCCGCGGTTCATCCCGGCGGGCACCGAGGTCATCCTGCACGCCGAGAACGGCGTGCTGGGCCTGGGCCCGCCGCCGCCCCCCGACCGGGCGGATCCCGACCTGACCGACGCCGGCAAACAGCCCGCCTCGCTGATCAGCGGGGCTGCGATCGTCGACTCCGCGATGTCGTTCGCGATCGTCCGGGGCGGACATCTCGACGTGGCCGTGCTCGGCGCGCTGCAGGTGTCGGCGCGCGGCGACCTCGCGAACTGGTACGTACCAGGCAAGAACCCGGCGGTGGGCGGGGCCATGGACCTCGTCGCCGGCGCGCGCGAGGTCTGGGTCGTGATGGAGCACCTCGACCGGGCCGGCCGGCCGAAGATCGTCGAGAAGTGCACGTTCCCGCTGACCGGGCGCCGGGTGGTCACCCGGGTGTACACCGACCTCGCCGTCTTCGGGATGGCCGACGGGCGGCTGCGGCTGGCCGAGTGCGCGCCGGGCGTCACGCCCGAGGCCGTCAGGGCGCGGACCGCCGCCCGGTACGTCGAGGCCCTCGCATAGCCGCGCGACGAGCCGTCCAAGGATGAACGGCCTATTCCGGCGGGTGAAAGGGGACCGCGGCAATGCCAGTCATGGACGTCAGCAGCCTCACCGCGATCGACGTGCACACGCACGTGCACCGATCCGTAGGCGCCGGTCAGGACCGGGCCCCGGGCAACGAGGCCATGGGCGCCTATTTCGGCATCGGGTCGATGCCGCACTACACGGTGCCTGAACTGGCCGACTACTACCGCCAGCGCGCCATGGCGTGCGTCACGTTCACCATCGACAGCGCCGCCCGGACCGGTGACGAGCCGGTCCCGGACAACACAGAGATCGCCGAACTGGCCGCCGAGCACGCGCCGACTTCCCTGACCTGGACATCATCCTGGCCCACCCGTCCTTCCCCTGGCAGGACGAGGCACTGTCGGTAGCCACGCACAAGCCCCGGGTCTACATCGACCTGTCGGGCTGGTCACCCAGGTACTTCCCGCCCCAGCTCGTGCGGTACGCCAACAGCCTGCTGCGGGACAAGGTGCTGTTCGGCTCGGACTTCCCGGCCATCACCCCGGACGATTCTCGCCATCGCCGCGTGCGGCATTCTGCTGACCGGCGGCGGCGCCGCGGCGGCTCTGCGCATCCCGGCGGCGCGGGCCGCGGCCGGTGCCCCGGCTGCCCGCGGCGCCACAACAGCCCCGGCGAGTGGCGGCCATGTGTTTATCACGTCCTACCAGAACGACGACCTGCCTGGCGCCACAAAGGGATCAGCGGCAGCTTCACGCTGACCATCACCGGCAATGAGGTGGACGCGAAGCCAGGCTGCCAGCCCTTCTCCGGCAGCGCCTTGCTCGCGCAATCGATCTTCATCGCCGGATCGGGGGCCGTTTCGCTCCCTTAGCCGAACGAAAGTCCGCTACCGCTGGTGATCCTCAGGCCTGGCCCTCGGGCTGGTACGGGGGAGTCTCGTCGAGCACGATCAGCGGCACGGGCCCGGCCAGGTCTGCCGCGGTCGCGGGCGCGTAGGCGAAGTTCTTGGCCCGCGCGCCGCCGTCCACCACCAGGTCGGTGCCGGTGATCAGCCGGGCGTAGTCCGAGCACAGCCACGCCACGGCGTGGCCGATGTCGGTCGGGGTCCCGGTCGTCCCCATCGGGACCATCGGGGCCCGCTGCCCGCTCCACCGGCTCGGCCGGCGCCACGGTTCGTCACCCGCGGGGCCGCCGAGACCGCCGCCGCGCTGGCTCATCACCCCGCCGGGGTTCAGCCCCGCCCTGGCCCGCTCCGCCATCAGTTCCGGGTTGTCGGGGTTCGGCGCGGTCGGGG
>DATAVV010000411.1:0-2139 GCA_036267555.1 Streptosporangiaceae bacterium | reverse complement strand
CGACGAGTCGATCGGCACCGGGGCCACGATGGCCAAGTACGCGGCCGAGGGCGCGGGCGTGACGCTGGTCACCTGCACGCTCGGCGAACTGGGCGAGGTGATACCCGCTGACCTGGCCCACCTGGCGGCCGACGCCGACGGAGGGCTCGGCGAGTACCGCATCGGCGAACTGGCCGCGGCCTGCGCGGAGCTCGGCGTGACCGACCACCGCTTTCTCGGCGGGCCCGGCCGGTGGCGTGACTCGGGGATGATGGGCCTGCCCGCCAACGACGCGCCGGAGTGCTTCTGGCAGGCCGACGTGGACGAGGCGGCCAGGGTGCTGCTGGACGTGATCCGCGAGGTCCGCCCGCAGGTCATGATCACTTATGACCACAACGGCTTCTACGGCCACCCGGATCACATCCAGGCGCACCGGGTGGCGCGGCGGGCCTTCGAGATGTCCGAGGGGCTGGTCAGCAAGCTCTATGCCACGGCCGTGCCCCGCTCGGTCCTGGCCGGCGCGATCAGGCAGATGCGCGACCACGCCGGGCAGGTGCCGGGGGGCGGGCCCGAGTTCGCGCAGGTCGAGTCGGTGGACGATCTTCCGTTCGGCGCGCCGGACGAGGACGTGACCACCGAGATCGACGCGAGCGCCTACCTGGACCGCAAGCTCGCCGCGATGCGCGCGCACGTCACCCAGATCTCGGTGGACAGCCCGTTCTTCGCGCTCTCCGACAACGTGGGCCAGCAGGCCTTCGGCCGCGAGTTCTACACATTGCTGGCCGGGCCGCGCGGGCGGGGAAGCGGACCGCAAGACCGTGAGAGCGATCTTTTCGCGGGGATTGACTAGCCTTCTGCCGTGGAGAGTGCGCCAGGACCGCCGCGAGACCCCGCCGCGGCCCGCCCCGACGAGGGCAGGCTCGTGGTCGTCGGCGGGTACGTCATGCTGCTGCTGTTCGGCGTGCTGCAAGGCCTGGTCGGCTGCTTCCAGTTCAGCCGGTCCATCGGGTCCTTCCCGGTGGCGGCGCTGGCGTTCGCCGCGGGGATCGGGGCGACCTGTGTCCTGAGCGCCTGGGGAATGCGCAGGCCGCTCGGCGGCCTTATGCCCGGAGCGGGCTGGTTCATCACGTCGTTCGTGCTGGCCATGGGGACCCCGGGAGGGAGCGTCGTGATCACGAACACCACCGCGGGGGAGTGGTTCCTGCTCGGCGGCTCGATCTGCGTGGCCGTCGGCGTCGTGATCGCGTTCGTCTTGTGGTCACCGAGCAGGACCGCCACGGCCGGGCGCCGGGGCACCTGGCCCGGCGGGCTGCGGCCCCGCGGGCGGCCCGCACCGAAGCCCCGGGCCTGGAAGCCTGATCCGTGACGCACCCGGATATGCCCGCGTTCCGGCGGGCAGCCGGGCAGTTCCCGACCGGCATCGCCGTGGTCGCCGCCACCCTGCACGGCGAGGGGCACGCGATGACCGTCAGCGCGTTCACGTCGGTGTCGCTGGAACCGCTGCTCGTGCTGTTCTGCGCGGAGAAGATCGCCCGTTTCCACGACGCGGTAATCGAGGCCGGCGTCTGGGCCGTCTCGATCCTGGGCGAGGATTCCGAGAAGACCGCGCGCTGGCTGGCCACCCGCGGCCGTCCGCTCGGCGGCCAACTCGACACGATCGCCCATCACCCCGGGCCGCTGACCGGGGCGCCGATCCTCGACGGCGCCCTGGCCGCCCTGGAGTGCCGGACCACAGCCGTGCACGACGGCGGCGACCACAGCATCGTGCTGGCCGAGGTGCTCGGGGTCATCGAGCCGGCCGCCACGCAGGGCGGTCCGCTGATCTACCACGCGGGCCGCTACCGCAAGCTGGCCGCCGACTAGCGGCCCGGGGGAACGGGCCATGCGGCCGTGGTGCTAGCGCGAGAGCACGGACCTGACTTCACGCTGAAGCCAGGTGACATCGTCCGGTCCCTGCAGCGGTGCGGACCCAATTCCGCGTCATTCCGCGTCGCTATTCATGATCTGGGTTATTCGCGCGCATATCGCACGTCATCGCCCCAGAGCATGAAAAGTCGGGCGCCGGGGCGGCTGGGCGGCGGGGACGGCGGGACGGCGGGACGGCGGGACGGCGGGGGGCTAGGGCGGCGGGGGGGTCCAGGTTGGGGTGCGTTTCTCGGC
>DATAVV010000410.1:0-24703 GCA_036267555.1 Streptosporangiaceae bacterium | reverse complement strand
CCTCCGTGGCGTAGTAGTCGACGTCGCGGACCGGGTCGAGCCGGCCGATCTCGTCCGGGACCGCGTGCACCTTGCGCAGCGTCCGCGCGACCTCGCGCAGCATGCCGGGGTCGCGCAACTGGACGGCGGTGACCATGTTCCCCGGGATGAAGCGCGTTACCAGCACCCCGCGGTCGAGCCTGGCCTCGACCAGTTCGGGGCCGACCCCGATCCGGGCCGCGAGCGCGGTGATCTCAGCTTCCCGGGCCCTGTCGATCAGCAGCAACTCGGCGTCCTGCCCGAACACCCGGATGACGTAGGCTTCGGCGCCCACGGTCACCTTGTAGTTCTCGTTCGTGATGCCACCGGCCAGCGGTTCGATCACGGCCGTGGCCTGCGGCCACAACTCTGCGGCGGCGGTCTGCGCCCGGGCCAGGCCCGGCGGCGGGGCGGGTGGCGGCATCGCTGCTACCGGGGACCGCGGTCGTCGGTGCCGTCGCCGACGGCGTCGCCCCCGTCGGCGACCTCGGCGAGGGGAATGGCGGCCGACCCTGCCGCCGCGTTATCCAACGCCTCCAGTTCCTCGACGGTGCCCTGGCGTACGGGACCGCGGAACCAGTGCCGGGCCGACAGCAGCCACCATCCGCCGACGAGGGCCAGGAACACGACCAGCGTCAGCGGGGCGTAGTTGGCCACGGTCCAGGAGAAGCCCGCGCGGAACGGGATGCCGTCGGGGGTGACCGGCATGATGAACAGGACCGTGATCACGGTGATCCAGACCAGGGCCAGGCTGTTGATCCAGACGTAGTGCCGGCCCAGGCTCCAGGCGCCGGGCTCGAACCGCCGGCCCTGCCGCAGGCGCAGCGCGATCGGCATGGCGTACGCGCCGTACAGGGCGATGACGCTGACCGACGTGGCCACCAGGTACCCGATGGTCGCGTTCCAGAACGTGGGCAGCATCCACAGGATGTCGAAGACCACGACCGTCCACACGGCGACCGCGGGCGCGCCGTAGCGGTTGACCCGGCGCAGGCCCCGGTACCCCGGCACGGCCTTGTCCCGGGACAGGGCCCACAGGATCCGCGACGAGGCCGTGATGTCCGCGTTCGCGCAGAAGAACTGGGCCGCGACGACGATGAACAGCAGGAACTCGGCCCAGGCGTTGCCCAGCGAGTGCTGCCAGATGTACTGCACGTCGAAGGCCCCGGCCGCGAGTGTGCCCTTGACGTCGGGGATCGCGAACGTCACGGCCAGCAGCAGGATCCAGCCGAACACTCCCGACCAGGCGACCGACGTCCACATGCCGCGCGCCGCCTTGCGGGACGCGTCCCGCGTTTCCTCGCTGACGTGGACGGACGCGTCGTAGCCGCCGATGGTGTACTGCGCCTGCAGCAGCCCGATGCCGATCACGAACCAGAAGATCAGCGACCCGAAGCCGTGCCCGCTGAACCCCGACGCGTTGATGGTCTTGGTGAACACGAACGCCACGGACTGGTGGTGGGTGGGCACGAAGATCAGGATCGCGACCGCGATCAGCGTGCCCACCACGTGCCACCAGGCCGAGACGTTGTTGATGATGGCCACCGGCGAGATGCCGAACATGTTGATGACGCCGCCCGCCGCCATCAGGATCGCGTAGAAGATGAAGATCGTGGTGGGCGTGGTCGTCACCGTGGCCGGGAACCACAGGTTGCCCAGGGCCACGGCGAACGTGGCCAGCCCGTAGCCGACCGCGGCGGTGGCGATCGTGAGCCCGACCAGGTTCATCCACCCGGTGAACCACCCCCAGGCGGGCGAGCCCAGCTTCGAGGACCAGTAGTAGAGGCCGCCCGCCGTCGGCATGGCCGAAGCCAGTTCGGCCATCGCCAGTGCGACCACCACACACATGAGTGCCACGAATGGCCAGCCCCACGACATCATGATCGGCCCGCCATTAGCGAAGCCAATATAATAGGACGTCAGCGTCCCGGCCAGAATAGAGATGACGGTGAAGGAAAGCGCGAAATTAGTGAAGCCGCCTATTCGCCGGTGCAGTTCCTGCCGGTAGCCGAGCCGGTGCAGAAGCAGCATGTCACTGGTCTGATTTGATCCCGCTCGCGCCATGTCGTCCCCTCAGGCCAGCCGGTACCGCCCCATTAAATCCAGGTCGCCCAGATAAATCTATTGGTTGCGGGGTACGCTACCTATTAGCGCTCGGATTCGTCAAGGTTAGTTACACGCCTACGCGGCGATTATGGGGAATTCCGAATTCATCGAGGGCGATATCGGCTGCGGTGATATCTGCCCGCGCGGGCGGCGGGTCAGCGCCCCAGGTAGACGCGCGCGACGTCCTTGAGCTGGGCGTGCGCGCCGCGCATGGTCTCGCCGCGGGCGGGCAGCCAGTCCTTGCGCAGCTTGGCCACCGACGTGTAGTTCGTGTCGACGACGTTGGCCAGCGGCGCCTCCACGGCCTGGCTGATGAACTGGTAGGCGTCGAGGACCGAGAGCCCCCAGTCCTGCGCGACCCAGTGCACCAGGTCGGCCTGGGCGATGCGGAACGCGTCCTCCAGCGGCCGGGCCGACCCCGCGGTCATGATGTGGGTGTCGGACTCTATCCGCGGCCACGGCGTGGCCACGCCCTTGAGCAGGTCCACGGCCAGCACGGTGTTCATCGCGCACTCGACCGCGACGCCGCAGGTCTCGCCCTCGCCCTGGCGGGCGTGCCCGTCCCCGATCGACAGCAGCCCGCCTTCGACGTTCACGCCCAGGTAGCAGGTGACGCCGGCGCACATCTCCGGGGTGTCCATGTTCCCGCCGAACGCGTCGGGGACCAGCGCCGACCTGACCTCCAGGTTGGCCGGCGCCACGCCGATCGTGCCGTGCATCGGGTTCATCGGGAGGTCGGCGGTGAAGTCGCTGTCACGGGCGGAGAACCGGCAGATTCCCCGGTCTCGGTCCAGCTCCCAGATCCAGACCACCTCGGGCAGCGGGTCCTGCAGGGTGGCGGTCAGGTGGGTGGAGGTCAGCGCCCCGAACAGCGGGACGGTGGTAGAGGCGGCCCAGTCCCGGCTGGGCTCGATCGACACGAAGTGCACGGCCAGGGTGTCGCCCGGCTCCGCGCCCTCGACGTAGAACGGCCCGCTCTGCGGGTTCAGGAACGGGAACTCGCACACCTGCGAGACCAGGTCGTCCTTGCCGCGCACCCGCCCGGCGAAGCAGTCCTCGGTCCACAGTTCCAGCACGGTGCCGGGCGTGATCCGCGCGACCGGGGCGGCGCCGCCGAACGTCCACGCGAACTGGGCCGTCTCGGGCCGGAACCGCAACACAGGCAGATCGCTCATCAGGTCCTCCATCGGTGATAGCACCAACTCTGGCGGAAACCACCCGGCCAAACAAGCTGCTCACCAGGCACAAAAGGGACCTTCGGACACTGGTGGCGGCGCGGAACCCAGCGGCCTCGTCGACGCCTTCGGGTCGCCGGCGATCCAGTCCGACCTGGCCACGTTCGACGCGCAGTTCAGCCTGCCCGCGCCGCCGTCGATCAAGGTCATCCAGCCGGCCGGGCCGGTCGGTACGTTCGACCCCGCGACGATGGACGGCTGGGCCGGCGAGACCACGCTCGATGTCGAGTGGTCGCACGCGATGGCTCCCGGCGCCAACATCCTCCTGGTCGAGACGCCGGTGGCCGAGACCGAGGGCACGGCCGGCTTCCCGCAGATCGTCGAGGCCGAGAACTACGTCGTCAACCACCACCTCGGCGACGTGATCAGCCAGAGCTTCGGCGCGACCGAGCAGACGTTCCCTGGCACGCAGCCGCTGCTGCAACTGCGCAGCGCCTACCTGAACGCCTACCGGCACCACGTGACGGTGCTGGCGGCCACCGGCGACACCGCGTCGACCGGCTACTCCAACACCTCGGGCACGCTGCTGTTCACCCACCGGGCGGTCGACTGGCCGGCCAGTGACCCGCTGGTCACCGGGGTGGGGGCGCCTGCTCCGGGCTGGTCGTCACGTACGCGAGCTACCCCGGCGAGCCGGCCGGCTGGTACGTGGTCTGCGGCACCAGCGAAGCCAGCCCCCTGTTCGCCGGGGTCGTGGCCCTGGCCGACCAGGTCGCGCACCATTCCCTCGGCCTGATCAACCCGGCGCTGTACGCGCTCTCCGCGGACCGCGCGCCAGGGCTGGTCGACGTCACCCAGGGCAACAACACGACCGCGTTCACCCAGAACGGAACGCTGTTTACGGTGCCAGGCTTCAGCGCCAAACGCGGCTACGACCTAGCGTCGGGAGTGGGCACGGTCAACGCGGCCCTGTTCGTCCCCGAACTGGCCCGCGCCGCCGGCCGCAGGTAAGCGGATAAGCCCGCTCCGGCCCGTGTCAGAGGGTCCAGAGCACTTGGGTGGGTGACAGGCGGGCGGCGCGGATGGCGGGCAGGAGCCCGGCGAGGGCGCCGATGAGGAGGGCAGCGACGAGGCCGCCAGCCCAGGCTTCGGTCGGGATGACGATGGCCCAGCCCTTGGCGTGGGCGTAGGTGGCGGTGGCGGCTATGACCCCGGCGCCGCCGACGGCGTCGGCTTGGGCGGTGAGGTGTCCGAGGGCTGGGAGACCTCGACCTCGCTGGGGTCTTCCGGGTGGGCCTGGGCGAACAGGTGCAGCCGGTGCGCCGCGGTGGCGGCCTCGCCCGGCTGGCACGCGAGACGGCCGTGCTTTCACCCTGGGGCGGCCAGCATGCTGGCCATGGCCTCGGCCGCGCGGGGCTGGCGCGGTTGCCAGCCGGTGAGATCGCTGAACGTGGCGTCGGCGATCATCCGGGAGCGGCCGAACAAGATTCCCTGGCGTCCCCAGTGGTCGCCATCGAGCGGGAACAGGGGCATGCGCGCGGCTGCCCCGAGACGGGCGTTCAGCGTGGCCTGGGTGACAGGGCGGCCATCGGTGATGTTATAGGTGCCCGGGGGGACGGCAAGCGCGGGGAGCACGGCGCTGGCGGCGTCCGACTGGGCGATCATCGCCAGCCAGGCGGCGGGGTCGCCATCGACGAGCCGCCAGCCGCGCCGGGCGCCAGCCAGGACCCGGCTGGTGATGCTTTCGTCACGGCTGTAGGCCCAGCCGAGGCGGAGGATCACGGAGTGCCCGCCTACGCTCGTGAACAAGCGGGCCGCGTGCTCGGCGGCGGTCGCATAGGAGGTTTCGGCCGCTGCCGTGGTGGGCGAGCCAGGGCTGAGGGGCTGCTGGCTGCCGTCATAGCAGAAGACGCTCGACAGGACGACGACGCGGGCAGCCCCCCGGCTCCGCGCGGTCATTGCCGCCTGTTCGAAGTCCCCGGGCAGCGATGATGGCCGGTACCTGAACCGCAGGCGGCGGGCCAGCCCAGGCGGTTGAGGGACGGCGAGGAACACCACGGCGGTGCCGGCGAGTCCGCTGCCGGAGTGGGGGGCATAGGCCGACGACAGGATGTGCCGCAGGTGCCGGGGCGTGTCGAGGCACGCCACGAGCGCGGTGCTGGCGCGCAGCCGCCGTGCGATGGCCGAGCGCAGCGGGCCGGGCGCGCCGATCAGGACGACACGGGCTGTATCCCCCGGGATCCGCGGCGGGACGACAATCCCGGCCGGACACCGCCTCGGAGCGGGGCGGCGCGCGGGGGCTCGCGCGCTCATGCCAGGCTCCGGCCGGGGTCACCGCCGGCGTGACGGGCGGCGACGAACATGCCGGTGAGGTAGCAGGCCAGGGCCAGCGCCCACAGGCCGGCCATGATCATCGAACTGAACGCGTGCTCGTAATTCAGGAAGCTGGCTCCGTTGAAGGCGGCGCCCAGAATGGCGAGCGCGCCAAGCACCGAGGTCGCGATGGCCGCCCGGCTGTGCCCGCGCGTCAGCGTGATGCTGGCCAGCGCGGCCAGCAGCAGCGCCAGCCCGTAGGCTGCGTGCGCGGCGGCCCAGGCGGGGCCGTGCGGGATCACCCAGGCAACGCCGGATGCCGCGCCGGCCAGGTAGTTCGTCGCGCCGGCTCCGGGATGCCGGGCGGGAAGCGCGACATAAATGTTCACCGCCATGCCGAGCAGGTACTGGATCAAGAGGAGCAGGCAGGCGACGAAGTTGACGGCGAGCAGCCGGCTCGCCTGGATGCCCCGGCCACCTCGGCGGGTGGCCTCCCCGACCGGCCTCACCGCGCCACCGCGGTGTCGTCGTCCGGCTCGCCCAGCAGGTCGTGCAGCGCCGCGTCCAGGACGGGAAAGCTGAACTGGTAGCCCAGCGCGCTCACCCGGGCCGGGATGACGCGCTTGCCCCGGACCATAATGTCGGTGACGACGCCGAGGCCTAGCCTGACAATCGGGGTCGGCACCATCAGCCAGGCACGATGGCCGACCGCCCGGCCCAGGGCCCGGGCGAACTCGCGGGCGCGCGCCGGCTCGGGAGCGGTGAGGTTGACGGGCCCGTCGGCATCGGGATGCTGTAGCGCGAAGATGATGAGCCCCACTTCGTCGGCGATGTGTATCCATGGGATCCAGCCGCGGCCAGTGCCGATCCACCCGCCGAAGCGGCGGCGGAATTGCTGCGCCTGGGTCGACAGGCTCTGCGGCGTGAGCACATAGCCCGTCCGCAGGATGACGGTCCGGACGCCGTGGGATCGGGCGGCCAGAGCCGCCTGCTCGATCGCCGCACTGTCGTGACCCCACCAGTCGCTCCCCGCCGGGTGCGTCTCGTCCACCGGCAGATCGCCGCGGCCGGCATAGCCGTAGTAGCCGACCGAGGACGCCGCGATCAGCACCCCCGGCCTGCGGTCGGCCTCGCCCATGGCCGCGACGAGCCGGCCGAGTCCGCCAGCGCGCGCCCGGCTTTCCGCCGCGACGTCCGCCCGGCTGTGGCGCCGCCCGTCAAACAGCGACCCGCCGGCGAGGTACACCACCGCGTCAGCCGACTCCAGTTGGCCGGGCCGGATATCGGGACTCCAGGCCACGTAATCTGCCGCACCAGGAACGACCTGCCGCGCGCGGGCCGGGTCTCGGCTGAAGACGACGACGGTATGCCCGGCTCGCAGCAACTCGCGGCACAGTGACCGGCCGATCTGGCCGGTTCCGCCAATCACCACCACCCGCTGCGTCATCTCTGGCCCCCCACGGGCCCCGCTCCATCAGGCCGGGTCAGAACAGGACCGCCGGAAGCGTTTCCGATCGTGAGGGGCGGCGCAGGCTCGCCGGGCCGGCCGGACGCGATCCGCTGCTCGAACTCCTCGTGCCACCGCAACTCGGCCTCAAGCCGCAACTCGCCCCGGCGGAACGCGGCGACAGCCAGGGGCGGCAGGGCTCCCTGCCCACTCAGCCGTTCGCGTTCGGCGGTCATGGCCTCCAGCTGCCCCGCTACCCGGCGCCGCCGGGCCGCCAGCCTCTCGCCCAGGTCCGAGGCATCGGCCCCGGCGGCGAACAGCAGCACGACGGACACCGGGTCAGCAGAACCGAAGATGACATCCAGCGCCGCGTCCCGCTGGACAACGAGTTCCAGGCGGCCCTCTTCGGTGATCTGATACACGGTCCGGGCGGGACGCCGGCCCACCTGCTCTTCGCGGACGGCTTGTACCAGCTCGTCAGCATCGAGCCTGCGCAACTCCGCGTACAGCGCCCCGCCGGTGATCCCGCCCCATGTCTCAGCGTTTGTCAGCTCGGCGATCCGGCGAATCTGGTGGCCATGCATCGGCCCACGCTCGGCGAGAACGCCGAGGATCATAAGCCTGCTTAGGTTCATCGCAGACTAGTATGCGCATACTAATCTGCACATGTCAATTACCAAGATCGCGACCACCCCTGAGTGTCTCGTCCCGCCAGTGGCGCCATGATCCTTTTTGTGGTGACTTGCACTGGCCACGCACTCCGGCGGTCGGGTCAGAGTGCGCTGGGTCGGGACGCTAGGGGTTAGGGGACTTGGATGGAGCGTTTGGCTAGGCCTAGCCAGTAGCCGGTGATCGTGGTTACCGGGGCCCGGGTGTCCTGCGCCGCGCCCAGGGTGACGAAGGGTGCCGGAGGCGCAAAGCAAGCACCGTCAGGCCACGGGGGCGGCGGCGAACAAATTTAGCCGGTGGGCCGCGGCGGCGGCCTCGCCCCGGCTGGCCACGCCCACCTTGGTCAGGATGCTCGAGACGTGGACGCTGGCGGTCTTGGCCGAGATGTAAAGCTGCGCGGCGATCTCCGGGTTGGACCGGCCGTCGGCGACCAGGCGCAGCACCTCGAACTCCCTGGGGGTCAGCCCCAGCGGCGCCGCCGGGGCCGCGCTCGGGCCGGACGGGCGGATCCTGGCCGCCCGGGCCAGCGTCCCGGCCTGCGCCAGCAGCGGGCGCGCGGCCAGGCGCTCCCCCAGTTCCGTGACCCTGGCCAGCCGCTGTGCGGCGCCGTCGCGGTCTCCCGCGGCCAGCGCGGCGTGCGCGCCTTGCACCAGCGCGAGCGCGAGCGCATAGGGCTGGCCGATCGCCTCCCAGGCTGACGCGGCCGCGTCGAACGCGTCCAGCAGTTGCCGGGCGGCCGGCTCCGCGGCGTGCTCGGGGCGTTCCGCGCGGAGCGCCTCGGCGCGGAACGTCATCTCGTTGGCTCGCTGTACCGGGCCGAGCACGGGCATCCGCCCGGCCAGTGCGTGCAGGCGGGCGAGCAGGTCCGCGGCCCGGGCGCCGTCGCGGGCCGCGGCGCGCGAATCCGTGGCGGACACGGCGATCACACGGGCGGAGGCGGCCAGCAGCGGCCAGGCGTACCGCGGGTCGCAGCGCAGGTCGAGGTCGCGGTCGTCGGTGCCGGCGACCGCCGCGGCCACCGCGGCCAGGGCCTCGGCCAGTTTCCCCTCGGCCAGGCGCACCTCGATCTCCAGCCGGGCCACCGGGATTTCGTACTGGCCACGGCGCTTGAGCCCGACCGAGCCGAGGGCCGCCCGCGCGTCCGCGGCCGACTGGGCCGCCTCCGCCAGGTCGCCGCGCCGCAGCGCGATCTCGCCCGCCAGCTGCCGCAGCAGCGCCTGCCGGCCGGGCTGCGGCGGAGCCTGCGCCAGCGCGTACTCGATGACCTCGGTGGCCTCGTCCCACCGGCCGAGCGAGACGAGCGGCTCGGCCACGTTGATGGCCAGGAACGTTCCCGACGACCGGGCCAGGCCGTACTTCTCCGCGCGGGCCACCCCGGCCCGGGCGACGTCCGCGGCCCGCTCGTGCTGGCCGATGCCCTCCAGCACGTGCGACTCGTTGATCACCACGTACATCTGCGGCTCCAGGGCCCCGCCCCGTTCGGCCAGCACACGGGCCTGGCCCAGCAGGTCCAGGGCCTGCTCGTCGTGGCCGTCGCGCGACGCGATGACCGCCACCTCGAGCAGGGCGGTGGCCTCCATGCTGACGTCCCCGGCCCGGCGGGCCAGGGCCAGGGCCTCGTCGACCGAGGCCGTGGCCGGGGCGCCCTCCATGTGCCAGGCGTGCCGGGCCATGCTGACCAGCACCCGGGCTCGCGCCGCGTCGTCGGTGCCCGGCGGCACGAGGTCCAGCGCGGCCTGCATGTCCGCGACGACCTCGCCGTGGCCGCTGCGCCGGGTCAGCAGCGCCCGGGTCTCCAGCAGCAGGGCCGTCCGCACCGGCTCGGCGGCCGGGTCGATCAGGTCGAGAGCGGCCGATGCGAACGCGGCCGCGCGGTCGCTCTCCCCGGCGGTCTGCGCCGCCTGGGTCGCGCGCTCCAGCACGCTGAGCTGGCTGGCCCCGATCCGCTGCTCGGCGTCCAGCACCTTGGCCCACAGCTCAAGGACCCGGGCCAGCAGCGTGAGCTGCTCGGCGTGGGCCAGTGCCTGCCCGGCCTCGGCCGCCGCCCGCCAGCTGCTGACCAGCGCCCCGAGCGTGTCGTGGGCGGCGTACCAGTGATGCGCCTGCTCGATCACGGCCCGGCCGGGCGGGACCAGCCTCGGGTCGGCCTCGAGGGCCTCGGCGAACCGGGTGTGCAGCCGGGTGCGGTCCCCGGGCAGCAGGTCATCCAGGATCGCTTCCCTGATCAGGCCGTGCCGGAAGCAGTAGCCGTCCGCGTCCGCGGTCAGCACGTTGGCGGCCACCGCGGAGCGCAGTGCCGCCGACAGGGCGTCATCGCCCTGGCCGGTGACCGCCGCGAGCAGCGCGTGCCCGTTGCGCTGGCCGCCGACGCTGGCCGTGCGCAGCACGTCCTGGGTTTCCTCGGGTAGCTGCCGGACCGAGACCAGCAGCAGGTCGCGCAGGGAATCCGGCACCCCGGGCATGCGGCCTTCCGCGCGGCCGCTTTCCAGCAGCTCCTCGATGAACAGCGGGTTGCCCTCGGCTCGCCGGTATATCTCGTCCGCGAGCGACGGCTCGGGCGGCCGGCCCAGGATCCGGGCGACCAGCTCGTCGGCGTGGATCCGGTCGAGCGGGCCCAGCTCGATCCGCTCCACCCAGCCGAGCCGCCCCAGCTCGGCGACCAGCGGGCGCAGCGGATGGGTGCGGTGCATCTCGTCGGAGCGGTAGGTGACGACGATCAGCACGCCGTCCAGGATCTGCTGCCGGCCGACCAGGAACGCCAGCAGGTCCCTGGTCGAGCGGTCGGCCCAGTGCGCGTCCTCGACGACCAGGGCGACCGGGCCGCTTTCGGCCAGGCGCTCCAGGAGCGTGAGCATCTGCTCGAACAGCCGGGCCCGGGCCACCGCGTCCCCGGCCTCGGCTCCGGCCGTGCCAAACTCGGGCAGCAGCCGGGCGAAGTCTCGCGTGGCCCCGCCGGGCAGCAACTCGGCCACGCCGTCGGCGCCCAGCTCATGGACGAGCTCGCGCAGCACCGCGGTGAACGGGGCAAAGGGCAGGCCGTCGGTGCCGAGCTCGACGCACCCTCCGGTCAGCACGCGCACTCCGGCGGCGCGCGAGCGCGCCGTGAACTCCGCCATCAGCCTGGACTTGCCCACGCCCGCCTCGCCGCCGATGAGGACCACGGACGGGGGGGTCTGGGCGGGCCTCCTCCCCGAGGCCAGCACCGGGCCCTGCGGACGGGACGGAGCCAGCGCGGCTTCCAGCACGGCCAGCTGCTCGCCCCGTCCGACCAGCACGGGACTCCTGGTGCGGGCGCCGATGTCCCCAGGATGCCAGGCCGCCGCGGGTTCGGCCGGCGGCGGCGCCGCTTCGGCGGGCGAAGCGGCGCCGCGAGGGCCCTGGGTGCGGTCCGGGACGTGGGCATTCGTGTTCATCTGCTGACCCCGCTGGCGTCGTCATGCGGGTCGGCTCATGCGGCCCGGTGGCCGACGGCCCGGCGGTGGCCGGCCTCGTCAGCCGGCCGATCCCGCGCGATGACCGCCAGTTCGTCGGCCAGGCGGGCCAGTTCCCGCGCGGCCTGGGACCGCTCTAGTCCGGCCTGCTCCGCGCCCCGCCGGGCCCGCAGCGCGTGCCGCGCGAGCCGTTCCCTGGCCGCGCTGTCCCGCCAGTCCCTGATCCGCTCGGCTACGAGAGCCTGCGTGATGGTCGGGTGCATCTTGTCCTCCTCGATATCCGGGCCGTCCTGACCCGGCACTATCGAGGTTCGCGGTAAGGCCCGGGCCCCGCATCGGGCAACTTCCCTATCTTGCGGCCCGGTCCCTGGCTTAGCTCCTTAGGGCTCCTTAGGGCTCCTAAGCGATGGCGGCTCAGCCGTGGCGGCTCAGCCGGCGGAGAAGTACCCGAAGCAGTCGACGACGAGCTGGACCGTTCCCGAGCTGCCGCTGTGAATATCGACGTCGCCACCGCCGGTCGCGCCGAGGGCAAGGTTGGCGGTGGTCACGCCCTTGCTGTAGTTCAGGTTCGAGGCGCCGGGCGCGCTCGCGCCCGCAGGGTAGACGATGAGGTCGCCGCCGGTGGTGCTGTCCACCGCGGTCACGTTGAGCACCAGGTCGGCGGCGGGCGCGACCACCGTGGGCCCCTCGGCGACGGCCAGCGTGCCGTCAGCCGCGACGGCCTTCGTGCTCCGGGTGTCAATCAGCCGGGTCGGGGCGATGGCGTGGTACTTCTCGCCCGCGGTCCCCTTCGTGAAGTAGCCCGAGACGTCACCGACCACGTCGGTGCTTCCGGTTCCCCCGGCGTGGAGGTCGATCTTCCCGTCGGCGCCGACGGGGACGATGGCCATTTCGGCGATGGTCGCCGTGTTGTGCTGAATGTTCGACACAGCCGGCTGCGCGGTGCCATCGGCGTAGCCGATCAGGAACCCGGCGCCGGAGTCGTCCACCGCGGTGAGGTTGATCGCCACGGCGGAGACGCCGGACGGAATGCCGTTCGCGCCGCCGATCTTGAGCGCCAGGGTGCCCCCGGCGGCGAGCTTGGCCTTGGCCGCGCCGGTGCCGTTGCGGGTGTCCAGGACCCGGGTGGCCGCAATGGGGGTGTAGGTCGTGTCGCCGGCCGCGCTCGCGTCGGAGGTGAAATACCCGAACACGTCGGCGAGCATCTGGACGGTGCCACCGCTGCTGTTGTAGATGTCGATCTTGCCGTCCGCGCCAACCGGCATGATCACCAAGTTGGCGATCGTCGTGTTGGCCTTGTAGTCCAGGGTGGACGTGATCGGCCGGGTGATGCCGTCGGGGTAAACGGTGAGGAAGCCCCCGGCGGTCTGTTCGAGCGCGGTGAGGTTGACCGCGACCGCGGTCACGTTGGCCGATGGCACCCCGCCCACGCCGGTGACCCGCAGGCTGACGGTGGCGTCGGACGCCAAGGGCCCGACGGTGCCGCCCGTGCCGTTGCGGGTGTCCATCAGCCGGGCCGGGGTGACCGGCTGGTAGTAGCTGCCGTCGAACCCGCTGACCCCGGCCGGGGTGCCCAGGCCGGTCGGCGCGTCGTAGCCGGTCCCCGCGGTGCACAGGTACGCAGGCGTGCACGTGCCGTTGGTACCGGTGGTGACGTCGTTGAACCCGCCGGGGCTCGCGTAGGGGAACGACGCCGGGTCGCTGTCGGTGGCCGGCGTTCCGGCCAGGGCGGTGATGCCGGCGACGATCGCGGCGGCGACCGTGGTGCCCCCCACTCCGGTGCCGCCCTGCCAGTCGCCCTCGCCGTCGCTGTCGTAGACCGCGATCCCGGTGGCCGGGTCGGCGTCGGCGGACACGTCGGCCACGGTGCGCTCGCCAGCGCAGCCGGTATCGGCGGCGGGCAGGCTCGCGCTCTGCCAGGACGGCTCGGGATCGAATTGCGAGCAGCCGGACGCGGCGGCGCCGCTGGCGTCGTTCCAGACCTGCTCGCAGTAGCCCCGCGCCCCGGCCAGGGCGGCGGTGCAGGTGCCGGTGCCGGACGGGGTCAGCGTGGTGCCGCCGACCGCGGTGACATACTCGGACGCGGCCGGGTAGTTCACCACGCCGTAGCCGCCCTGCCCGGCGGCCACGTCGATCGCGACCCCGGGGTGGTTGAAGTAGCTCTGGTCGAGGGTGGGGTCGTTGTTGGTCTCCGGCTCGGCGGCGCCGATGGTGATCACGGTGGCGCCCTTGCTCACGGCCCAGTTCACTCCGGCGCCGATGTCCGAGATGCTGGCCGAGTTCACCTCGACCAGGAGCAGGTCGCAGTTCGGGCACGTCGCGGAGATCGCGTCGAGCTGGGCCGAGGTCTGCAGCGCCCAGGTGGTGCTCCCGGTGACTCCCCCGCTATTGCCGGGGGTGAGCAGCACCCCGGACTCGTTGTACTCGGTAAAGCACTGCGGGGAACTGACCGACGTGGTCTGCGGGCAGGCCGGCAGCCCGTACTGGGTCCGGTAGACGGCAAGGTCGCTGGCGACGTCCGGGTCGTCGAACGGCGCCACGACCGCGACCGTCCGGCCCGCGCCCTCGCTGGAAGACGGCAACTGGTAGGCCGCCTGGAGCTGGGCCGGGCCGTACCCGGACGGCGAGGATCCCGCCTGCGCGGCGTGGCTCACGGCGGGCGCGGCCGCGGCGGCGGAGGCCGGGGCCAGGGCGGCCGGGGCCATTGCGGCGGCCAGTGCGACGGCGGCCGCCGCGGCGGTCATCCTCCGCCACGTCCCGGACACACGTGGCCTGCCTGCATTCCAGTCCATCGCGCCCGCCCTCCCACTGCCGCCTCACCAAGGGCGGCCGACGAGGGCAAGTGAAATCTTGGGCCGCTCGGGCTGTCAACGCGGCGCTAACGAAACGCTAGCGGGGTCACTGGCCACGCGGATGAGCGCTCACGGCCCGCGGCGGCGCCACCGAGTCGCGCGGGATCAGCCGCATCGGCTCGCGGACCATCACGTCGCCGGCCTGCCCGCCCTCGATGCGGGCGATCAGCGCGTCCACGGCGGCGGCCCCGAGTTCCGGCAGCGGCATGCTGATGCTGGTCACCGGGACCTGGAGGTACGCGAGGCACTCGTCGTCGTCGAAGCTCACCAGCGACACGTCGCCAGGAACCGCGACGCCGGCCTGCCGCAGCGCGGCCATGACCCCGAACAACTGGTTGAGGCTGCCCACGCCGCACACGGTGGGCAGCGGCCCGCGGCGCAGCATCCGAGTGACCGCCTCCCAGCCGCCGTCCTCGGTCCCGGCGGCGTGCCGGATGGTGAGGTCCAGGCCCCGGGTGGCGCAGGCCCGCCGCGCGGCGCTGACCCGGCGGTGCACGGTGTCCATCTCGGCCGGCCCGTCGATCATCGCGAAGCTGCGGTGACCCAGGCCGGCCGCGTAGTCCAGGAACATCCGGACCGCGCCCGGCTCGTCCATCACCACGTCGTGGCCGCGATCGGGCCCGCGGCGGTTGATGTAGACATGCGGGGCGCCGGTCACCCCGCCCGCGTGCTCGGGCACCCGCAGCGCCGTGGCCAGCAGCAGGCCGTCGGCCCGGCTCTCCTCGACCAGGTAGCGGTAGTCGCCGGGAGGCTTGGGGTCCTCGGTCGGCTCTTCCATGATCATGACCACGTAGCCGCGCTCGCGGGCTCGCTGCAGGGCGCCCCGCTGCAACCGGGCCCAGGCCGGGTTGCGCACGAGCGGGACCACGAGCGCGACCGCCCCGGTCCGCCGCCGTTTGAGCGCCCGGGCCAGTGCGTTGGGCCGGTAGCCCTGCTGCCGCGCGGTGCTCAGGATCCGCTCGTAGATTTCGGGCCTGATCGACTGCGCCGGGTCGCCGTTGAGCACCCGGGACACCGTCGAAACGTGCACCCCGACCGCCTCGGCGATGTCGATCAAGCGTGAAGCCCGGCGCTGAACCGCCGGCACGTCGTCCGTCACCGTCCCTGCCACTTCACGGTCGCGTTCGCGGTCGCGGAGAGCCTGCGGAGCACGCCCCTTGCCATCGCCGCTGACCTCGATAAGACCATCTCGGCGACCGTCCGCGTGAGCAGGATCGCCGCGCAAAACGAGCGGTACGTCGCCAGCGGGTCGGCGCCGCGGATGCGCAGTTCGCGCGGGCCGGCCCGGTCCACGCCGCGGACCCAGCAGGCCGCTTCGGCGATGTCGGTGGTGCGCACCGAGACCTCCAGCGTGGCCGAGCCCAGCGGTGGCGGCTCGGCCGCCACCGCGCCGGCCACGGCCCGCTGCGCGGTCTCCCGGATCAGCTCGCGGGCCCGGTTCGGGTGCAGGCTGTGCGCGGCGAGCCTGCTGACCGGCTCCTTGACCACCGCCGCGTGAACGCCGGGGATCAGCGCGGCCGTTTCCTCGCAAGCCTGCCGGTCCCCGGTCACCAGCACGACCGGCACCCCGTAGTGCGCGGCCGCCAGCGCGTTGATCCCGGCCTCGCCGGTCACGACGCCGTCGAGCCTGGCCTCGACCACCGCGCGCGGGTTATAGGTGTGCGAGAGCCCGGCGGGCGCGCCCACCGAGCCGTGGTAGGAGACGAACAGCACGGCGTCGAAGCTGTCGTCCAGGCCCTGCATCATGTACAGCGGCTTAAAGCTGCCGGAGATGTAGGACGCCTCCGCGGCCAGCGCCTCGGGCGGCAGGTTGCGCATGGTGGAGTGCGAGTCGTTGACCACGACCTCGGTCGCCCCGCCGGCCACCGCGCCCGCAATGGCGGCGTTGACCTCGTCGAGCAGCAGCTTGCGTCCGGCCGCGGCCTGCGGGCCGTCGCCGACGCACTGCTCCCAGTCGACGACCCCCGCGGTGCCTTCCATGTCGCTGGACAGGAAGATCTTCAAATCTGTCTCCGCTCCTCGACCCGGAAGGTCTCATCTTCGACCGTCATCACGCTGTAGCTGCCGCCGGACCGGGTGGCCGCCCCGCCGTGGCGTCCCTCCGGGGTCAGGCACAGGGCCTGCAGGGTCGTCCGGAAGTCATCGGGCAGCTCCAGTGTCTGCTCCAGGGCCTCGGCGCAGGCCTGCGCGGGGTCGCGGCCCGCCTCCAGCGCGCGCAGCACCGACCGCGCGGTGGTGCCGCGGATCGCCAGTTCGCCGCGGCCGGTGCAGGCGGCGGCCCCGACCCGGTTGTCGCAGTAGTTGCCGGCCCCGATGATCGCCGAGTCGCTGACCCGGCCCGGGTACTTCCAGGGATAACCGCTGGTGCTCACGCCGGCCGCGAGGTTGCCCGCGGCGTCCAGGGCCAGCACGTTGACCGTCCCCCAGGGGCCGCCGGGCGGCGGCATCGCGGCCAGGTGCTCAAGGACCTGGCGCCGGTAGGCGCCCTCGCCGGGGCCGATGTTCGCCTCGGCCACCTTGAGCCCTTCGGGCGTCAGGCCATCACGCCACATCTGCCGGGCCTCGTCGGTCAGCGTGATGCCGCGTTCGATCCCGACCTCGGCGGCGAAACGCTCCGCCCCCGGGCCGACGAGCATGACGTGCTGCGGCAGCCGCTCGCACACGGCCCGCGCGATCGAGATCGGGTGCGGGAACCCGGTGACCGCGGCCACCGCGCCCGCCCGCCTGGACGCGCCGTCCATGATCGAGGCATCGAGTTCTACCTCGCCGAGCAGGTTCGGCAGCCCGCCCACGCCGACGTAGTGGTCGTCCTCGTTCGATTCCGCCAGGCGTACCGCGGCCTCGACCGCGTCCATGGCACTGCCGCCCGCGCGCAGCAGCGCGATCCCCGCGGGCAGCCCGACCTCGCCCCGTTCGCTGGCCACCATCATCGGCGTAATGGCTGGTCCTCCTGATCACCCTCGTGGGCCACCCTCCCCGCAGTACAGTAGACGAACCAGACGAAACAAACCTTTGCCTAAATAATCTGGTGACCTGACGCAACATGTAAATAGGGGGACCCGCGGCATGCGTTACGTGGTGCTCGGCTGTGGTGCGATCGGCGGCACCGTGGCCGCCGGGCTGGTCCGTGACGGGCACGACGTGCTGGTCAGCGATGCTGACGCGGCGGTGGTGGACGCCATCAACGCCCGCGGCCTGCGGATCGAGGGACCGGTCGAGAACTTCACCGTCCCGGTGCCCGCTGTGCTCCCCCAGGACCTGCCGCCGCTGGACGGCCCGGTACTCGTCGCGGTCAAGTCGCAGCACACGGCGGCGGCCGCGGCCGCCCTGGCCGGGCGCGTGCGCGGCGACGGGTTCGTGGTCTCGCTGCAGAACGGCCTGAACGCGGACCAGCTAGCCGACGCCGTCGGCCGCGAGCGGGTCGTGGAGGCGTTCGTCAACTTCGGCTCCGACGTGATGGAGCCCGGGGTGGTGCTGCGGGGCAACCGGGGCATGTTCATGCTCGGTGAGCTCGACGGGACGGTCACCGACCGGGTCAGGTCCCTGGCCGCGGACATCGCGGACGCCAAGGTCACCGAGCACATCATGGGCTATCTGTGGGGCAAGGAAGCCTACGGGGCGATGCTGGCCGCGATCGCGGTCAGCGACCTGTCGATCGCCGACGGGCTCGAAGATCCCCGCTACACCCCGCTGCTGATCGAGGTGGCCCGGGAGGTGCTGGACCAGGCCCCGGTCACGCCCCTGCCCTTCGACGGGTTCGACCCCGACGACCTGGAGGGCTCGCTGCCGCCGCTGGTCGCGTTCAACCGCGGCTCGGCCAAGTCCCACTCCGGGATCTACCGGGACCTCATGGTCCGCCGCCGGCCGACCGAGGTCCCCGCGCACCTCGGCGGGCTGACGGGGCCGATGCTGCGCCGGATCATCGAGCTCATCACCGAGATCGAGCAGGGCCGGCGCACCTGCGAGCGGCCCAACCTCGACCTGCTGGCCGCCTACGAGCGGCTGGAGCGGCTCGGCCGCCCGCTCAACGCGGTCGCTTCGGTGATCGGTGCGCCGCAGCGCGCGGCCGACGGGCCGCTGGCCGGGCGCCCGGTGGCGGTCAAGGACATCATCGCCGTGGCGGGCGTGCCGACGCGCTGCGGCAGCCCGGCCAGCGACCCCGAGCCGGCCGAGCGCGACGCGGAGGTGGTGACCCGGCTGCGGGCCGCCGGCGCCGAGGTTTTCGCCACCGCCCAGTGCCTGGAGTTCGCGGCGGGCTTCGCCAACCCGCAGATCGGCGACACCCGTAACCCCCGCGACGTCTCCCGCACCTCCGGCGGGTCCTCCGGGGGCTCCGCGGCGCTGGTCGCCGCGGGCGTGTGCGACCTGGCCATCGGCTCGGATACCGGCGGGTCGATCCGGATCCCGGCGGCGTACTGCGGCGTCGTGGGGCTCAAGCCCAGCTACGGTCTTGTGCCGCTGGAAGGGGTCTTCCCGCTCTCGCCCACCTGCGACCACGTGGGCCCGCTGACCGCCACCGTGGCCGGGACCAGGGAACTGCTCGCGGTCCTGGCCGACCGGGCCGACCTGGCCGCGCCCGTCGGCCCGGCGGACCCGGCCGGGCTGGCCGGCGACGTCACCGCCCTCGCCGGGCGGCCGGGCCCGCAGGCCGGGCCCGCGACCTACACGGTCGGCGTGCTGAGCGCGCAGCTTTCCGACCCGTCGGTGACGCCGCAGGTGCGCGACGCCGTCACCGCGGCCCTGGGCCGCCTGGCCGCGGCGGGCTGGCAGGTGCGCGAGCTGACCGCGGACTGGCTGGACAACCTGCCCGAATGGGAGCACGTGCTCGAGGTGATCGTCGCCCGCGAGGCGTACCTCGTACATAAGGACCGGGATCTAAGCCTTTACGCGGCGGGCACCCGGGCCGTGCTGCGTCACGGCGAGTCGATCGACGACCAGCGGTTCGCCCGCGCGCTCGAGCGGCGCGAGGAACTGACCGCGGCGGTCGAGGCGAGCCTGGAGGGCGTCGACGTCCTGGCCGGGCCCACGGTCGGCTACCAGGCGCCCGAAGAGGACCCGCCGTTCGGCGCGGGCGGTGACAGCAGCGCGGAAGGCCGCTTCACCGGCCCGTACAACCTGACCGGCCACCCGGCCGTCTCGCTCCCGGTAGCCGTGGACGGCCTGCCCGTCGGGCTGCAGTTCGCCGGCCGTCGCGGCCGTGACCTGGCCCTGCTCCGGGTGGCCGCCGCCGCGGAGCCCCTGCTGACCACCGCCTCCACCGATCCTCAGGCCAACCACCCCGCATAACGCCCGCCGCCCGCAGAGCAGCAGAGGAGACTGACCATGGCAGTCACGGTGACCCGCCGCACGATCGACCTCGCCGGCCTCGACGTCCCGTTCATCGAGATCAACGGCACCGAGGACGGCCCGCTGCTCACCGTGGTGTCCGGGGTGCACGGCTGCGAGTACGCGTCGATGGCCGGGGTGCGCCGGTGGACGCGCAGCCTGGAGGGCCGGGACCTGCGCGGCCGCGTCCGCGCGGTACCCGTGCTGAACTTGCCGGCGTTCCGCGCCCGCACCCCGTTCGTGGTCCCCGACGACGGCAAGAACCTCAACCGGTGCTTCCCCGGCGACGCTTCGGGCACCCTGGCCGACCGGCTGGCCTACGCGGTGTTCCACGAGCTCATCACCGGGTCCGACGCGTACATCGACGCCCACTGCGGCGACATGGTCGAGGCGCTGGAGCCGTTCACGCTCTACGAAGCCGGGCCCGCCGAGGACCGGGCCCGCGACATCGCCACGGCCTACGGCCTGGGCTACGTCATCCGGCAGGAGCCGGGCCCGGACCGGGCCGTGGGCGGCACCTCCACTTCGGCCGCGGCCGAGATCGGTGTGCCCGCGATCACCGCCGAATCCGGCGAGTGCGGCCTGGTCCAGGAGGATGCTGTTGCCCAGCATGTGCGCGGGCTCAACGGCGTGCTCGCGACGCTGGGCATGGCCGACCGCCCGGCCGGGGAACCCGCCCCGCCCACGCCGACCCTCCTCAACAAGTTCCTGTGGATGCGCTGCGCCCGGGGCGGCTGGTGGGAGCCGACGGTCGCGACCGGGAAGCAGGTCAGCGAGGGCCAGACGATCGGGACGATCAGCACCCTGGACAACGGGCAGGTCCTGGAGACGATCACCGCGCCCGCCGACGGGATCCCGATCTTCATCACCAGTTCCCCCGCCGTGGCCGACGACGGGCTCCTGCTCGGCCTGGGCGTCCGCTGACCCGCGGTCCCGGCGTAAATCCGCATATATCATAGGTTCCGGGCAAGGATCTTTGATCTGAGCACCTGCGCAGGTCAAGCCCCGTGAGCAACAAAAACTACCGGGCGTCGTGCGGCTGGCTTAGCCTTTCCGTGCCATATCGGGCTGGTATCGTCCGTCTGCTAAGACGCTGCGGCTTGAGCCGCCCGAGGGTGGCAGGCAAGGGAGAGCTCCCCGGATGCGGTCACGCACTCGGAAGGTCAACGTGGCCTTGGCCGTCTGCGCCCTCATCGCAGGGTTCGGTGCCACGTTCGGCCTCATCACCGTGCTCCGGCCGGCAGATCACGCCTCCGCGAACCAGGGCGGCCCCAAGGGCACGGTCTTCCCCAGCGCGAGCCGGGCGCCGGGCAAGACCGCGGACGGCCAGCCCTCCCCCTCGGCCCTGGACAAGGTGTGGCTGAACTACTCCGACCACTCCACCTGCGCCGACTGGGCCGGCGGCGACGGGGTCTCCGCGATCAAGCTGAGCTCGTCGCAGACCGCCTGGTTCTTCGCGGACACCTACCTCGGCCCGGCCGGCCCCACCATCGGGTTCTCGCAGCTGAGCGGGTTCCTGCACAACTCGGTGGTGATGCAGACCACCACCGGTCACACCACCAGGCTGGTCACGCTGACCGGCGGTGGGGCCTGCGCCAACCCGGAGGACCCGGGGGACCCGGCCGGGGCCTCGTCGGTCGTGGAGCCGCCGGGGTCAGTCTCCGGCGACCTGCGCTACTGGGACGCGGACGGGATCCGGCTGGGCGACACCGTGGTGAAGTTCTACAACGGGTACCACGCCGGGCAGATCCCGTACATCCCGGTGGGCACGACGATGGCCAGTTTCCCGGTCGCCGCGCTCACCGCGGCCGGGCTCGGCCCGGCCTATGGCGGCGTGCTGCACCCGCACCTGACCACGCTGCCGGTGTATACCCCGCCCGGCGGCGGCACGCCGATCGTGTGGGGATCCGCGCTGCTGTCGGTCGGGTCCACGGTCTACATCTACGGCTGGCAGAGCCCCGACCCCTCCAGCCCGGTCCGCGAGCTGTACCTGGCCCGGGTCACCGCGGGCCTGCTGACCGACTTCGGCGCCTGGCAGTTCTACGGCGGCGACCAGTGGGTCGGCAGCCAGAGCGGCGCCGCGGCGATTGAGCCGACCAATCAGGGCCTGAACGTTCCCTCGGGCTTTTCCGTGGTCAAGATCGCCGGGCGGTACTGGCTGATCCAGGCGGTCGGGGCGGGCGACCCCAACATCGAGGCCTACCCGGCGCAGACGCCGTGGGGCCCGTTTGACTGGTCGCAGGGCATCCTGCTGTACAAGGCGCCCGGCATCGGGCTCAACCGGGCCAACGACTTCCGGATCATGTACGAGGCCCGGGCCGAGCCCGCCTTGTCCACCGGCCGCACGCTGGTGATCAGCTACAACGTCAACTCCGAGGCGGTCACGGCCGCCTGCACGTCAATGTCGCACTACACCAACGCGATGAGCCAGCCGCGGTTCATCACCGTGCCCAAGTCCGTGTTCAGCGGCAGCGACCCGCCCGCTCAGGCGGTCGGCACGGGCGCGGCCCCGCACTATCCGAAGATCACCCAGCAGGACCCGAAGGCGTGGTTTTCCGCCTGGTCGTTCCTGGGCGGCTGCCCGCCGGTGCCGGGCATGTCCGGGCTCACCGGGCAGGCGAGCGGCGGGACGGTCCGGCTGAGCTGGAAGGCCGTCGGGCTCGGCCTGCACTACCGGATCCTGGAGCGGAACTCGTCGGGGAACTACGTCCGGATACGCACGACCCAGGCGTCGCAGGTCTCGATCACCGGGCTGGCCGGGGACCAGACGTACCACTTCGAGGTCGTGCCGGCGAACTTCTACCAGAACACCGGGTCGGCCTCGTTCGTCACCGTGCAGAACTCCTGACGCGACCAGACCCTCGCCCAGGCCGGATTTCCCGGCCTTCTGGTGTAACGCGCGCTCTCCCCGCGGGGACTGAATGGCGCACGACCCATTCCGCTGCGCCATTCCGTCCTGCTGAGGAGAACGCATGAGCATCCTTAACCGTCTCGGCTCCGCCGGGGCGAAGACCGCCACGACGGCCCTGGCCACCGTGGCCATGGCCGCCGGCACACTGGCCGCCACGGCACTCGCCGCCGGGCCGGCCAGTGCCACCGCGGACAACGGTGCGCTCGCCGCCCGAGCGGCCGTCTTCGTACAGACCGACAACAGCGCGGGCAACGCGGTCGTCGCCTACCACCGGGCCGCGGACGGCACGCTCACCCTGGCCGGCACCTACCTCACCGGCGGCCTCGGCGGCCAGCTCACCGGGTCGGTGGTCGATCACCTGGCCTCGCAGGGGTCTTTGCGGTACGACCCGCGCCGCGGACTGCTGTACGCGGTGAACGCTGGCAGCGACACGGTGTCGGTGTTCGCGGTCCGCGGTGACCGGCTGTACCTGCGGCAGGTCACCGCCTCGGGTGGCGCCTTCCCGGTCAGCCTGGCTGTCCGCGGCAGCCTGGTCTATGTCCTGAACGCCGAGAACGGCGGCTCGGTCCGCGGTTACCGGGCCGCGCACGGGCGGCTCGCCCCGATCCCGGGATCGACCCGCCCGCTGCACCTGAACCCGGCCGCGGCCCCGCAGTTCACCAACACCCCCGGCCAGGTCGCGTTCTCGCCGGACGGCCGGGAACTGATCGTGACCACCAAGGCCAACGGCAGCGACATCGACGTGTTCGGCGTGCGCGCCGATGGCCGCCTGTCGGCCCGCCCGGCGGTGAACGCCGAGCCGGGCGCGGTCCCCTTCGCGATTGCCTTTGACCCCGCGGGCCACCTGGTCATCGCCGACGCGGGCACCAACGCCGTGTCGACGTTCGCGCTGCGCCAAGGCGGCTGGCTGACCCCGTTGCACGCGGCCGCCACCGGCCAGGCCGCGACCTGCTGGATCGCTGCCGACGGCGGGCTGCTGTTCGCGTCCAACGCGGGCAGCGCGACGGTCAGCCGGTACGCATCGGGTCCGGGCGGCGCGCTCACGCTGCTGAGCCAGACCACGACCGACCCGGGCACTGTGGACGCCGCAGTCGCTCCCGGCGGGCGCTTCCTCTACGTGCAGACCGGCGGGAACGGCGTGGTAGATGAGTTCGCCGTCGGCCACGGCGGCTCGCTCACCGAGGTCGGGCACGTCACCGTGGCGGGCGCCGTCGGCGGAGAGGGGATCGTGGCCTCCTGAACCGGGTGGCGGGGTGCGGGCCGGCGTCCGCACCCCCGCCGATCCCGGCCCGATGAGAAATTTCGTCCGCAACGAAACGACCCGACCGGATCGAGGAAGGCGGCCTAGTCTGTCGGCGGTGGACCAGGACCCGGACGCGGCGCTACTCGGCCGCCTGCGCGCAGGCGACGAGCAGGCCTTTGTCATGCTGGTCCGGCGTCACCACGACGCCATGCTGCACCTGGCCCGCGGGTACGTTCCGAGCATGGCCGTGGCCGAGGAGGTCGTGCAGGACACCTGGCTCGGCGTGCTGCGCGGCCTCAGCGGCTTCGAGGGCCGGTCGTCGGTGCGGACCTGGCTGCTGCGGATCCTGGTCAACCGGGCCCGGACCGCCGGGGCCAGGGAACGTCGCAGCGTCGCGGTCAGCGACCCGGAACCAACCGTGGACCCGTCGCGCTTCGACCGGGCCGGAGCGTGGGCGATCCCGCCCGAGCACTGGGCCGAGCAGGCGGACGACCGGCTGGACGCGGTGAAACTGGCCGGCCGCCTCCGCTCGGCCATCGACGAGTTGCCGGGCCGGCAGCGGGAAGTCGTGACCCTGCGCGACGTCGAGGGCATGACCAGCGAGGAGGTGTGCGGCGTGCTGGAGATCAGCGAAGGCAACCAGCGCGTGCTGCTGCACCGTGGCCGCAGCCGCCTGCGTCAGATCCTCGAGACCGAGTTCGGGGAGGCCTGAGGCGGTGCTAGGGAAACTGCTCGCCCGCCGACGCGGGATCGTCTGCCAGCAGGCGGTCGAACTGGTCACCGACTACCTGGAAGGTGCGCTCTCGCGCGCCGACCGCCGCCGGTTCGAGGCGCACCTGGCGGCCTGCCCGCACTGCACCGAGTACCTGGCGCAGATGCGCAAGACGATCGCGCTCACCGGCACGGTCACGACCGCGGACCTGAGCCCGCAGATGGCCGACGAGTTCATCACGCTGTACCGCCGGTGGCAGGCCGACCCCGGCGGCGAGGCGGAGTAACCGAGGACGGCTTCATGTCAGGACCGGATGTGGTGATCGGCCCGGCGACGCCCGCGGACCTGGCGGGCGTGGCCGGCATCTTCGCGCACTACGTCACCCACAGCCTGGTCACGTTCGAGGACACCCCGCCATCGGTCACCGACTGGGCCCGGCGGCTGGACCAGGTGACCGGCCTGGGCCTGCCGTTCCTGGTGGCCAGGATCGGCCCGGAAGTG
>DATAVV010000409.1:0-6720 GCA_036267555.1 Streptosporangiaceae bacterium | reverse complement strand
CGAACCAGCGCCGGCCGGAATACGATTTTCCTGTGCTCAACGAAATGAGCCACTCACATAGTGAGCCGAGGGCGGGTATCTCCCGTTGCCTCACAGCCGGGAGGGGGGGTTCCGCGGTGTGGGGTAAGGGGGGAGATGCCCGTCCTCGACGGCTCGATAATACAACTCAATTTTGGTCGGCGCTGCCCGGCCTGCCCGCGCGTACTTCTCGCGGACCCGGCCCACATATTGCTTGACGGTCTCTTCGCTGATCGCCATTTTCCTGGCTACCGACTTCATCGGCATGCCGGTGGCGTAAAGCCGCAGCGCACGCGTTTCCTGGGGGCTGAGCGGAGGCCGGTCTGGCGCGTCGTCGGCGGCCAGGATGTACGCCAGGCGAGGCGAGACCCAGTCACTGCCCGCGGCGACCGCTTTGATGGCCGCCCGGACCTTGACCGTCTCCTCGCTCTTGAGCACGTAGCCCAGCGCCCCGGCCCGGATCGCGGCCCGGACCGAGAGCGGCTTGTCCGAGGCGGCCAGGACCAGCACCGCTGGCCCGGCTTCCAGGATCGCGGCGACGTTCCGCTCGATGGTCGTGCCGTCGCCCAGGTCCAGGTCGAGCAGGACCACGTGCGCGCCGCGGCCGGGTCCGGCCAGGAGGGCGTCCACGGTCGCGGCCACCGCGACAACCCGGATGCCGCTCTCGGCGTCGGTGAGCCAGCCGGTCATGCCGTCGAGGACGATGGGGTGGTCGTCCACGGCCGCGATGTCGATCACACCGGACACGCGCAGTGCCTCCTAATTCCTGCCCCCCGGTTATGTCGCGGTTATGTCGGCGTCGGCACCGAAGGCACCGGCTCCGGCTCACGTCTGACTGATCTTGGCACCGCTGACCCAGCGCCGGGCCCGGCCGCCGCGTTACTCCAGCGGATCTCGAGGCAGCCCGAACCGGCCTCGCTGACGTCCACCGATGCGCTCCAGCCCGCGGCCGCGGGCAGCTGTGCCCCCAGGCGGGCCAGGTCGGCGGGGGTCCGCGGCGGCTGCTCGAACGCCACGTACAGCTCCACATCCACACCCGAAGCGAGGACCGTGAGCAGCACCGGCTGCGGCGGGAGCGCGCTGACCAGGCTGGCCACGGCATCCCGGACCGCGCGGGCCACCTTGGGCGCGGGCGCCCCGGGGTCCCCGACCACCTGCACCTCCACCGGCACGCCGTGTTCCCGCGCCGATGTCAGCGCTGGCCCGAGCCCGGCCAGCAGCCCGGCCCCGGTCGGCGACTGGTCGACCAGGGCGCGGCGCATGGTCGCCGCGTGCCGGGCGCACTGCTCGCGTACCTCCGGGGCGGCCGGGTCCAGCGTCCCGTCCGCGATCCCGCGCAACAGCGGCAGGGCCCCGACCTCCAGCAGGGCCAGCCGCTCCCGGCGGTCCTCGCGCACCGCGGCGGCCGCGGCCCGCTCCGCGGCCGACCGGCTGGCCAGCGCCACGCGCTGGGTGGCCAGCCGGGCATGGGTGCGCACGGTCGGCTGCAGTGCCGCGAAGATGACCAGCAGCACCACCAGCGCGTTCACGCTGCCCACGGTGCGCGCGATGCTGAGCGCGTTCACGCCCACGACCTCGTAGTCGAACGCGATGTGCGCGATCATCACGGACACCGCGCCGCAGATCCACTCCCAGGCCGGGCGGCTCACGGCCACGAGGGCCAGCAGCCAGCTTGTCCCGAACACCGACCAGTCCACCGAGCTCTCGGCCCCGCGCAGCCGGTGTTCCCAGCCGAGCATGCAGACCGCGAAGATCGCGAGCGCGATCGCGAGCGCCGAGTCGCGCCGGGTCAGCCCGCCCGCCCGGGTCCGGGGCACGAGCCAGAACGCGACCCCGACCAGGCCGAACCACACCGCGAACGCCGCCCAGGTCTGCCGGTATTCGTGGCGGTAGCTGACGATCTGGATCAGCAGCGCGAGCTGCCAGATGACCACCAGCATGCCGAAGATGCGCGGGAGTCCCGAGGCGTACTCCAGAACGACCGCGTCGCCGCGTTCGGCCTCTTCACCAGAAACCGCTTCACCAGAAACCACGCCGTAACCCACTGCGCCGTGACCCGAAGCCCCGCCGTTCACCATGGCGCCGGCCCGTCCCATCGGAGGGTCACCAGCGTGCCCTCACCCGGTGCCGACCTGATGGTCGCCTGCCCGCCGCAGTCGTCGACCCGTTCGGCGATCGACCGGCGCAGCCCTAGCCGCAACGCGTCGACGCGGCCGGTATCGAATCCCGCGCCGGCGTCCCGCACGGTCACCACCGCGCCCTCGGCTGTGGCCTCGTCCCGGCCGGCCGGGCGCACCGTGACCCAGGCCTCGCCGGTGCCCGCGTGGCGCAGCACGTTGACCAGGGCCTCGCGCGCGGCGTGCGTCAGCGCGGTGGCCACGGGCGGCGGCACCGCCGGGCCGGGCCCGCCGCTCATCTCGACGTTGACCCGCAGGCCGCGGTCGCGCAACTCGGCGGCGACCGCGGCGATGCCCGCGGCCAGCCCGCGGCCGCCCGGGCGCCCGCCGTCCAGGCCCGCCAGCGCCACGCCGGCGTCGTTCGGGCCGGCCAGCGCGCGCTCCATCAGCGCGACGTCGCGGCGGCACTGCGCGACAACTCCCGCCGCTCCCGCCGCGACAGCCCCCGCCGCCGGTCCCGCCGCGCCGGCGCCGACGTCGGCCGGGTCCGCGCGGGCGAGCGCGGTCAGCGTGTTGAGCACGGTGTCGTGCAGCATGCGCTCGTGCTCGCGGCGTTCGGTGTGCCGGGTCAGGTCGACGTAGTGCGCGCGGGACTCGACGTCGACCTGCTCCAGGGCGATGTCCGCCCCGGAGGCCCGGCGGACCAGGAGCCGGCGCCCGGCCCAGGCCGCGGCCGCGATGGCCAGCAGCATGACGGTGGCCGCCAGCGGCGCCCCGTCCCCGGAGCTCACGTGGGGGGCCATAACCGCGCCGACGTAGTAGGCCGCGACCGTGGCGAGCGCCAGCGGCGCCGAGACCACGATGGGCGAGAACCAGGCCGGCGCGACAAGCTGGCCCAGCATCACGATGTACAGCCAGTTGGAACCGTCGCCGCGCATGGCGGCCGGCACGCACCAGCCGGCACCCAGCGCCAGGCCGATGTAGACGCCGGAATCGACGGCCGCCGGCGCCCACCCTGGCCTGCGGCGCGAGAGGTAGACCACGACCGCCGCCCCCCAGGCCATCGCGATGACCGGGCCGACCAGGCGCCACGGGTTGGCGGCGAAGAACGAGTGCCAGATGGCTAGCTGCCCGAGCGTGTAGGCGATACCCAGGCAGCGGATAATGGACGCGGTCGAGGCCCCAACGGCCCGCAGCGCCGTCATCGCGGGCCCGGCGGCTTGTGTGCCCCGGGCCATCACCGCCAGTTCTGGCGGCCCGTACTGCGCCATCAAGCGGTCAGCATGCCCCGTTATGCCCGCCCGCGCAATCCCATCTGAGGTAAACAAAGCGGGCGCCAATGAGACTGCGGTGACAACGGGGTCGCCGGTAACACTAGAGACGGAATCGTCTGGGTACAGTGACGGAGTGAATCGTCTTGGCGAGCTCGAACGCGCGATCATGGACATCCTCTGGGAAAGCGAGGTTCCGCTCACGGTCCGGCAGGTCAGTGGTAGCCTCACCGAGCGCGACCTAGCGCACACAACGGTAATGACAGTTCTGGACCGGCTCGCTAAGAAGAGCTTCGCGCGCCGGGAGCGAGACGGCCGCGCCTGGCGTTACCGGGCGGCCGAAACCCGGGAAGCCTACGTGACCGAACTCATGCTGAACGCGCTCGAACAGACCGGGGACCGCCAGGCGGCCCTGGCCCGGTTCGCCCGCAGCGTGTCCGAGACCGAGGCCACGGCGCTGCGCCGGGCCCTGGAGGCGCTCGACAGCAGCAGCGTCAACGGCAGCGCCGGGGAGTGACCCAAAGTGCGCCCCGCGGCGTTCGTCCTGGCCGCTTTCGCCGTCGCCTGCATCCCGGCCGGGTCGGCCCTGGCGGCGGCGCGCTGGCCTCGTAGGTCGCCCGCGGCCGCGATCGTGCTCTGGCAGGCGCTCGGCCTGGGCTGGGGCGTGGCCGCGGTCGGCGCGCTGACCGCGCTGGGAACGGCGGACGGGAGTTCCGGTCCGGCGGGCGGCGCGCTCGCGCTCGGTTCCCGGATGCTGGACGGGACCTTCGCCGCGGCGCGGACCCGGCCCCTGCTGGCCGGCCTCCAGGGCCTGCGACTGCTCGCCCTGGCCGCGGGCCTGGTCCTGCTGCTGGTGCTCTGCTGGATCCTGGTCGCCGCCTCGGCCGGGGCGGTGCGGGCCCGCCGCCGCCAGCGCCTGCTGCTGAGCCTGCTCGCGTACGGCGATCCCAAGGTCCCGGGGGCGCTGGTCGTCGACCACCCGGCGGCGACCGCCTACTGCGTGCCGGGGCTCCGCTCCCGCATCGTGATCAGCGCGGGCGCCCTGGACCTGCTGGACCAGGCCGAACTGGCCGCGGTGCTCGCGCACGAGCGCGCCCACCTCAGGGAGCGGCACGACCTGGTGCTGCTGCCGTTCACCGCGCTGCTGCGGGCCTTCCGCTGGTGCGGCGTGGCCCGCGAGGCCTACGCCGCGGTCGAGATGCTCGTCGAGATGCTCGCCGACGACCGGGCGCTGCGGCACCGGCCAGCGCGCGAACTCGCGACCGCCCTGCTCCGGGTCGGCGCCGCGGGCGGGTCGGTCGCCCCGACCGGGGCCCTGGCCGCCGCCGACGGCCAGGTGGCCGCGCGGGTTTCGCGGCTGCTGCGGCCGGACCCGAAGCTGTCGACCGGGGCCCTGGCGCTGGTGGCCATCGCCGCCGCCGCGACCGTCGCGATCCCGGCCACGTTCCTGACGATCCCCTTCTAGTTCGGCCTTAACGCGGCACTTGGGTACCCGGGCGCCGCGTTAAGGCTGAACTCAGTCGGCGATCCGGATGCGGAGCCGGCGGAAACCCTTCCCCTTGTTCTCCACCTTCAGGACCTGGATCTTGCCGATCTGGCTGGTCGACGCGACGTGGGTGCCCCCGTCGGCCTGCTGGTCCAGGCCCACGATGTCCACGATGCGGACGTCGGGCACGTCATCGGGGATGAGGTTGGTGGCGGTGCGGATGATGTCCGGGATGGCCAGCGCCTCGGCGCGGGGCAGGGTCCGGACGTCGATCGGCCGACCGGCGGAGATCTCGGTGTTGCAGGCGGCCTCGACCGACTCCTTGAACCCGGCGGGCACCTCGGGCAGGTCAAAATCCATGCGGGCGGTGAACGGCTCCATGTTGCCGCCGGTGACCGGCGACCCGTAGTCGCGGAACACGACCCCGCACAGCACGTGCAGCCCGGAGTGGGTGCGCATCAGCGCCGTGCGCCGCTCGTCCTCCAGCGCGCCCCTGACCGCGGTGCCGGGCGGGGGCACCGGGTCGCCCCCGGCCGGGATGAGGTATTCCTCATCGCCCTTCCTGACCCCTTCGATGCGGGTCTGCACCCCGCCCCAGAGCAGCACGCCGTGGTCGGGAGGCTGGCCGCCGCCGCCGGGGTAGAACGCCGACCGGTCGAGCACGATCCCGTCCTGGCCCGCGTCGAGGACGGTCGCGTCCCACTCACGCAGGGTCTGGTCGTCAAGCTCGAGCCGGTGCGTGCGCCAGGCCGTCACCACGGCCCGTACGGGCCCATGCGCGTCCCGCTTCCGCCGCCGCCGCGGAACTCCCTGACCCGGGGCCGGACGTCGGTGAGGTAGATGGCCGCGGCCACGAACGCGACCACGGACAGGATGCCGACCACCGAGAAGCTGCCGCTGGCCGCGGTGCCGATGCCGATCGCCGTGGCCACGCCGGTGATGACCAGCCAGAGCGGCTTGGTCTGCTTGCTGGCCGCCACGAAGGCCTGGCCCGGCCTGCGGATCGCGTCGACGAACGCGAACCCCTCGAACCCGAGCGCGGCGATGGCCAGCGCCTCGAAAAACCAGTCCAGCACGGAGAGTGCGGCCGGATGACTGTAGATCACAACGTCACGCTACCCGGTTCTGCCTGGGCTCGGTAACGGACCGGCGGTCCCGGGTCCGTGGCCCCTGCGGGCCGTCCGGTTCCGGGCCGGATGCCGGTTCCCGGGCCTGGTTCTTTTCCTGTGCCTGAGCCTGGGCCTCCGGCCACAGGCCGTCGGGCGACTCCTCACCGATCCAGCTGTCCCCGGCCGCGTCGTCGTCCGCCACGGTCTCACCGACCAGCACGGTGCGGGCCGCCTCCGTCTCCTTGCGGAACGACTCGTAGATCTCGAGCAGCATCTGCTTCTGCCGCTCGTTGAGTTCCGGGTCGCTGAGCACCGCGTCCCGCACGCCCGCATCGGGCGGCCGGTCCTCCAGGAACCCCGCCTGCACGTACAGAGCCTCGGCCGAGATGCGCAGGCCGCGCGCGATCTGCTGCAGGATGTCGGCGCTCGGGCGGCGCAGGCCCCGCTCGATCTGGCTCAGGTACGGGTTGGAGACCCCCGCGGCCTGGGCTAGCTGGCGGAGCGAGATCTTGGCCTGCTCGCGTTGCTCACGAATGTAGGCCCCGATCGAAGGGACATTCACCGGGCTCATGATTTCAGTCTCGCGCCTGGTGCTTGCATTTGCAAACTACGCCGGAGCCGGGCGGAAACTACGGTCGCAACCGGCTGGCCCGGGACTCCAGGTAGCGTTGCTCGGCGATGCTGGCGGTGGACTTCGCGGCGCGCCGGTAGTGCTCGTA
>DATAVV010000408.1:0-22531 GCA_036267555.1 Streptosporangiaceae bacterium | reverse complement strand
GACTACATCGACGAGTCCGAGGTGCTGACCCCGGCCGACGAGGCGCACCACGTCGACAAGTGGGACTTCACGGTGCCGTTCGTGTGCGGCGCGACCAACCTGGGCGAGGCGCTGCGGCGCATCACCGAGGGCGCCGCGATGATCAGGTCCAAGGGCGAGGCCGGGACCGGCAACGTCGTCGAGGCCACCCGGCACATGCGCGGCATCCGGGGCGAGATCGCCCGACTGGCGGCGCTGCCGGCCCAGGAGCTGTTCAGCGCCGCCAAGGACCTGCAGGCCCCCTACGAGCTGGTCGCCGAGGTGGCAGCCGCGGGCAGGCTGCCCGTGGTGCTGTTCACCGCGGGCGGCCTGGCCACGCCGGCCGATGCCGCGATGATGATGCAGCTCGGCGCGGAAGGCGTCTTCGTCGGTTCCGGGATCTTCAAGTCAGGCGACCCCGCCGCCCGGGCCGCGGCGATCGTCAAGGCGACCACCTTCCACGACGACCCCGACGTCATCGCCAAGGTGTCCAGGGGCCTTGGCGAGGCCATGGTCGGGATCAACCTCGACACGCTCGCGCCGGAGCAGCGCTACGCCAGCCGGGGCTGGTGACGCCGGCCGCGCCGCGAGCGAGGCCGGGCTGGCCGCGGGCCGCCGGGTCGCCACCGGCCGCCGCGCGGCCTGGCCGGCCAGGCCTCTCGCGCCCGTGGCCAGGGCCTTCTCGGCCAGCACGCGCCGGTAGGCGTCCTCGTAGCGGGCGGCCATCAGCTCGGTGGTGAACCGGGTCGCCACGTGGGCCTGGCACGCGGCCGGGTCGAGGCGCCGGGCCAGCTCGATCGCCTCCGGAAGCTGGGCCGGGTCATCCTTGACGATCCCGGTCACGCCGTTGACGACGATCTCCGGCACCGATCCGCGCCGCAGCGCGACCACGGGCGTGCCGCAGGCCATGGCCTCGATCATGACCAGGCCGAACGGCTCCTCCCAGCGGATCGGGAACAGCATCGCGCAGGCGCGCGACAACAGATCCCGCTTGGCGCCGGCGTCGGCCACCCCGAACAGCTCGGTGTCCGGCCCCAGCCGGGGCTTGATCTCCCGCTCGAGGTAGGCCTTTTCGGCCGGCTCGCTGCACTTGCCCGCCAGCACGATCGGCAGGCCCGCGGCCCGGGCCGCGTCGATGGCCAGGTGCGGGCCCTTGTCCGGGTTCATGCGGCCCAGGAACAGGACGAACGGTTCTTTTTCCGCCCGGAACGGGAACGTGCTGACCCGGACCGAGTTGTGCACGGTGGCGGCCCAGGGCAGTTCGGGCGCGTGCGAGCGCTGCGCCTCGGAGATCGCGACCATCCGGACCGACCGGCCCAGCGCGCGGTAGTACTCGCCCTCCTGGCCGGTGACCGGCCCGTGCACGGTGATGACCGTGGGCACCCGGCTGCCGCGGCCGAGCAGCGGCCCGGCCAGCGTGTGGTCGTGGACCACGTCGACGTCGAGGTCGTCGAGCACCTCGGCGACCCGGGCGGCGTGCACCACCTCGGGGAACGGCTCCCCGAGCCGCTCGCTCGGCGGAGCGTCCCAGAGGGGGATGAACCGGTGGGCGGCGGTCAATGGCTTGCCCGCGCCGATCAGGGTGATCTCGTGGCCGCGCGCGGTGAGGTCGTCGACCAGGTCGGCGACCACCGCCTCCACGCCGCCGTACGCCGGCGGAGGAACCTCGAACCAGGGTGGTGCGACCATCGCGATGCGTAGTTTTTCCGCGCAATCAGGTATGAACGCTGCCGAGGACATGCATTCCTCCTATGTCTGCGCGCCCCCGACCCGGGCGGCATTCTTGTGCCCAGCCCGCAAAATGATCTTCCCGCTCCCATCTGGGCAGAAACGTCGTGCGCGGCGCCGCGGGCGCCGGTTCGCGGTCAGCGGACGGCGGTTAGTGCGGCCGCTTCGTGGGCAACGCGCGACCGGTTTGCGGGGTTATCGCCGCACGTCAGAGCGCTGGCGCCAGCCGAACCTGGGGCCGGGGCCCGCGAGCCGCCCCGTGGTGGTCAGCGGGCTGCGGGGCTTTTTGATCAGCTTCAGCCCGGACGGCAGGCCGTCGACCCGCCAGCCGCGCCGCGTCACCTCCACCGAGGCCGTGCCCCCCGCGATGTGCAGCGCCTCGACCCGCAGCGGCAGCAGCCGGGCGGGCACCTCGGGGGCGCACCAGACCTTGCCCGACGGCACCGCCGGGTCGAACCGCAGCAGGGTCCGCAGCAGCAGGAACGGCGCGGCCGCCGCCCAGGCCTGCGGCGAGCAGGACGTGGGGTAGCCCACCGGGGCGGCGAAGTCACCCCGGTCGAACCCGCAGAACAACTCGGGCAGGCGGCCCCCGAACCGGTCGGCCGCCTCCAGGATCCCAGTGGCCACCTGCTGGGCCTGGGGCACGAACCCGTAGCGCATGAGCCCGGCCGCGCAGATCGCGTTGTCGTGCGGCCACACCGACCCGTTGTGGTAGCTCATCGGGTTGTAGGCGCCCTCGCTCGAGGCCAGGGTCCTGATCCCGAACCCGGTGAACATCGGCCGCGAGACCAGGTGCTGGGCGACCTGGGCCGCCTTGTCCCGGTCCGCGATCCCGGTCCACAGGCAGTGGCCCATGTTGGAGCCGAGGGCGTCGATCGGGCGCTTGTCGCCGTCCAGGCCGAGCGCGTAGCACCCGCGTTCGGGCAGCCAGAACGCCCGGTTGAAGTCGCGTCGCAGCTTGTCCGCCCGGGTCGACCAGTGCCGCGCGAGTTCCGCGTCGCCGCGTTCGGCCGCGAAATGCGCCCGGGCCAGGTAGGCCGCGTACACGTAGCCCTGGACCTCGGCCAGCGCGATCGGCGGCTCGGCGATCTGCCCGGAGGCGAACGTGATGCCGTCGAAGGAGTCCTTCCAGCCCTGGCTGACCAGGCCCTGGTCGGTGGCGCGCAGGTACTCGACGAACCCGTCCCCGTCCCGGTCCCCGAAACGGGCGATCCAGTCCAGGGCGCGGTCGGCGTGCGGCAGCAGTTCGTCGACCTGCTCGCGGGGCAGGCCCCAGCGGGCCAGTTCGCCGAGCAGCATCACGAACAGCGGCGTGGCGTCCGCGGTGCCGTAGTACACGCTCCCGCCGCCCAGGGCCAGCGTCGCGTCCCGGCCCGACCTGGTCTCGTGCAGGATCCGCCCGGGCTGCTCCTCGGTCAGCGGGTTCTCCCGCTCGCCCTGCAGGCTGGCCAGCGTCCGCAGCGTGCCCAGGGCCAGGGACAGGTCGAGCGGCAGCATCATCCACGAGGTGATCAGCGAATCCCGGCCGAACAGCGTCATGAACCAGGGCGCCCCGGCCGCGATGACCTCGTGCTCGGACTCCTCGGTCCCGCCGCGGCCGAAGATGCGCAGCGAGCCCAGGTCCTCGGCGCTGGTCGCGAACGTCGCGGCCACCCGCTCGTCCGGGGTGATCAGCAGCGGGCTGCGGCGGCGCCAGCTAGCCAGCCGCCTGGCCGGGGCGCTGCGCTCGATCGGCTCGCCCTCCGGGTAGCGCGGGGCCGCCTCATCGTCGTCCAGGGTGGGCGTGACCTGCACCGAAGCGGTCCAGCAAGCCCCGGTCGGTACGACCACCTGCCAGGTCAGCAGCCCCGGGGCGGCCAGCGGGTCACCGGTGGCCGTGACCGTGAGCAGGCCCTCGTTGGCGCCGCGGCGGCAGCGCAGCCGCAGGGTCCCGTCCGCGGCCCGGACGTCCAGGTCGTCGGCATCATCCTCCCGCTCCCGCCCCCGTCCGCCCTCCCGCCCCCGTCCGCCCTCATCGGCCTGCCCTCGCCCGTCGCCCGCCCGGCCCTCCTTGACCTCAAACAGGTCGGCGAAGTCGCCGCTCACGCCCAGCGTGACGTGCGCCGCGGCCGGTTCCCGGCCGAGGTTGCGCAGCGTGATGTCCTCGCGCATGCCGTTGCTCACGTACCGCCTGCGGATCACCAGCAGCGTGCTGTCGGCCTTGTTCGGTCCCGGCGCCCGCCGGGCCAGGAACGTGCAGGCGAACGGGTCGGTGGGCTGCACGGCCACCGGCTCGGGCAGGTCGCCGTCCAGCCGTAGCTCCAGCCGGCTGACGAACCGGGTATCCCGGAAGAACAGCCCCTGCGCGGCGCCTGGCACGATGTCACCGGACGCCTCGCTGATGCAGAACGTGGTCTCTTCGAGCAGGGTGACCAGGCCACTGCCGGGCCGGCCGAGCATCGGCGGGCCCCCGCTGGGCGTCCAGGCGTGTGTCATGGCGCTAGGTGTGCCCACCGACCGGCCCGGGGAAGACCGCGGCGCCTGACCGCGTTGTGGTAGTAGACCTAATCTCGGGTCAAACCCCATCAGGGCCTGGAGTGATGACACGTGACCGTCTCCCGCGACACCGGCCGGACCCCCGCCTCGGCGCCGGGCCCGGCCATCGGCGTGCTCGCCTTGCAGGGAGACGTGGCCGAGCACCTCGCCGCGCTGCGCGCGGCGGGCGCGCGCCCGGTGCCGGTCCGCCGCCCGGAGGAACTCGACGACGTGGACGGTCTCGTGCTCCCCGGCGGCGAATCCACCACGATCTGGAAGCTCGCCGTGATCTTCGACATGGTCGAGCCGCTGCGCAAGCGGCTCGACGCCGGCATGCCCGCGTTCGGCTCGTGCGCCGGGATGATCATGCTGGCCGACCGGGTCGTGGACGGGATCGCGGGCCAGGAGTCGTTCGGCGGTATCGACATGACGGTGCGGCGCAACGCGTTCGGCCGCCAGGTGGACTCGTTCGAGAGCGACATTGCCCTGGCCGGCCTGCCCGGACCCGATTTCCGGGCCGTTTTCATCCGGGCCCCCTGGGTCGAGCAGACCGGCGACGGCGTCGAGATCGTCGCGACCGAGGCCCGCACGGGTAGGATCGTCGCGGTCCGCCAGGGTCCGGCGCTAGCCACCGCGTTTCACCCCGAGCTCACGCCGGATCTGCGCATTCACCAGCTTTTTGTAGACATGGTAAGGGAACGATCATGAGCGGCCATTCCAAGTGGGCAACCACCAAGCACAAGAAGGCCGTCGTCGACGCCAAACGGGGCAAGCTGTTCGCCAAGCTGGTCAAGAACGTGGAGGTGGCCGCGAGGACCGGCGGCGGCGACCCGGCCGGCAATCCCACGCTGTACGACGCCATCCAGAAGGCGAAGAAGAACTCCGTCCCGAACGAGAACATCGACCGGGCCGTCCGCCGCGGCGCGGGGCTCGAGGCCGGCGGCGCCGCCTACGAGACCATCACCTACGAGGGTTACGCCCCGGGCGGGGTCGCGGTCCTGGTGCAGTGCCTGACCGACAACAGGAACCGGGCCGCGGCCGACGTGCGCACGGCGCTCACCCGCAACGGCGGTTCGATGGCCGACCCGGGCTCGGTCTCGTACCTGTTCAACCGCAAGGGCGTCGTGATCGTGGCCAAGTCCGGCGGGCTCACCGAGGATGACGTGCTCGGCGCGGTCCTCGACGCCGACGCCGAGGAGGTCAACGACCTGGGCGAGTCGTTCGAGGTGGTCAGCGAGGCGACCGACCTGGTCACGGTGCGCCAGGCACTGCAGCAGGCCGGGATCGACTATGAGTCCGCCGAGGCCGCGTTCCTGGCATCGGTCGAGGTGCCGCTGGACGAGGATCAGGCTAAGCGCGTGTTCCGGCTGATCGAGGCCGTCGAGGATTCCGACGACGTGCAGGACGTCTACGCGAACTACTCGGTGTCCGACGAGGTCATGGCGAGCCTCGGCTGACGGTGGACATCCGCCCGCTGGGACCCCAGGACGACCCCGAGATCGAGGTCGCCCTGGCGCGCCGGGCGTTCGGCCCGGTGGACGCGGCGGAAAGGGAGGATCGCCTGGCCGACGCCCGCGCGGTCTTCGGCACCGGCCGTGCCCTCGGCGCGTTCGACGGCCCGCAGGCGGTCGCGGTCGCCATGTTCCACGACATGCGTCAGTGGTGGCACGGCCGGCCGCTGCGCATGGCGGGGGTGGGCGGGGTCAAGGTCGCGCCCGAGGAGCGCGGGCGCGGCATCGGCCGGGCGCTGATGACCGAACTGCTGCGGGTGATCGCCGAGCGCGGATACGCCCTGTCGGTGCTGTTTCCCGCGACCACGCCGCTGTACCGGTCGCTGGGCTGGGAACTGGCGGGGGACGTGCACGAGGCGGTGATCCCGACCCGGTCGCTGGCCGCGCTGCCGCCGCCGGACGGCCCCCGGCCGGCGCTGCGCCGGGCCGGGCCGCAAGACGCGGCGGAGGCGATCGCGGTCCTCGATGCGGTGTACGAATCGTCGCGCTGCCACGGGCCGGGCAGCTTCGACGCCGAGACGTTCGCGCACTGGTCGCTGGGCGACGACAACGACTTCTGCTACCTCGCGCCCGACGGCTTCCTGGCCTACCGCTGGCACGGCTCCTACCGTGAGCGCGAGATCAAGGTCGACTGCCTGCTCGCCGCGTCGCAGGAGACGACCAGGGCGCTCTGGTCGGTCGTCGCGTCGCACGCCGCCCAGGCCCGCCTGGTGCGCGCGATCGTGCCCGCCGCCGACCCGGTGGCCTGGCTCACCCGCGAGGCCGACGTCGGCCTCGCGGTCCGTGAGCCGTGGATGCTGCGGGTCGTGGACGCGGCGGCGGCCGTGGCCGGCCGTGGCTTCCCGGCGGCGGTCGAGGCGGCCGTGTCCCTGCGGATCGAGGACGGGCCGGTCCCCGCCAACGACGGGCCGTGGCGGCTGGAAGTCGGCGGCGGCCACGGATCGCTCAACCCGGATTCATCCGTAACGCGGCACCCGGCCTCGCCTGGCGCCCCCGGCCCGGTCACGCTCGGGGCGCGCGGCTTCGCCGCGCTCTACGCGGGCGTGCCGATGGCCACGCTGCGCCGGGCCGGCCTGGCTGCCGGCGGCGACGCCCGCGCCGACGACGCGCTCGACGCCGCCTTCGCCGGGCCCGCCTTCATGCTCCAGGACTTCTGACCGTGCCGCGTTAAAGCTGTGGCTTGTCAACCTGGCTACGGCGGGTGGCGACACGCCGGGCGGTAACGCGGTGCGGCCGCCGCTGAGGCGGTAATGTCGCGTCCGAACAGATGTTCGTCAGCGACCGGGATGGTGGCCAGATGCGCGTGCTCGGCGTGGATCCCGGCTTGACCCGGTGCGGTTTCGGGGTCATCGAGGGCGCACCGGGCCGCCCGCTGCGGCTGGTGGCCACCGGGGTGGCGCGGACCAGCGCCGACGACGACATCGGCCTGCGGCTGCTCGCCCTGGACGAGCAGGTCGAGGGCTGGCTGACCGAGTACCAGCCGGACGCGGTCGCGGTCGAGCGGGTCTTCAGCCAGCACAACGTGCGGACGGTGATGGGCACGGCGCAGGCCGGGGCCGTGGCGATCGTGTGCTCGGCCCGCCGCGGCCTGCCCGTGGCCCTGCACACGCCGAGCGAGGTCAAGGCCGCGGTCACCGGCAACGGCCGGGCGGACAAGGCGCAGGTGACGCAGATGGTGTCCCGCCTGCTGTCGCTGGCCGACCCGCCGCGGCCCGCCGACTGCGCCGACGCGCTGGCGCTGGCCATCTGCCACCTGTGGCGCGGCTCCGCCCAGCGCCGGCTCGCCGCGGCCGCCCGCGGGAACACAGCCTGGAACGGCTCGCCGTGACGGCCGGCGGGCCCCAGACAGGAGGCGGAGCCGTGACGGCCGGCAGGCCCAGACAGGAGGGCAAACCATGATCGCGCACCTGGACGGGACCGTGTCCGCGGTGGCGCCCGACGGCGCGGTGATCGACGTCGGCGGCGTCGGGCTGCTCGTGCAGTGCACCCCGGGCACCCTGGCCGGGCTGCGCCCGGGCGAGCGCACCCGGGTGGCGACCTCGCTGGTCGTGCGCGAGGACGCGCTGACCCTGTACGGGTTCGCCGGCGAGGACGAGCGGAACACCTTCGAACTGCTGCAGACGGCCAGCGGGGTGGGACCCCGGCTGGCCCTGGCCATGCTGGCCGTGCTCACCCCGGACGCGCTGCGCCGGGCCGTGGCCGCCGAAGACCTGGCCACGCTGACCGCGGTGCCCGGCATCGGCCGCAAGGGCGCGCAGCGGATCGTGCTGGAACTGGCCGGACGGCTCGGCTCGCCGGGCGAGTACGGCGCCGTGGCCGCGGCGCCGGCCGGCGGCGGCCCGGCCGGGACCCGAGCCGCGCCCTGGCGCGAGCAGGTCCGCGCCGGCCTGGTGAACCTGGGCTGGCCGGCCCGCGACGCCGACCAGGCCATCGCGGCGGTCGAACCGGAACTGCTGGCCTCGTCCGCCGACGGGACGGCCGACGGCGCGGCGCCCGACGTGAGCGTGTCCGTGGCCCTGCGGGCCGCGCTGCGGGTCCTGGGGCGGACGTGACCGAACCCCACGCCGGGGAAAGCCCAGCTTCGCCGCCGCCCGGGGAGCGGGTGGTGTCGGCGGTCGCCGACGCCGACGACCGGGTCATCGAGGGCGCCCTGCGGCCGAAGCGGCTGTCCGAAGTGGTCGGCCAGGCCCGGGTGCGCGAGCAGCTTTCGCTGGTCCTCGAGGGCGCCCTGCGCCGCGGCCGGCCGCCGGACCACGTGCTGATGTCCGGGCCGCCGGGCCTGGGCAAGACCACGCTCGCGATGATCATCGCCGCCGAGCTGGGCGCGCCGCTGCGGATCACCAGCGGCCCCGCCATCGAGCGGGCCGGCGACCTGGCCGCGGTGCTGTCCACGCTGAGCGAGGGCGAGGTGGTGTTCATCGACGAGATCCACCGCGTCGCCCGGCCCGCCGAGGAGATGCTGTACCTGGCCATGGAGGACTTCCGGGTCGATGTGGTGGTGGGCAAGGGGCCGGGCGCGACCACGATCCCGCTGGAGATCGCGCCGTTCACGCTGGTCGGGGCGACCACGCGGGCCGGGCTGCTGCCCGCGCCGCTGCGCGACCGGTTCGGCTTCACCGCCCACCTGGACTTCTACGAGCCCGAAGAACTGGGCATCATCGTGCGCCGGTCGGCCGGGCTGCTGGGGGTCGCGCTGCGCGACGACGGTGCCGACGAGATCGCCGGCCGCTCCCGCGGCACCCCGCGGATCGCCAACCGGCTGCTGCGCCGGGTCCGCGACTACGCCGAGGTCCGCGCCGACGGCGTCGTGAACCGGGCCGTGGCCCGCGCCGCGCTCGAGTTGTACGAGGTCGACGACAACGGCCTGGACCGGCTGGACCGGGCGGTGCTCTTCGCGCTGGTCCGCCGGTTCGGCGGCGGGCCCGTGGGCCTGTCCACCCTGGCCGTGGCCGTGGGGGAGGAGGCGGAGACCGTCGAGGTCGTGATCGAGCCGTTCCTGGTCCGCCTCGGGCTGATGGCCAGGACCCCGCGCGGCCGGGTGGCCACCCCGGCGGCCTGGGAGCAGCTCGGCCTGGTCGCCCCGCAGCCCGAGGCCCCGGCCGGCCCCGGAGGGCCCGCCACCCTGTTCGGCTGAGGTGCTATCGCCCGGTAACGGCGGGTCGCAGGCTGGTCACGATCATTGCTCAGAGCCCGTAGCCTGTTGGTTGGGTGCTCGCGCGCCGCTACACTTCGGCAGTTGGTTGACGACAGCCGCGCCGCGCTGGTGCCGGCCTCACGGCGGACCCAAAGCACCGGTCGGCTGTCGGCCACTGCGATATCAACTGGAAGGATGCCCCGCTATGGGGAACATGATTCTCGCTGCGACCGCGACGAAGTCGTCGGGCACCAGCCTGCTGCCCATCCTCATCATCGTCGTGCTGTTCATGCTCGTGTACATGACGATGACCCGCCGCTCCCGGGCGCGCCGGGCCCAGCAGGCGCAGAGCACGCTCGTGCCCGGCACCCGGGTCCGCACCTCGAGCGGGATATACGGGACAATCACCTCGGTGGAGGGCAACGACGACGTCATGCTGGAGGTAGCCCCCGGGGTGCACGTCCGGGTGATGGCGCGGGCGGTCGTGCCCCTGCCGCCGGACGCCAGCATGGGCGATGCCCCGCCGGCGGAGCCTGAGGACGAGCCAGCCGACGCGGACGCCGAGGACGAGGCCGATCACGACACGGTCAGCCACGCCAGCACCAACGGCAGCGTCCACTCCAGTTCCGACGCTGACGCGGTCGCCGATGGGCAGGCCGACACCGGCGAAACCCAGGCCGGCGACCGGGATCCGCAGGACCGGAACGTTTAACCGGACCGGAACGTTTAACGGCGCGGCAGGTCCCGACTGAGCTAAGGACAGTCCCGAATTGGCACCCCCAACTACCACGTCCCGCCCGGGCCGCCTGCTCGCAGCGCTGGCCGTGCTGATCGTGATTCTGCTGATCGGCGTCCTGGGTGGCGCCCTGTTCCAGCCCTCGGGCTGGCACAAGCGCTTCAAGGTCGGCCTCGGCCTCGACCTGTCCAGCGGCACCACCGTGACCCTGAAGGCGATCCCGCCCAAGGGGGGAATATCGGCCAGCGAGCTCCAGTCGAACATGAACACCGCTGTCTCGATCATGAACCAGCGCGTCAACGGGGCCGGCTTCAACGGTGCCACCGTGGTGCCGCAGGGCACCGACCTGATCAACGTCACGGTGCCGGGCAAGCAGGTGCAGCAGGTCATCAGCCTGGTCGGCACCACCGCTCAACTGCGGTTCCGGCAGGTGCTGCTCACCGCGCCCAACGAGGCCAGCGCGGCGACCCCTTCGGCCACCCCGACCCCGTCGGCCACGCCGACGCCGGTCCCGACGCCGAGCAAGTCGTCGTCGGCCCTCGGCGCGCCCGGCGCGGGTTCGGGCACCAAGGGCCTGAGCACGAGCGCGCGGCGCCTCGCCGCCGCGCCGAAGGCCAGTGCCTCGCCGAATCCGAGCGCCTCGGCCACCCCGTCGCCGAGCCCTTCGCCCAGCCCGTCCGCGAGCGCGTCGGGGCTGTCCACCACCGCCCAGGGCCAGGGCAACGCCAGCCTGCTCACCGCCGCGGTCAAGAAGCAGTTCGACGAGCTCAACTGCGCCAACAAGAACTGGAAGTCCCAGATCTACGGCCGGAACCCGAATAGCTGGGACAACCCGAATATCCAGGTCGTCACCTGTTACCAGGGCCAGAAGTACGCGCTGGACAAGTCCACGGTGACCGGCCAGATGCTCAAGCTGGGCGGGTCGTCCGCCACCCTGCAGACCAACGGCAACTGGTGGGTCAACCTGACCTTCAACAGCGAGGGCGCCAAGGCGTTCGGCGCGCTGAGCACCAAGATGTACGACAACTACTACGACGCGACCAACTCCCAGCCGAAGTCGGAGCTCGACTTCTTCGCGATCGTGCTGGACGGCACCCCGGTCGCCGTGCCGTACATGGCGGCCGTGCTGGACACCGGAACGGCCCAGATCCAGGGCACGTTCACCCAGAACCAGGGGCAGAGCCTGGCCAACGTCCTGAACTACGGCGCGCTCCCGCTGAGCTTCCAGAAGGAGTCGGCCCAGTCGGTTACCGCCCAGCTTGGCGCCACCCAGGTGCACACGGGTCTGCTGGCCGGGCTGGTCGGCCTGCTGCTCGTGGTCGTCTACGCGTTCCTGTACTACCGGGGCCTCGGCATCGTGGCGATCTCCAGCCTGGCCATCGCCGCGCTGCTGTCCTACCTGACTGTGGTGCTGCTGAGCGACTACGAGAGCTTCGCCATGTCGCTGGCGGGCATTGCCGGCCTGATCGTCGCGATCGGCATCACCGCCGACTCGTTCGTGGTGTATTTCGAGCGATTGCGGGACGAGGTCCGGGAGGGCAAGTCGCTGCGCACCGCGGTGGAGCGCGGCTGGCAGCGGGCCCGGCGGACGATCCTGGTCTCCGACACCGTGTCGTTCATCGCCGCCGCGGTGCTGTACAAGTTCGCGGTCACCGACGTGCAGAACTTCGCGTTCACGCTCGGCCTGACCACGATCGTCGACGTCGTCGTGGTGTTCCTGTTCACCAAGCCGATGATCTCGATCCTGGCCCGGACCAAGTTCTTCGGCCAGGGGCACAAGCTGTCCGGCCTGGACCCGGCCCGGCTCGGCAGGCGTTCCCCCTGGCGCGGCGGCGGCAGGCGCCCGGCGCCCCGGCCGCAGCCCGGCGGGGCGCAGGCGAGCGCCCCGGCCATCGCCCGGCCCCGGACCGACCCGAAGGAGGCGTGATGTCCCGGCTCGGCAGCATCGGCGGCCGGCTGTACCGCGGCGAGGTCTCCTTCGACTTCGTCGGCAGGCAGAAGATCTGGTATTCGATCTCCGGTCTGATCCTGGTGATCAGCGTCGTCGCGCTGGCGACCCTCGGGCTGAACTACAGCGTCGACTTCAAGGGCGGTTCCGTCTTCCAGTTCAAGGCGCCCGGGGCCACCAACAGCCAGATCGTGTCGGTGGTCCAGGGCGCCGGCAGCGGCGACGACCCGATCGTGCAGCAAGTCGGGGTCGGTCACAACGCTTCGTGGCGGGTGCAGACGGCCAAGGTGCCCTACGCCACGCTGACCAAGATCCAGGACGCGATCGCCAAGGACCTGCATGTGACCGGCGGCGCCAACGCGGTCAGCCCGACCTTCGTCGGGCCGAGTTGGGGCACCCAGATCTCGCACAAGGCGCTCGAAGGGCTGATCGCGTTCCTGATCCTGATCGTGATCTACCTGTCGATCGCGTTCGAATGGCGGATGGCCGTCGCCGCGTTCGTCGCGCTGATCCACGACATCGTGATCACGACGGGCGTGTACGCGCTGGCCGGCTTCCAGGTCAGCCCGGCCACCGTGATCGGGCTGCTCACGATCCTCGGCTACTCGCTCTACGATACCGTGGTCGTCTTCGACAAGGTGCGGGAGAACACGGCGGGCCTGCTCGCCACCGGCCGGACCACCTACAGCAAGGCGGCCAACCTGGCCCTGAACCAGACCCTGGTCCGGTCCATCAACACCTCGCTGATCGCGCTGCTGCCGGTCGCCGCGATCCTCGTGGTGGCGATCACCGTGCTCGGCACCGGTGAACTGCAGGACCTCGCGCTGGTGCTGTTCGTCGGCATGCTGTCCGGCACGTACTCCTCGATCTGCATCGCCACCCCGGTGCTCGCGGACCTGAAGGAGCGTCAAGGCGAGTACAGGCTGCTGGCCAAGCGCGTCGCGCTGCGCGAATCCGGCGGCCGGGCGGCCCAGCGGCGGGCCCAGGCCGAGGCGGCGAAGGCGGCCAAGGCGGCGAAGACGCAGCCCGCCGGGCCCGGCGCGACTGCCGCTACGGATACGGCGGACGCGGCCGGCCCGGCGCTCGGCGAACCCGGCCTGGCCGCGGGCGAACTGGACGACGACTACGTCGACTACGACGACCAGGAGGCCGACGCCGACGTCGCCGACGCCGCTCCCGGGGAACCCGTCCCCGCGGGCCGGGCGGCCTCGGGCTCGGTGCGCCCCGGCGCCTCCGGGGCCAGGTCCGGGCCGCGCCAGCAGCCCAGGCGGTCGAGCGCGGCCAAGCGCCGGCCGACGGGCAAGAAGAAGCGCCGGTAGGGCGCCCCAATGTCCAGTGGCCTCGCGGCCTCGGCCGGTTCCGGGGGACAGACCGGTTCCGGGGGGGTCCGGGGGGGTCGTCCCCTCGAGGCCGGCACCGCTGGCCTGTCCGAACTGATCAGCAGCAGGATCCGGGATGTCCCCGACTATCCCCAGCCGGGCGTTTTGTTCAAGGACATCACCCCGCTGCTGGCCGACGGGCCCGCGTTCGCCGCCGTCGTGACCGCGCTGGCCGGCCCCTACGGTCACGTCGACAAGGTGGTCGGGATCGAGGCCCGCGGCTTCATCCTGGCCGCGCCCGTGGCCTGTCGTCTCGGGGCCGGCTTCGTTCCCGTCCGCAAGCAGGGCAAGCTCCCGGCCCAGACGATCGCCGAGTCATATCAGCTCGAATACGGCACCGCGACCGTCGAGGTGCACGCGGACGCGTTCGCGCCGGGGGACCGGGTCCTGGTCGTCGACGACGTTCTCGCCACCGGCGGCACCGCGGCCGCGACCGCGAGCCTGGTCCGCCGCAGCGGTGCCCAGGTCGCCGCGATCGCGGTCATGCTGGAACTCGGATTCCTGGACGGCCGGGCCAGGCTGCCCGGCTTCGAGGTCCGCTCCCTGCTCACGGTGTGATCGGTTCGGTGTGACCGACAGCACTGCGCCAGGGTGACGGACGGCAAGGAGCCGGGCACGTCACGAATCGGCCGCCGATAGACTGGACGCTTCGGCGAAGGTGAGGAGCCTATGTGGCCGGTGACGTGGTAACGGCTCGATCAGCCGGTACTGACGTCACCCAGGCCGACGCAGAGCAGCCGGAAAGCGGCACGCGCGAGCTGCTCGGGGCGGAGGACGGGGTGGCGTCGGTCGCGGCTGCGCCCGCGCAAGACAACACCGAGGCCACGACCGAGGCCAAGCCTGAGTCTGATCCTGGGACCGAGGCTGCGGGCGAGACGGGCGAGACGGACTCCGGCGGTTCCGAGGCCGGTGCCGGCGGCAAGGCCCCCCGCACTGCGGCATCGGCCGGATCCCCGGCGCCCGGGAACCGGCCCGCCCGTCCGTCCGCATCGGGCCGGTCCCGCAACGGCGCCCGGCCGCCACGGCCCCGGCCCGCCCGGCCCGCCCCCACCGGGGACACGAGCGCCGCCGCCGCGGGCACCGCGGCGGTCCGCCGCCGGCTGGCGCGGCTCGGAGCACCTCGGGGCGGCGGCGCCAATCCGGTGCTCGAACCCCTGTTCAAGACCGTGCGCGCGACCCATCCCAAGGTCGACGTGCGGCTCATCGAGCGCGCCTACGAGGTCGCGGCGCAGCAGCATTCGGGCCAGGTGCGCCGCAGCGGCGATCCCTACATCACCCACCCGCTCGCCGTGACTACGATCCTGGCCGAACTCGGCATGAACCACGAGACGCTGTGCGCGGCCCTGCTGCACGACACCATCGAGGACACCGCGTACACGCTGACCGAACTGCGCCGCGAGTTCGGTGACGACGTGGCCAACCTGGTCGACGGGGTGACCAAGCTCGACAAGGTCAAGTACGGCGAGGCCGCACAGGCCGAGACCGTCCGCAAGATGGTCGTGGCGATGTCCCGCGACATCAGGGTCCTGGTGATCAAGCTCGCCGACCGGCTGCACAACATGCGGACCCTGCGCTACCTGCCCCGCGAGAAGCAGGAGCAGAAGTCACGCGAGGTGCTGGAGATCTTCGCGCCGCTGGCCCACCGGCTCGGCATGAACACCGTGAAGTGGGAACTCGAGGACCTGGCGTTCTCGACCCTGTTCCCCAAGCGCTACGACGAGATCGCCCGGCTGGTCTCCGAGCGCGCGCCGCGCCGCGACGTGTTCCTGCAGGATGTCATCGAACTGGTCTCGGCCGACCTGCGCGAGGCGAAGATCAAGGGCCGGGTGACCGGCCGGCCCAAGCACTACTACTCGGTCTACCAGAAGATGATCGCCAGGAATGTCGGCTTCGACGACATATACGACCTGGTGGGCATCCGCGTGCTCGTCGACTCGCTCCGCGACTGCTACGCGGCACTCGGCACGGTCCACGCCCGGTGGAACCCGGTTCCCGGGCGGTTCAAGGACTACATCGCGATGCCCAAGTTCAACCTGTACCAGTCGCTGCACACCACGGTGATCGGCCCCGAGGGCAAGCCGGTCGAACTGCAGATCAGGACCTGGGGCATGCACCGCCGGGCCGAGTACGGCGTGGCCGCCCACTGGAAGTACAAGGAAGAGACGACCGGGGGCGGCGGGCGCGGCACCGCGGACCTGGCCTGGCTGCGCCAGCTAGTGGACTGGCAGCGGGAGACCTCCGACCCGGCCGAGTTCCTCGAGTCGCTCCGGTTCGACCTGGGCTCGGCCGAGGTCTACGTGTTCACCCCGCGCGGCGAGGTGATCGCGCTGCCGCAGGGTGCCTCCCCGGTGGACTTCGCCTACGCGATCCACACCGAGGTCGGGCACCGCACGATCGGGGCCCGGGTCAACGGGCGCCTGGTCGCACTGGAAAGCGCGCTGAACAACGGTGACACCGTCGAGATCTTCACCTCCAAGGCCCAGGACGCCGCGCCGAGCCGGGACTGGCTGCAGTTCGTCAAGAGCGCCCGGGCCCGGAACAAGATCAGGCACTGGTTCTCCAAGGAGCGCCGGGAGGCCGCCACCGAGACCGGCAAGGCCGCGATCGCCAGGACCATGCGCAAGCAGGGGCTGCCCCTGCAGCGGCTGGCCAGCGGCGACGCGCTGCTCGCCGTGGCCCACGACCTGCGCTACGCGGACCTGTCCTCGCTGTACGCGGCGATCGGCGAGGGCCACGTGAGCGCGCAGTCGGTCGTGGCCAAACTGGTCAAGTCGGCCGGCGGCATCGCGGGCGCGCAGGAGGACCTGGCCGAGACCACGCTGCTGACCCGCGCGTCCAAGCCGATACCCGCCGGAGACTCCGGCGTGGTCGTGGAGGGCACCGCCGACGTGTGGGCGCGCCTGTCCAAGTGCTGCACCCCGGTGCCCGGCGACTCCATCACCGGGTTCGTCACCCGCGGCAACGGGGTGTCCGTGCACCGCGCCGACTGCGTCAATCTCGAGCACCTGGTCGAATCCGAGCCGGAACGCGTGGTCAACGTGCACTGGTCGCCGCGCGAGGGCTCGCTGTTCCTCGTCGCCATCCAGACCGAGGCCCTCGACCGCACCGGCCTGCTCTCGGACGTCACCCGCGCGATCTCCGACCAGCACGTCAACATCCTGTCCGCGTCGGTGACCACCACCAGGGACCGGGTCGCGGTCAGCAAGTTCACCTTCGAGATGGGCGACCCCAAGCACCTAGGCCACGTCCTGCGCGCCGTGCGGTCAGTGGACGGGGTGTACGACGTGTACCGCGTAACCAACTAGCGGCCGGTGTAGCTGGCTGTTGTCCTAGGGGGGACGACCCCCCTATAACCCCCCGCCTCGGCGCCTGGGGCGCCTCGAAACCGTCAGGCCATCCGTTCGGGCCAGCCTCCGGCCGACCCTCCGGACGGCCTCCGGGGCGCCGCCCCGGGAACCTCACGAATTGACGTTAGCCCTCAGGCCCTCAAGACGGGGTTGCGGCCTGAGTTCCCATGACCGGTTGCGGCCTGAGCTCCCAAGACCGGTTGCGGCCTGCGCTCGGCGACCCCGCTGCCCCTGGTCCGGCTTGCGCTCGCCCGACCCGCTCTCGTTCATAACTGGGCCATATGCGTATATTCCTGCCCCCGCAGGGGAAGAGCGCCGTCCGGTGACGGCCCCTGTTTCATGATCTGGGTGGATTGCGATATGCGCGCGTCATAAACCCAGATCATGAAAAGGTCCGCTTTTGCGGGGGGCGCGGTGGCGGGTTAGGAGGTGGGGCGGGTTAGGAGAGGTCGGCTAGGGTGCGTTCGGCTTCGGCCAGCCAGGAGCGGCGGGCGGCTATGGCTTCCTCGGCGCGCTGCTGGGCGGTGGCGTCGCCGGATTCCTGGGCCTTGGCGAGCTGACGCTCGAGCTGGGTGATCGCGGAGCGGATCTGCTCCACGGTGCCCCGGGCCCGCGACAGCGCCTCCGGATTCGACCGGCGCCACTGGTTGTCCTCGGCCTTGCGCACGGCTTCCTCGACCCGCCGCAAGCCGCCTTCCAGCCGCTCGTGCGAGTCGCGCGGGACCGCGCCCGCCTGCTCCCAGCGCTCCTGGATGCCGCGCAGCGCGGACCGGGCCGCGCGCGGGTCGGAGACCGGGACCAGCCTCTCGGCGTCGGCCAGCAGCCGCGTCTTGACGTCCGCGTGGTCGCGCAGTTCGGCGTCCTTGGCGTGCAGGATCTCCCCGCGGGCCGCGAAGAAGCTGTCCTGGGCGGTCTTGAACCGGGTCCACAGCTCTTCCTCGGCGCCGCGGTCGGCGCGGCCGGCCTCCTTCCACGAGCGCATGAGCTCACGGAAGGCCGACGCGGTCGGCCCCCAGTCGGTCGACGAAGCGAGCGACTGGGCCTCGGTGGCCAGCTTCTCCTTGCGCGCCCTGGCTTCCTCGCGCTCCTCCTCGAGCCCGGCGAAGTACGCCTTGCGGCGCTTGGTGAAGGCGTTGCGCGCCGCGGACAGCCGCTTCCACAGCGCGGTCTCGATCGTGCGGTCGCCGCGCGGCGCGGCCTTCCACTCGTCGAGTAGCTGGCGCATCCGCTCGCCGCTGATCTTCCAGTGCGTGGCCTCGGCCGCGATGCGCTCGGCCTCGGCCACGATCCGCTCCTTGGCCTCGTGGGCCTGGGTGCGGGCCTGCTCGCGGGCGGCCTTGTGCTCTTCGCGCTTGTGATCGACCAGGCCGGTGAGGGACTCCAGCCGGCCGCGCAGGCCGTCGAGGTCACCGACCGCATGCGCGTCGGCCACGGCCGCCAGCAGGCGGGTGATCGTCGCCTGGGCGTGCGCGGGGGACAGGTCTGTCGTCGTCATCCGCTGCTCCAGCAGGCCGACCTCGGTCTCCAGCGCCGCGAACTTACGCTTGAAGAAGGCCAGGGCCTCGTCGGGACTGCCGGCCTGCCACGAGCCCACCACCCGCTCACCAGTGGCGGTACGCACGTAGACAGTGCCGTCGTCGGCAACCCTGCCCCAAGCATCGCTGGCCGTGCTCACCGCGAACCTCCTGCCCGGTACATGACCGGCAACAACGTTCCCGTCATGTCTTCTTGATCGTCACGCTCTCGATCTCGACGCTTTCCTTGGGCGCTCCGCCGCCGGCGGAGTTCAGCGGCGGCCCATAGCCCCGCTTGCCCACATTCTGGAGGATATTAAGCCCGCTCACGATCTTGCCGAACGGCGTGTAGGCGGGCGAAAGCGTCGAGTTCTGGTAGACGAGGAAGAACTGGCTGCCGTTGCTGTCCGGCGCGCCCGTGTTGGCCATGGCCAGCGTGCCCGCCGGGTACGTGGCCCCGGTCAGGTTCTCGCTGGCGAACTCGTAACCAGGGCCGCCGGTTCCCTTGCCGGTCGGGTCGCCGCACTGCAGCATGTACAGGCCCTGGGAGGTGGTCAGCCGCGGGCACGGGGTCCGGTTGTAGAAGGCCGCCTCGGCCAGGTGCACGAACGAGTTCACCGTGCAGGTGGCCTTGCTGTTCAGCAGGTCGATCACGACCGGGCCCCGGTTGGTCGTGATCGTGGCCTGGTATGCCGCCTTGTAGTCCGGCGTGGCCGACGGGACGCTGACCTTGCGCGCGGCCGGCGGGTTCGCGGCGTAGGCGCAGTGCGTCGCGGGCTCGGCCACGGTCGAGGGCGTGGGGCTCGGCGTCGCGGAGGCGCTGGCGCTCGCCTTGGGCGAGGCCGCGGGGCCCTTGGACCGGTTCGCGAAGAAGAAGCCGCCCACCGCGATGGCGATCACCACGATGCCAGCGGTGAAGCCGATCGTCCACTGGCGCGTACGCCGTTCCCGCTGGGCCTGCCGGGCCAGTCGACGCTCAAGGCGCTCCCTGGCCAGCTTGCGCTGGCGTTCCTTCTTACCCGCCACCCGTCCATTCCTCCTGTCGCCGCCGGGTACAGTGATCAGCGAAACTTCGCGAATCGTACCTGCGACCGGCCGCCGATGGCGCCGCCGTTATCTGTTCGCCGCACCAACCGCGTCCTGACTGTGTCCTGACCGGCCCACCACCGCGCGGCGAGGCCGCCGTCGATAGCCTGTAGGGACACCACCCGCGCCCGCCATGAGGAGGCCAGCCGTGCTTATCGCCGGGTTCCCGGCCGGCTCTTTCGCCGCGAACTGCTACCTGGTGGCGGCCGCGCCCGGAGAGCAGTGCCTGATCATCGACCCGGGCCAGGACGCTGAGCGGGGCATCGAGGAGATCGTGGAGCGGTACCGGCTCCAGCCCGCCGCGGTCGTGCTCACCCACGGCCACGTCGACCACATCTGGTCGGTGGCCCCGGTGTGCGGCGCCAGGGACATCCCGGCCTACATCCACCCCGACGACCGGGCACTGCTGACCGATCCGGCCCGGGGCCTGACGCTGGCACCGGGACAGAGTCTGTTCGCCGGGATCACGTTCAGCGAGCCCGACGACGTCAGGGAACTGACCGACGGCGCCGAGCTGGAACTGGCCGGCGTCAAGATGATCGTCGACCACGCGCCGGGGCACACCCCGGGCTCGGTAACGTTCCGGCTGCCCGGCGCGGACGAGCCCGGCACGCTGTTCAGCGGCGACCTGCTGTTCGCCGGGTCCATCGGCCGGACCGACCTGCCCGGCGGCGACTACGCCACGATCCTGGACAGCCTGACCCGGGTGTGCCTGCCGCTGCCCGACGAGACCGAGGTGCTGTCCGGGCACGGGCCAGCCACCACGATCGGCGCCGAGCGCCGCTCCAATCCGTACCTGACCGGGCTCGGCGAAGCCAGCGGCGCCGATCCCTCCGTTCCGACGATTCCCGGCGCGCGCCGGACCACGGGGCTGTGACGATGATCCGCACGCACGAGGCCGGCTCGCTCCGGCTTGCCGACGAAGGACAGGAAGTCACGCTGGCCGGCTGGGTGGCCCGCCGGCGCGACCACGGCGGCGTGGTGTTCATCGACCTGCGGGACGCCAGCGGCGTGGTGCAGGTCGTGTTCCGCTCCGACGAGATCGCGCACGACCTGCGCGCCGAGTTCTGCGTGCTGGTCACCGGGGCCGTGCGGCGCCGGCCGGCGGGCAACGAGAACCCCGATCTGGCCACCGGCGACATCGAGGTCGCGGCGGCGCAGATCGAGGTGCTGTCCGAGTCCGACCCGCTGCCGTTCCCGGTGGAGGGCGCGGCCGACCTGAACGAGGAGGCGCGGCTGCGCTACCGCTACCTCGACATCAGGCGGCCCGAGATGGCGGCGGCGCTGCGGGCCAGGTCGGACGCGGCCTACCTGGTCAGCGACGAGATGCGGGCGCACGGGTTCGTGAACGTGGAGACGCCGTTCCTGACCAGGTCCACCCCGGAGGGAGCGCGCGACTTCCTGGTGCCGGTGCGGCTGCGTCCCGGCAACTGGTACGCGCTACCGCAGTCCCCGCAGCTGTTCAAGCAACTGCTGATGGTCTCCGGCCTGGAACGCTACTACCAGCTCGTGCGCTGCTTCCGCGACGAGGACTTCCGGGCCGACCGGCAGCCGGAGTTCACCCAGATCGACATCGAGATGTCGTTCGTCACCCGCGAGGACGTCGTGGCTGTGGCCGAGAACCTGGTGCAGCGGCTGTGGTCCGAGCTCACCGGATACCAGGTGCCGCGCCCGATACCGCGGATGACCTACGCCGATGCCATGTCCCGGTTCGGCTCGGACAAGCCCGACCTGCGGTTCGGCTGTGAGCTGTCGGACTTGACCTCGTATTTCGCCCAGACCGACTTCCGGGTCTTCCAGGCGCCGCACGTGGGCGCCGTGATCATGCCCGGCGGGGCCGCGCAGACCCGCAAGGAGCTGGACGGCTGGCAGGAATGGGCCCGCGCCCGCGGGGCCAGGGGCCTGGCCTACGTGCTGATCGACGCCGAAGGCGAGGTGTCGGACTCCGGGCCGGTCGCCCGGCACCTGTCCGACGTCGAGCGCGCCGGGCTCGCGGCCGCGGCGGGCGCCGGCCCGTCGGACTGCGTGTTCTTCGCCGCCGGGCCGGCCGGCACCGCCCGTGAGCTGCTCGGGGCGGCCCGGCTCGAGATCGGGCGGCGCTGCGGCCTGATCGACCCGCAGGCATGGGCCTTCACCTGGGTCGTGGACGCGCCGATGTTCGAGGAGGACGGGACCGGGGGCTGGACCGCGGTGCATCACCCGTTCACCGCGCCCCTGCCGGAATGGGCGGACAAGTTCACCTCCGAGCCCGCCGGGGCCCTGGCCGACGCGTACGACATCGTCTGCAACGGCACCGAGATCGGCGGCGGGTCGATCCGGATCCACCGGCCCGACATGCAGCAGCGGGTGTTCGACGTCATCGGGCTGTCCCGCGAGGAGGCCAGCTCCCAGTTCGGCTTCCTGCTGGACGCGCTGCGGTACGGGCCGCCCCCGCACGGCGGTATCGCGTTCGGCTGGGACCGGCTGCTGATGCTGCTGACCGGCCGCGACACGATCCGGGACGTGATCGCGTTCCCCAAGGCCGCGTCCGGGCTCGACCCGCTGACCGGGGCCCCGACGCCGATCACGCCCGCGCAGCGCAAGGAGGCGGGCATCGACGCCGTTCCGGCGCCGCCGCCGGCTCCGCCGGCCTAGGAGCGCCGCCGGCTCCGCCGGCCCGGGAGCCCGCCGGGCCGCCGAACACGCCCGGCCGGCCCAGGTTGCGCTGGCGGATACTGTCAAGGCGTGGCAAGAGCGGAATCAGGCCAGGCCGACAGCCTGTTCGACGCGGCGGCGCGCGACGCCGCCGAGGCGGCCGCGCCGCTGGCCGTCCGCTTGCGCCCGCGGACCCTCGACGAAGTGATCGGCCAGCGGCACCTGACCGCCGCCGGGTCGCCGCTGCGCAAGGTGACCGACCACGACGCGCCCATGTCGGTGCTGCTGTGGGGTCCGCCCGGGACCGGCAAGACCACCCTGGCCTACGTGGTGAGCCAGGTGACGCGGCGCCGGTTCGTCGAGCTGTCGGCGGTATCGGCCGGGGTCAAGGACGTGCGGGCGGCGATCGACACGGCCCGCACCGAACTCGGGCTGACCGGCACCCAGACCGTGCTGTTCATCGACGAGGTGCACCGCTTCAA